>NZ_CP047475.1:2400000-2760163 GCF_010587385.1 Vibrio astriarenae
TACTAATACCTTCCCCCCCATATGACCACACTTTTTAACAGACGCTAATTGGTCCTCAAAGTGAACGCCCGCGGCACCAGCATCAATCATCGACTTCATCAGCTCATAGGCATTTAGAACACCACCAAAGCCAGCTTCTGCATCAGCCACAATCGGTAGGAAGTAGTCGATACCACCTTCATCCTCTGGTGACTTACCTCCCGCCCACTGAATTTGATCCGCTCGGCGGAAGGAATTGTTAATGCGTTTTACGACAGAGGGAACAGAGTCCACTGGATACAGAGATTGGTCTGGGTACATGGTAGAGGCGGTATTGTTGTCCGCAGCCACCTGCCAACCTGATAGATAAATCGCCTCAATACCCGCTTTGGCTTGCTGCACTGCTTGGCCGCCAGTGAGTGCGCCTAGACAGTTTACATAACCTTTTTTCGACTCTCCGTTGACCAGTGACCACAACTTGTCAGCGCCACGTTGTGCGATCGTGTTGGCTGGTACCATTGAGCCACGAAGCTCTACGACTTCTTCTGCGGTATAGGTGCGTTTTACATTCTTCCAGCGTGGATTCGTTGCCCAGTCTTTCTCAAGCGCTTCAATCTGTTGGCGGCGTGTTAATGTCATAGTCAGTCCCTCTCTCAGTTCATGTTGTTCCACATGGGTATCCTTGGTTTCGCTCGACATCTGGCGGTGTAGGGGTTGCCACGGGCGAACAAGTCTTCACGTTATTGTGTTGTTGGTCTTTTCTCTGTGCTGATTAATCTAAGTATTCATAGCCCGGCACAGTAAGGAAATTGGTTAGCTCATCACTGGTGGTGAGTCGTGCCATCAAATCAGCGGCTTCGGTAAAGCGACCTTGGTTGAATCTCTCGTCGCCGATCTCTTGCTTCACCACCTCGATCTCTTCTTTGAGGTATCGCTCAAACAGCGCTTTGGTCACCACCTCTCCGTTATCAAGATCTTTGCCATGCTTAATCCACTGCCAAATTGAGGCTCGTGAGATCTCTGCGGTTGCTGCATCCTCCATCAAACCGTAGATAGGCACACAGCCATTACCGGAAATCCACGCCTCGATATACTGCAATGCGACGCGAATGTTATGGCGCATCCCCTGCTCTGTTCGCTCACCTGAGCAGGGTTCAAGCAGCATCTGCGCAGTAATTGGCTCATCGGTTTCTCGGCTAACATCAAGTTGGTTAGTGCGATCTCCCAGTACCCGGTCGAACACTTCACGTGCAGTATCAGCAAGCCCTGGATGGGCAACCCAAGTACCGTCATGGCCGTTATTTACTTCGAGCGATTTATCATTATGGATCTTGTCTAATACCTGCTGATTTTGCTCAGGGTCTTTCGCCGGGATAAAGGCCGCCATTCCACCCATAGCAAACGCGCCACGACGATGACAGGTACGCACTAATAAGCGTGAATAGGCATTGAGGAAAGGCTTCTCCATCGTAACGACTTGTCTGTCGGGAAGAATACGATTAGGGTAGTTTTTAAGTGTTTTTATATAGCTGAAGATGTAATCCCATCGACCGCAGTTTAACCCCACAATGTGCTCTTTGAGTGCGAACAGAATCTCGTCCATCTCAAACACAGCAGGTAGGGTTTCAATCAATACCGTCGCTTTTATCGTTCCAGTGTCTAAACCAAAGTACTCTTCGGTAAAGTGGAAAACCTGACTCCACCACTGTGCTTCATGATGCGATTGCAGTTTAGGGATATAAAAGTAGGGGCCGCTGCCTTTCTCTAATAACTCTTTATGGTTGTTATAGAAATAGAGCGCGAAATCAAACAGTGCCCCGGGAATAGCGGCATCATTAAAATGCACATGCTTCTCTTTAAGATGTAAACCACGAACACGACAGATGAGCACCGCAGGATCATCACTAAGCTCATACTGCTTACCATTGTTTGGATTCTGGTAATCAATCGTGCCGCGCACCGCATCACGCAAGTTCACTTGGCCATCGAGTACTTTTGTCCAGGCCGGAGACATAGAGTCCTCAAAATCAGCCATAAACACTTTTACATTTGCGTTCAGAGCATTGATCACCATTTTGCGATCCGTCGGTCCGGTTATTTCCACACGGCGATCTTGCAGATCTTCCGGGATACCAAGGATCTTCCAGCTACCCTCGCGGATATCTTGCATATCCTTGTTAAAGTCAGGGAGCTGTCCAGCATCGATCTGACTTTGACGTGCATCGCGAGCTTTCAAAAGCTCGTCTACTTGCGCGCCATAGCGAGCACACAGCAGAGACAAAAAGGTTTGGGCTTCGGTTGGGAAAATCGCTTGATGCTCTAGAGATAAGGTCTCTTTCACATCAAGCATGCCTAGGTTTTCTTGGGCTAGGTGTTGTGGGCTATTTTTCTCTGCGATGTTCGTTAACATAATCCGTCTTCCTTAGTCAGATTTCACTTGTAACTTTAAAACTACATTTAATTATCATTTTGAGCTCAATATAACCATTCAAACCTGCCGACTTGGGGAGTAAAAATCGATGGTGCGTTTGAATTCAATCTTCAAGGCTCTGCAGTCAAAGCGTAATAAAACCTTACATCAACAAGCCCTTGAGGAAAACACTAAAAGTTAACGAAAGGTTAAATTCAAAGTTTTATCTTGTTCCAAACAAGCGTTTAACTCACCATTCAATTTGTTACTAGTTACGTAATTTAATTACAGACATTTTCACCATAAATATGCGTTTTAAACGACCGTATGAAAACATGAGATCGAGTGAAAGCCACTTAAATGAGAGAGTTAAAAAACAAAACTGGATAAGAATCGAACAAGCAGCCAAAAGTGGGGTGTAAAATTAACATTGTGAAATTTCACAATTTTATGAAAGGTCCTACATTCTAGAGCTGTAAAATTTCACAGAGAAAAACACACTAAAAGAGCATTAATCTAAAAATTAGCCGGATAAGCAGAACAAACCACTGCCAATTTGGACTAATACGTCACCAGACTCAGAAGAGAGGAGGAAAGTCAGAGGAACAAAACGAAAAAAAAGAGCGCAAAATTGCACTCTTTTTCAATTTTTGCTTGTCTACAGTAGCTCTGATACGACTTCTGCTAATTGTTCAAACGTCTGCGCGCGGGACGTACTTGGTCGCCAAACCAAACCAATTTTACGATACGCTTCTTGACCGGGCGGATCGACAATGACCAGGTTCTGGTTGTCTAACAAACCGTGTTCAATTGCCATTTGCGGGATAAAGGTGGTCCCTAAACCGTTCGCAACCATCTGTACGAGGGTATGCAGACTGGTTGCACTGAATGGATTGATCTTCTCTTTCTCGGTTAATGAGCAAGCCGATACGGCGTGCTCAGTTAGGCAGTGCTCTCGTTCAAGCAAGAAGACAGACTCATTAGGCAGATCATCATAACGAATCGGGGCGGTGATCTGGTCAGCCTGATTACGACTGATGATCATCTTGAACGGATCTTGGCCGACGATACAACTGTGCATACCGTCAATATCCACCGGCAGCGCTAGAATCAGCACATCGAGTGAGCCTTGACGAAGAGCAGCCAATAAGTTGGTGGTGGTATCTTCTCTTAAAAGAAGATCTAGCTGTGGGTAACGGGCATTGACCTCTTGCACCAGATCGCAGAGTAAAAATGGGGCAATCGTCGGGATACACCCCACTCGCAATTGCCCTTGCATTGTTTCCCCTTGGCATAGATAGCCAAGCTCAACCAGGTCTTGTCCTTTCGCTAACAGTTCACGTCCGTGCTCGACAACCAGCTCTCCTGCTTGGGTAAACACAAGAGGACTTTTCTTGTCTTTCTTTTCATATAGAGGGCAACCAATCAACTCCTCCAGATTCTGGATTCCTTTACTAAGAGTGGACTGACTGACGAAGCACTTCTCTGCGGCTTCACTGAAGTGACGGGTTTCATGCAGCGTGATAAGGTAGTGCAGCTGCTTTAGACTTGGCCATTTATTCATAAAACTATCAGGACGTTCCCATCGGTTCTTAATCGAGCTCACATCTTTCGACAATCGCTTTTTTCGATTAACTCAATCTAATTAATTCGCTTTTTTCTATACTACGCTTTGTACTAGTATTTGTCCCGTACAAACACGGACTGAACCGCAGCTAATCTATTGCAGAATGCTACGCGGGTCAGACTTTAAAAATATTTAGGAGCAATAAAAATGGTACTAGTTGGTCGTCAAGCCCCAGACTTCACTGCTGCAGCTGTTCTAGGTAACGGTGAAATTGTTGAAAACTTCAACTTCGCAGAATTCACTAAAGGCAAGAAAGCAGTTGTTTTCTTCTACCCACTAGATTTCACTTTCGTTTGCCCATCTGAGCTAATCGCATTCGATAACCGCCTAGCTGATTTCCAAGCTAAAGGCGTTGAAGTAATCGGCGTTTCAATCGATTCTCAGTTCTCTCACAATGCATGGCGTAACACTGCTATCGAAGATGGCGGTATCGGTCAAGTTAAGTACCCACTCGTTGCTGACGTTAAGCACGAAATTTGTAAAGCATACGACGTTGAGCACCCAGAAGCAGGCGTTGCTTTCCGTGGTTCTTTCCTAATCGACGAAGATGGCCTTGTACGTCACCAAGTTGTTAACGACCTACCACTAGGCCGTAACATCGACGAAATGCTACGCATGGTAGACGCTCTAAACTTCCACCAGAAGCACGGTGAAGTTTGTCCAGCACAATGGGAAGAAGGCAAGTCTGGTATGGACGCTTCTCCTAAAGGTGTTGCAGCGTTCCTATCTGAGCACGCAGACGACCTAGCTAAGTAATTAGCTAAAACACCAGCGCTCAAACCTGGTGAATGGTTGGACAATATAAAACAAGTGCGAAAAGCACACTACGCCCAATCAGTTTTAGTAAAGTCAAATAATCAAAGCCCGAAGGAGACTTCGGGCTTTTTGTTTTCTTATACATCTGAATAGACAGAAGTGTCGCTAAAAAGACAATAGATATTTGTTTACGGACTTTACACTAAAAGCCCCTTTAAACTCGCACAGCGTCTATTTAAGATGAGTAATATCTGATGAGCACATGCAGTGCTCTTTTAATGAATTGATAGATGGAGATTCAATAATGGCTTACTTCTCTCTAGCCTTTGGTACAGCAACTAAAAACCGTGACGGTAAAATCATCGAAGCGTTTTTTCCAAGCCCAGTTCTAAACCCTTCTGAAGAGTTAGTTAAAGCACTAGCGCCAATCTCTGGCTATGAACAAGGCAACCAAGCAATTGAAATCACTCCAGCTCTAAGCGCTGAGCTTGCAATTGCATTCGCAGCAAACGGTGACGTAGCAAACGCAGCATTTGCAGAGAAAGCCGCTCAATCTGAGCAGCCGCTTGTGCTTGTTATCCTTGCAACTGACGAGCAGCCGCAATCTGTTGCTGAAGGTTTCTTGAAACTACAACTGATTTCTAACCGCCTAGTTCAACCGCACGGCACAGTACTTGACGGTATCTTTGGCCTGCTGCACAACATCGCATGGACAAACGAAGGCCCGATCGATCTGCCTGAGCTTGCAGAGCGTCAAATCGAAGCTCGCCTAGCAGGTCGTGCACTAAGCGTCGACTGTGTAGATAAGTTCCCTAAAATGGTGGACTACGTGGTACCAACGGGCGTTCGTATCGCTGATACTTCTCGCGTACGTCTTGGTGCACACGTTGGCGAAGGCACCACGGTTATGCACGAAGGCTTTATCAACTTCAATGCGGGTACAACTGGCGTGAGCATGGTTGAAGGTCGTATCTCTGCTGGTGTTGTTGTTGGCAACGGCTCTGACATCGGCGGTGGCGCTTCTATCATGGGTACACTGTCTGGTGGCGGTAAAGTGGTTGTTTCAATTGGTGAAAACTCACTGCTTGGCGCAAACGCGGGTCTTGGCTTCCCAATGGGCGACCGTTGTACTATCGAGTCTGGTTTGTACGTGACTGCGGGCTCTAAAGTTCGCATGCTTGACTCTTCAGGCAACGAAGTAGAAGTGGTTAAAGCACGCGATCTCGCTGGTGTTTCTGACCTACTGTTCCGTCGTAACTCAGTGACGGGTCAAATTGAATGTCTAGCAAACAAATCAGCGGTTGAGCTGAACAGCGAGCTACACAAAAACAACTAATGCCACTTTGGTATTAGACAGCTAAAGCCTTATTTCAAAAGGTGTGTAAACGGTCTCACTTCGAGGCCGTTTTTTATGACTTAGGAAACACTTTCACCCCTTTTTTCTCACCTAATTCACGCTTGTGTGCATAATTTAACCCATACTTATAAAAAGAATGGATATCGATTATGCCAGACTTAAATTCCAATAACGCTACCCCAACCGACCCTCGCTATATTGTCGCCCTTGACCAAGGAACCACCAGCTCTCGTGCGGTGATCTTGGACGGACACGCGAATATCGTTACTGTATCCCAACGAGAGTTTACCCAAATCTACCCCAAAGCAGGCTGGGTTGAGCATGACCCCCTAGAGATCTGGGCAACCCAAAGCTCCACCATGATTGAAGCGCTGGCAAAATCAGGTATTCGCAGTGATGAAGTTGCGGCTATCGGTATCACCAACCAGCGTGAAACAACCGTGGTATGGAACAAAAACACCGGCAAACCTGTCTACAATGCCATTGTCTGGCAGTGTCGACGCACTTCTGATTTGTGTCAAAAACTTAAGCAGCAAGGTGTCGAAGACGATGTTCGAGAACGGACAGGGCTGGTTCTTGACCCGTACTTTTCTGCCACCAAGATTAAATGGATTCTCGATAATGTTGAAGGGGCTAGAGCACAAGCCGAGGTGGGGGAACTGCTTTTTGGCACTATCGACACTTGGCTTGTTTGGAAAATGACTTCGGGTCGAGTGCATGCTACCGACTACACCAACGCCTCTCGTACCATGCTTTTCAACATCAATACATTGGAGTGGGACCAAACACTACTCGATATGCTCGATATTCCTCGCTCCATGATGCCAGAAGTAAACGCCTCGTCTCATATCTACGGCCAAACCAATATCGGTGGTAAGGGGGGAACACGAATTCCAATTTCGGGTATCGCTGGCGATCAACAAGCCGCACTCTTTGGGCAAATGTGCGTCTCCGCAGGTCAAGCCAAGAACACCTATGGTACGGGCTGTTTTCTCCTGATGAACACAGGTAAAGAGAAGGTCGCTTCGAGTAATGGCTTGCTCACCACCATTGCCTGTGATGCCAAAGGGCAACCAAGCTATGCACTTGAGGGTTCTGTTTTCATGGGGGGCGCAGCGATTCAGTGGTTACGTGATGAGCTAAAACTGATTTCCGATGCGAAAGACTCTGAGTATTTTGCCACCAAGGTCGACTCTTCAAATGGCGTTTACGTCGTTCCTGCGTTCACAGGGTTAGGCGCGCCTCATTGGGACGCGTATGCACGAGGGACTATTGTTGGTCTGACTCGCGGCACCAGTAGCAATCATATTATCCGTGCAACTCTAGAGAGTATCGCTTATCAAACCTACGATGTACTTAATGCGATGCAAGCAGATGCGTGCATTAACATCAAATCACTGCGCGTTGACGGCGGCGCGGTCGCCAATGACTTCTTAATGCAATATCAAGCAGATATCCTAGATAGCGAGGTGATCAGACCCAAAGTGACTGAGGTCACCGCCCTCGGTGCTGCCTACCTTGCCGGACTCGCCGTTGGCTTTTGGCAAAACATTGATGAGCTCAAAGACAAAGCAGAGATCGATACCCGCTTCATGCCTCACCCTGATGAAGAGAAACGCCAGCGCCGTTATAGAGGCTGGAAACGTGCGATTGAATGCGCACGCCTTTGGGCCTCCTTCGAGGATGAAGAAAACAGCACAAACTAACGACTACCCTCCATCTGTAAACGATTACAGTAATGTATTGGTAAAACTAGTGTCCTTGATCGCCGTATAAAAATCGTCAGACGATAACGGCGACTTGGTAGGGACAATAGACTTAGGAATAGTGATATGAATGGACGAACCAACCCTCATTCAACCGCAAAACAACCACTAGATATCGTGGTGATCGGTGGTGGCATCAATGGCGCTGGCATTGCTGCGGAAGCGGCAACACGCGGCTCAAAAGTGGCCATTTTCGATGCCGCCGATTTTGCTTCCGCCACCTCTTCTGCCAGCTCAAAATTGATCCATGGCGGGCTGCGTTACCTTGAACACTACGAGTTTCGCTTGGTGTCAGAAGCGCTGGCTGAACGTGAAGTGTTACTACAAAAAGCGCCACACTTAGCATTCCCAATGCGTTTTCGCTTGCCACATCGACCGTTTCTTCGCCCTGCTTGGATGATTCGCGCGGGGTTGTTTCTGTACGACACACTCGGTAAACGACCGATTACCGGACGTGAAGAGTCCGCGCTGGCGGCAAGCCAACGAGTCAATTTGAGTGATACGGGACTATTCAAGCCAGAGATAAAAATTGGTTTTGAATATTCTGACTGCTGGGTGGATGATGCGCGCCTCGTGTTGGCTAATTTACAAACCGCGAGATCTCATCAGGCGATCGTCAACAATTACTCGCGGGTTGAAAGAGCAGTGCGAGAGCAAGGGCTATGGAAGGTCACCGTGCACAACCAACGCTCTAATCGCAAAGAGACCTACTACTGTAAATCCCTCGTAAATGCGGCAGGTCCTTGGGTTAAGCAGTTTTATGATCACGGCCTCGAAAGCCCATCTCCTCGTAATATTCGCCTGATTCAAGGCAGCCATATCGTCGTTCCCAAGATCCACGACAATGATGAAGCCTACATTCTTCAGAACAAAGATGGACGCATCGTGTTTGTTATTCCTTACTTAGGCAAATACTCTATGATTGGCACAACTGACCAGGAGTATCACGGCGAGCCTCGCGAAGTAACAATCACTGATGGTGAAGTTGATTACCTGATTGATGTGGTCAATCAGCATTTCGTTCATGATGTACAAAAAAGCGATGTTGTGTGGACATTCAGTGGAGTAAGACCACTGTGTGATGATGAATCTGACTCACCTCAGGCGATCACTCGTGATTACACACTGGAGCTTGAGCAAGAGCTGGATGAGGCACCACTGCTCTCTATCTTTGGTGGTAAGCTCACCACCTACCGTAAGCTTTCTCAAGCCGCGATCGAAAAGCTCACCCCCTACCTGCCTAACATTCAAGCAGCCAAAGAGAGCACTTTACCGCTGTTTGGTGGCGATATGGAGGCCAACCTACACGACTTCATGCTGCAACTCGAAGTCATGTACCCATTCATCGATAAAGATCAATTGCATCGCTATGCACGCCAATATGGCTCGCAAGTTCATCAGTTGCTTGAGGGTATTAAATCACTAGAACAGCTGGGCACTCACTTTGGGGCTTCACTGTTCCAGCATGAGATCGATTTCTTAATGAACACTGAGTGGGCGCACCACACCGATGATATCATCTGGCGCCGTACTAAAGTTGGCCTAGAGCTATCCCAAGAGCAGATACGAGCCATTGATGACTATGTTTCGCAGCAACACCAAAAGCTTAGCTACCTAGTGTAGCTCTTTATCATTTTTTAAATAGAACCGACGGCTAGCCAGGGTGCCCATCGACACGAGCAGTGATGAGCATCTTGGCAAACTTCACCACATACAAACCAAACGCAACAATCCACATAGCTGCAGCGACTTCAATCCACTGTATCATCCACTCAGGATAAAGGGCAGTGCCAATACTTCGCACAACCGCAGCAACAACAAGCAAAGCAAAGGCTAACCACATACTTGGCCCCTCATAGATAGCACGCCCAGTGTGCCCCATTGTCACTCGTGCGATCATCGCAAGAATCACCCCACCGAAGGTACCAATCGCGAATAGGTGAATCAACGCATGCTGAGCCATTGGGTTATCCCATGTCCCGCGTAGAATTAGGCTTACAGGTAAACATAGGTAACTTAGATGCAGTGACCAAACCAAAGGCTCACTAAGCGTTAACCAAGGTTTCCAGCGCATCACTCGAACAAGTTGAGCCACACCAGCAAACAGCATAATCGGTGCCGCGAGCTCGGAAAACGTCAGCGGGAAAAAGCTCAAAACGAAAAGGATCACGATAGGCAAATTACTCGCCCATTCAAGCCATAATAGTGGCTGTGGTTTATCGAAATTAAAGCGACGCGCCGTAAAAAAGGGAATCACTCTCGCACCCATCACTGAAAGCAGTAGAGCAAACCACCACAACATAGCTTGCCATACGGCACTTGAGCTAAACGGTGGCAACCCTTTTATCGTCGCATAGCTGGCAAAGTTCGCGACTATTGCCAAAACAAAAAGCGGCACAAAAAACAGGTTACGCCAACCTTTTGATTTAACCACACGTACCCCAACTTCATAGGCACACAACGCCATGAATAACGCCTCAATACTGGAGACTAGCCATAGCGGCGCTGGCGTCCAAAACAGCACTCGTACCAAAAGCCAAAGAGCGACGATAATGCCAAGCCGATAAGATTTAGTGCCGGGCATCCCCGTCCAGTTTTGTACTGCGGTGAGTACAAACCCCATCACAATCGCCATACCAAAACCAAACATCATTTCGTGCACATGCCACCACAGAGGTGGAACATTCAGCAGGGTTGGCGCGCCTTTTTGAAACATCCATACCCACAAAGCAATCGCAACAACCGCATAAATGCTTCCCAACAAGAAGAAGGGTCTAAAACCCAGTCGTAACACAGGAGTGATCGCCTCTTCGACTCGACGATCGGTAATATTCAGCATGGTGGGTTCTCGTATTTTTAATGATAAAACAAGTCTACGCTCATTTTTAAACATGCACAATGCATGCATGTTTTATGGGCAAACGTTACCAACAGATTAAATTCATAAAAATCATAAAGATAAAAATTTCCCAAAATTAGTTTATTTCTAAGGTTGCTCTGCTGTTACACATCAGGTGTAATATGTGGGCAAATGCACCATGATGCAAAGCGCCAATATGTAAAACCACCTCACAATCCGGGCTCAATGACCTAGCTTATTGAGGTGCAGGGAGAATCAAATGGCTACTATCAAGGATGTTGCTAAAGAAGCTGGCGTATCAGTCGCAACAGTTTCTCGCGTCCTCAATAACTCACCTAAAGCAAGCAAAAGTTCAATGGAAGCCGTTCATGCTGCCATGAAGTTGCTCGGCTACCGCCCCAATGCCACTGCAAGAGCGCTTGTCAGTAAAAGCTCAAATACCCTTGGCGTTCTCGTCAGCGACGTTTCAGATCCTTTCTTCGGTGCAATGGTTAAATCCGTCGACGATGTTGCCCATCAAGACGGCAAACATATTCTTGTTGGTAATGGTTACCATGACCCAGACGAAGAGCGACGAGTGATCGAGCTGCTAATCAATAGCCGCTGCGACGCGCTAGTTCTTCACTCGAAAGGCCTAAGCGATGAAGAACTCATCGCCTACGCAAAAGAGGTAAAAGGCCTAGTGTTGATCAATCGCACAATTCCAGAAATTGCCGAGCGTTGTATCTCACTAGATAACTACCGCGGCGCATATTTAGCCACTGAGTATCTCATCAAGCAAGGGCATCGCAAGATTGCTTGCATAGCCTCAAACCATAAAATTGAGGATGCTGACGAACGTATCAGAGGCTATCGTGATGCTTTGAAAGACAATAATATAGAATTGCCTGCCTCTTATATCGAGTATTGCGAACCCAACAGTGATGGCGGTGAGCAAGCGATGACCACGTTATTAAGTAAGTCTCTTGATATGACGGCAGTGGTTGCTTACAACGATTACATTGCTGCAGGAGCGCTGTCTATCACTCAGGAAAACAGCATTTCAGTTCCCGATCAGCTCTCCATTATCGGCTTCGATGATGGTTTGATTGCGCGTTACGTCTACCCTCGCCTCACTACTATTCGCTACCCGATCAGCATGATGGCAGAAAAAGCCGCGCAGCTTGCCTTAGCGCTTTCTCAAGCTGACAGTGAACATGAAGATTCTATTCGCTATACACCAACACTAGTGCGTCGAGATTCTGTTGCTCAGTTACGTGATTAACAATTAGCATCAAGCGTAAACATCACACATAAAAAAGGCTCCTTACGGAGCCTTTTACTTATCAATCTATAGCAACACTTACTTAAACGTGCGCTGTCTGGTCTTTTCTAGTTTTTCCAGAATTTTATCAATACGGTCAGGGTGCACCATAAACTGTTGGAAACCCTTCATCCCCTCTTTCGCCATTGCCGGATCAGTGTCTCGGTCATAGAACTGCGCTGTACCTGCCGCGCTGTTTAGCATTGCCACACCTTTGTTCAAGAACGGGTCGTCTTTCACACTGGCCTCATTGTTGGTCGGGATTTGCAGCATCATCTCATTAATCAATGCTTGGTTCTCAGCTCGGGCAACAAACTCAAGGAACTTACGTGCATCCTCTTTGTTTTCTGCTTTGCTAGGAATATGCAACGTATCCATTGGTGCGTCTTCAGCCAATGGTACTGCCGGGTCAATCACCGGGAACTGGAAGAAGCCCATATTATCTTTTATGTCTTCTGGGAAGTTCGGCGTTATAAAGTTACCCATCAGATACATAGCCGCTTGACCGTTGTATAGGAACGGCTGTGCTTCTTGCCAAGAGTATGAAGCGTGGCTGTCTAGGAAGTAGTCTTTTTCAACCAGCTGTGCCCAATTGGCAAAGGTTTTCTTCACACGCTCATCAGTGTAAGGTACCTTGCCATCCATCAACTCGATGTGGAAATCTAGACCATTAGTACGCATGTTGAGGTAGTCAAACCAACCAGCGGCCGTCCAAAGATACTTGGTACCAATGGTAAATGGCGTAACGTCGTTGGCTTTCAGTGTTTCAGAGGCTTTTAACAGCTCATCCCATGTTTTTGGCTCCGCAATACCAAACTTATCAAAGATGTCTTTGCGGTAGTAGATGCCCCACTGGTAATAGGTGTAAGGTACACCGTATTGCTTACCATTCACCGTCATGGCTGGCTGAGCGGATTTAAATGTTTCATCCATACCTTGGTCTTTCCAGATGTCACTCACATCTTCAAACAGACCACGATCAACAAACGTCTTCATACGGTTGCCTGCATACCAGAACACCACGTCCGGTGGGGAAGTCACCAACCAGTTGCGAATCGTGGTTTTGTACGCCTCATGATCGTACAAGTTGTATTTCACATTGATGTCTGGGTATTCCGCTTCAAAGCGTTTAACGATCTCTTCCCACGCCTGCTTGGGTGCGGGGTCAGAGGCATCTGAGTTAATCACTAGCTCACTCGCCCATGCGCCGGTTGATAGTGTTGCACCAAGCGCGAGGGAGGCAGCAAAGGTTTTCACGTTTTTCATAGTAGGGTCCTTATCGAGAGCATTAAGCTCTATTCCTGTTCTTGTTGTTATTATTTTCAAAGTAGACCATCTGGCTACTTTATCTCATTGAAGAGAGGAAACTGTGACCTCCCTCGTCAATGAAATTCTTATCCTTTGGTGGCACCTAGCGTGAGGCCAGCAATAAAGTGGCGCTGCATCGTAAAGAACAGCACTACCGGAGGTATCGCAGCGACAATCGCCCCTGCAGACATCAGTTGCCAAGAGGCCAGCCACTGCCCTTGCAGTGAGCTTAAACCCGCAGTGACAGGGCGAACTTCGTCACTTTGCACCAAGACTAATGCCCAGAAAAAGTCATTCCAAATGAAGGTAAATACCAGCACGGATAAGGCAGCTAAAGCTGGGCGTACAAGCGGTAACACCACATGCCAGAATATCTTCCATTCAGATACACCTTCGACTCGTGCCGCCTCAATCAAAGCGTCAGGGATACCAACGATAAAGTTGCGCATAAACAGGGTACAAAAACCGGCTTGGAACGCGACATGGAAGAAAATCAGCGCCCAGTGCGTATCGTAAAGCCCGAGCGAAATGGTCAAATCACGCACTGGAATCATGAGAATCTGGAACGGAACAAAGTTACCCGCAATGAACATAGCAAAGATCCAGATATTGGCTCTAAAGCGGTATTTTGCCAGAGCAAACCCGGCCAAGGTCGACAGTGCCACCGCCCCTGCCACTGCGGGTAGGGTGATCAGCAAACTATTGATGAGGTACTGGCCCATTGCGGTTGCCGTAAAGACTTGAGTGTAATTTTCTAGAAACTGAATCTCACTCGGCCAGCCCCAGTAGTTACCCACGTTGATGTCCTCAATTGAACGAATAGAGGTCATCATTACAGCAATTAAAGGCAGTAGCCAAAGTACAATAGAGATAGGTAGCGCTATTCGATAACTGATGTTAGTGAAAGCGCCAGCACGTTGAATCGGTTGTGGGTACATTATTTCTCACTCCTTAGCATGCGCCACAAGAAGTAGGCGATATACACATCCATGATTAAGAACAGCATCACAGAGACCGCTGCGCCATAACCCATTCGGTAGTTAAAGATAGACTCTTCATACATCTGATAAGCCAACACCGTTGAGCTCCCCCAAGGACCACCAGCCGTCATTGTCGCCACCAAGTCGAATGAACGCAGAGCACCGATCACGGTAACCACAATGGCAATAAACGTGGCAGGTCTAAGCTGTGGCAGAACGATATACCACAACATTCTCAGCTTCTTCGCCCCATCAAGGCGCGCCGCTTCCAATTGCTCTGGATCGAGGTTATTCAAGCCTGTTAGATAGAGAATCATGCAGTAGGATATTTGCGGCCATAAGCCTGCAGCGATAATACCGTAGGTCACGTAGGTCTCATTGGCGAGAATGGAAACAGGCTCAAAACCAAACGAGGTGAGCATGATGTTAAACAAACCAAAAGAAGGGTCATAGAACCACGCGAATACCAGGCCTACCACCACTTGTGAGATAACAAAGGGGAAGAAGAACAGCGACTTAACAACTCGTATTCCACGCACCTGCTGATTGAGGAAAAGTGCAATTGCTAACCCGATGGGTGGTGCCAACATAAAGAAAACCAACCACAAAAAGTTATTCTTCAAAGACGTATAGAACGCCTCAGAGTCAAACAGCTCACGATAGTTTTCGAGTCCAATCCACGTTTTTTCACCCAACCCATCCCAGTCGTAGAAGCTAAGGCTAATACTCTCGAATATGGGCAGGATGACGTATACCGTAAATACAATTAGCGCAGGCATCATAAAAAGCCAAGGGGATAGCTTGGTGCTGATGCGTGATTTTTTGCGTGCCGATGGCAACGCGTTTTTGGGGTATGTCTTTAGAGCGTCTGACATGAACTTCACTCCATGCGTTCATAACTCTTTATCACTATTGAAGTTCATAGCAAAAAACAGCAGCGATTAAGAGAAACAGCGATATTTTATATATCCTACTGACCATAGGATTGATTGCTTATTATTTATTCTAATACTAACGTCAGCCGCCGCCACTTTCACAACTCAGCAACAAAACTGTAAACGTTTCCACAAATTTTAGCTCAAAAACCCAATTTTGCATGACAAAGATCAATAATTACGAAACCGATGATCTCATTGCTTTCATAAACGGGTATCTTTTGATCATATCTCTCAATCTTAGTGAGCTTAGTGAACCTTCAAATCATGCTCACTTGCAGACAAATAGTTGGACAAAGCCGCATCGCACAGCAGATGCAACAGGAGTAGGCAATGGCAGATATTAGATTAAGGAATGTCATCAAACGTTTTGGCGATGTGCAAACCATCCATGGGGTCGATCTCGATATCGATAATGGTGAGTTTGTGGTTTTCGTTGGTCCATCCGGTTGCGGAAAATCGACGCTGCTTCGATTAGTTGCGGGCTTGGAGGAGATCACTGAGGGTGAGATACATATTGACACAGAGTGCGTCAATGATACCGACCCTGCAGAGCGCGGCGTAGCCATGGTGTTTCAAACCTATGCTCTCTACCCTCATATGACGGTAGAGGAGAATATGGGGTTTGGCCTGAAGATGAATGGCCATCCAAAAGACTACATTAAAAAACAAGTGGATAACGCAGCAAAAACTCTGCAGTTGGAACCTTTACTGAAACGCAAACCGAAAGAGCTCTCTGGTGGACAACGTCAGCGTGTTGCGATTGGTCGGGCGATCGTACGCAACCCCAAAGTATTTTTATTTGATGAGCCTCTGTCTAACCTTGATGCGGAACTTCGCGTCGATATGCGCCTACAAATCGCCAAATTGCACCAAGACCTGCAAAATACCATGATCTACGTTACCCATGACCAAGTAGAAGCGATGACTTTGGCGGATAAAATTGTGGTACTGAAAGAGGGTCAAGTAGAGCAAGTAGGCTCACCGCTCGATCTCTATCACAGACCACAAAACGAGTTTGTTGCAGGCTTTATCGGCTCCCCTAAAATGAACTTTATTCCTACCAGAGTTGATTCAGCCACCACGGAATCTCTATCACTCACTTCTGATAATGGTCACGTGATCACACTACCCGGCAACTACTCACACCTTGCACAGGGACAAACATTGAAGCTCGGTATTCGCCCAGAGCATATTCAGCTCGATGGCTCACAAGCCTTAACATTACCGTTCCAAAGTGAAGTGGTCGAACGCCTGGGCAATAGCACCTACTTGTTTGGCCAAGCAGCTGGAGTTGATGGGTTTAAGGTGCACCTCTCTGGTGATAAAGAGGTACAGAAATTTAGCAAAGTCGATATCAGCTTCGTTGCCGAAGATGTACACCTATTTGATGAGCAAGGACTGCGAGTTTCTTCAATAAAAAATAATAACTAATTTTTCAGCTAATAGTTCATACTTTTCCTAAGCTTAGGTGTATAACGCACCGTGCTTAGGGACCTTCATGAGACAAGCTCATAACATCCAAACTGTATTAATCTTGATAATAATGTTCGGGCTTGTCGTCTTTTCATTCAATCCCTTTATATCAAGAGATGAACCGTTACTTCTTTATGACATTAAGCGACTATTTGTAATAGTGGTTATCGGTTTTGCACTAACATGCAATCTAGCGAATAACCAATTAAAATCAACAACTTACAATTCTTGGTTCACTTTAGAAAGAGAATCAAAATACGTTTTAATCACCATAATCGCTTCTAGTATAATTTCGACTTTGATAGCGAAATACCCCCTAGGAGCGGCTACACAATGGGCCTATATTCTTGGCCTAATAATGATGACGTTCATCCTTAAGCCAATTGCATTTTTGGAACGAAAAAGAATTTGGCAATACTATTGTTGGATAAGCGTACTACTTTTTTTTAGTGTCGCGTTCGGCTTTTGGATTAGAGTTAGTCATGGCCTAAATGCGTCTCAATTTACAATACTCAGTTTCGCCAATCCAAGATTTCTCAATCAAGTTCATGTGTGGCTAATCATTCCAATCGCCTACTTATGCGTACTTCAACTAAAACACAACCAAAGAGCAGAATTGCTGAGGCTGGTTATGGCGATGAGCTTTGCTGTAATTATGGCGACGAACGCTCGTGGGATTACCATCTCTATAACAGGCGCTTTTCTCATTCTCATCTTGTTTGATATGCCGCATAGAAAATTATGGTTACGTCTTTTCTGGCAAAGTGTTTTCTTTGGCATCATCATAAGCTTGGTATTTCTTCATCCCTTACCTAGCATCCTACTTGACTTAAAAGGGGATCTAGAGCCGATAGACACTGGAAGTGCTGGACGTATAGACCTCTGGCTAGAAACAATTGGAATGATCCAATTCTGGGGATTAGGCGGGGAGGCCTTCGTTTGTGACAGCGTAAAATTCGGCCGACCTCATAACTCAGTCCTCAACATAATGGTTCACTGGGGAGTAATTCCTGCCATTGGCTTCTGTATATTGTGTGCCAAGTGTTTTATTGACACTTTAAAATCAAAGCACACCCGCACAAAGGTTGCGGGCGTTACTCTGCTATCAGGTCTTGCCTATAGCCTTGTCTCCGGCACTTTGTCGTCTCCTTTAAGTCAGCTATTGGCTGTTCTAAGCTGCGCTATTTACTGGGGGTCTACTGCTACCAAACTAGATATTAAAAAATCGATTCCTAAGGGATTCGTGGTCATTTTTAGCCTTGTTACCATGGTATTTATTTTTGCCAGTGGTTATCGAGTTTATGATAGATTCAGCCACTATCCTGAGTATCAAGAAATGGTAAAAACCCAGTTCTGGATAGGATTTAACTGCATTGCCCATCCAGATAAAACCTAAGTTACTTTACTACTTTATGAACAATATCACGAAGCCATTTTCCTTTATCATCCTTCTCTCGTGATTTTGGATAAAGCAAACAGATATCGAATTTAGGCACTAGAACAGGCGGATTAAGTGCCTTGAAGTCATGATTGTCCATTTCCATCTCAGCAAACCTTTTGGGTACAATACACAACAAAGAGCGCCCCAATAACAAACGTCGAATGGTTAAAAAGTGACGAGAACTCACCCCTACTCTTCGCCTAAGGCCATTTTGCTCCAATATTTTATCAACTTGTGTCTGTAACTGACCATCAGGACTAACAAGAGCATGTTCATAACTGGCAAAAGCTTCTAGAGAAATAGGGGTATTTAAGTTAACGGATGTAGGATCGAATAGGCATAAATGCTCTTCTGTATACAAGAGCTCCGAGAGATATCGACTGCTTTTGACATTGATACTCCCGATTACAATATCTAAATCGCTGGTTTCTATCATTTCAATGTAGTTACTTCGATTCACATTAAAAAAGCTAATTTGGCAATTCGGAGCTTGCTCTTTTATGGCATCAAAAAGTAATGGTGCGAACAACTGCTCTGCATAATCTGTCAAACCGATGCGACAAACCCCAGTAAATAAACCCGACTCGAAATCTCTTTGGGGTAATAACTCGCTTTGTACCATTGTAAGTAACTTTTCTACAACTGGTGCCAACTCCACAGCCCTTGTGGTTGGCTCCATCTTACTTCCAACCCTATCGAACAGAGGATCATCAAATAAATTACGCATTCTTTGTAACGAGTGACTCATTGCAGACTGACTTACATAGCAGTTCTCAGCGGCCAAGCTAACACTTTTATGCCTGTAGATAGCTTGAAACGATACCAGCAAGTTTAGGTCTACACCTTTCCAACTAAATTGACTCACAACCAAATCCCGTTGAATTCATAGTTAATATTATTTATATCAATTTGATTAATTTTACCTCATTCATTAACCTAAGCGCAGAATTTTATGGAGAGATTTAAGAGATGTTTTCCCTGTTTAAAACCTTTTTTTTTCTAGGTTGGGTTAGTTTTGGTGGTCCAGCAGCTCATATAGGCTATTTTCGAAAAACATTTGTAGAAAAGCTCAAATGGTTAAATGATGATGAGTACGCTCAACTTGTAGCATTAAGTCAGTTCATTCCTGGACCAGGCTCTAGCCAAGTTGGCTTCGCAATAGGCTACAAAAAAAACGGGTTAGCCGGCGGCATACTGGCATTCATTGGCTTTACCATGCCTTCGATACTGATCATGCTTACCCTAGCGACACTTAGTTCAGAGTTGACTAATCTAACTTGGTTTAGCTCTGTTATTCACGGCCTAAAGCTGCTTGCTGTTGTCGTGGTTGTGGATGCCACTTGGGGAATGTTCAACAATTTTTGTAAAGAAAGGGTTGGGTTAAACCTGTTTGTTTTTACATCCGTCACTCTTTTACTCTTTCCAAGTATTACTACCCAAATCATCTTACTTTTGGTAGCAGCTTTCGTCGGTATGAGATTTTTGCCAGCAAGCAGTCGTGACACGCAAAGTAAGTTTCGGGCAAACTGGAGTTCACTAGGTATATTTTTTGCTCTCTTTGCTCTTGTGCCGATATTAGCTCCCATGAGCCAAGAACTTGAGATCTTCAATAATTTTTTCCAGGCAGGTAGTCTAGTGTTTGGTGGTGGTCATGTTGTCCTACCATTATTACAGAACCTTGTAGGTAACCAGCTTAGCCCTGATACATTCTTGACTGGTTACGCGGCTGCACAAGCAGTACCTGGCCCCATGTTCACATTCGCCACCTACCTTGGCTATGAACTATTGCCACAATCTCCTTTGCTTGGGGCGTTGATAGCTACGCTTGCTATCTTTTTACCCGGCTTTTTACTCTTGGTAGGCGTACTTAAACATTGGTCTGCACTCGCTGGTATGCCAGAAGTAGCAGGCGCTATACAAGGCGTTAACGCCGCTGTAGTGGGGCTTCTACTGTCAGCATTGTACCAACCTGTATTTTCAAGTGCCGTGTTGACTAGTACTGATTTTGCCGCGGTCATCATTGGCGTCTACCTTATTAAGTTACGTAAAACCCCAATAGTCGCAATGGTCGCTCTTTTCATTTCATTTGGATTGGCCATAAGCACAGTTTGAACAATCTGAATTCGTACTCCGAGCAACCTTGCTCGGAGTACAACCTTATTCACCGGTTTGTGCAACAACTATCTTCGACTCTCTCACCATTTCGAGGGCCCTTTGTAGATTTTCATTTGCAACAGAGTAATAGGTTGGTTTTTTATCAATCGCTTGCTCCAAGTAAGGAATAGCCTCCTCCGGCTTGCCCTGTAGCATCAAAAAGTAGCCCACATTATTTAATGCTTCAGGAGCGTCCATCTGTTGCTGAAAAACATTCAATGCTCGCTTAACCTCTCCTCGGCCTAAATATACTAAAGCAAGATTGTTTAAGGCCTTTTCATTGTTAGGGTCTTTTTCTAACGCAGACATTGTGTAGCGTCTTGCCGTTGCATAGTCACCCGACATATAAAAGGAGTAGCCCGTATTGATCAGCGTTTTTAAGGACGCAGGGTTAACTTGAAGAGCCTTTTGATAGAAAGCTTGAGCCAATTCATGTTTTTTATCAACATCATAAATGACCCCCAAACCTGTATAGGCCATTATTGGCGATTTATAATCCACTGTTAAACCGCGTATCTGCACATCGATATTTTCATCTTGCGGTTTCAAGGATATATTCTTACCAAGTCGAACCTGATCAGCATTAATTGCTCGATAAAAATAGGCCTCCCCTTGCGCTACATCACCAGATTTCGTATACAAGACTCCTAACTGTTCTAGAACTTGTTCGTTATTCGGGTTTTCTTCCACTGCCATTAAGTACGCTTTTTCAGCTAACGGTGTATTTCCCCTCGCATGATGTATTCTCCCTATATTGTAAAGAGACTTATCCTTCATTACCGCATCTTCAAATGCTAGAGAGCGAATATACTCATATAATGCCAAATCATAATTTCCCGAACTTAAAGCCGCGTCACCCCGTTTGATGGCTTCTACTTCATTTTGAGGTGGGGTATCGTTGGACAGAGAGTCCACTGGCTTACCATCATATAATGACGTATCTAAGGCTGGCGCTTCCTCAGTAGCTGCACATCCTGATACCAAAACAAGTATCGTCAATAGTGCTATTATTTTTTTATTCATATACTTATCATCCTTAATTGCCAAGTGTGGCGGAAAGAGAAAGAAGAGCCGGCCCAATTGCAACTATGAAAAAGCATGGCCAAATAAACAAAAGCAATGGAAATATCATTTTTGTTGGAATTTTTGCCGCTATCTCCTCAACCTCTTGATTTCTTCTATCTCTATAGTCTTCTGTATATTCGCGGAGTGTTTGAGCTAAACTACCACCAATCCTTGAGGCATGTGCGAGCATTGAAGCTAGGCCTGCAATCTCTTGTAAACCTGTTCTATCCACAAGCTCTTGGAAAGCGTCAGACATTTCTACACCTGCTTTGATTTTGTTACACACCGTATCGAGTTCATCGGCTAAATCTGGATGAGATATAACAAGTTCATCCGCCACCCGTCTTAGGGCAGCATTGAAACCTAACCCTGATTCCGTACAGACTACTAACAAATCTAAAGCGTCTGGTATCCCTGCGCGAATTTTTGACTGACGCTTACTCACTAAGCGGCTCAAACCGATGTTAGGCAGAAATAAACCAACTGCCACACTGGCTACAATCCACAAAAGTAGATTATCCAAATCCGGCATAAAAAAGTAGAGAAGTGCGCCAATCGCCGCACCGATAATGAATGACACCCCCTTTATAGCAAAGAAAACATTTAGTGCATTAGCGTCGTGATAACCAGCGTGCATTAGCTTATGTCTTACTGTCTCACGCTCCTTGCCACTACTAGGTGCCATAATAGGCGCTAACGATTCCAAGGTGTTACTTAATCTATTGGATTTGTCGGAGGACGTTGAACCGACACTATTATCCTCTTTTATGCTATCCAACTTATCCTGTATCGGACTACGTGTACCTAACAGCAAAAAAGACACTGTTAACACAATCAAAATCGTACACACTAATACGAGCCCTAAAAATATTGTTTGTTCATCTCCAACATACTGCTCAATCATCTGCGCAATAAACTCCATACTACACCTCAAAATTGACTATGTTGCGTATCCATACCGAGCCTATAGCCAGGCTTACAATACCGAATGATATCAATCCCATACCTCTTGGATCTTCTATTAAGGTATTCACATATCCTGGGTTGATCACCGATAGGGCTAAAAAAAGGATAAAAGGTGATAAAACTAGTATCCAAGCAGAAAGACGACTCTCTGCTGATATTGTTTTTATTTTTCTAGCTAGCTTGAAGCGCGAGCGCAAAACTTTAGACACTTTTTCCAAATTCTCGGACAAGTTACCACCTGTCTCTTTTTGCAGTAAAACAGCACTCGAGAAAGCGAGCATTGAAACCGTTGGGGTTCTTTCAGCCATTTGCATTATGGCCAGTCGCATATCGCAGCCATAATTTAACAAGTTAAATGCATTCGTGAATTCTGGTCCTAACGGTGCAGGCATCTCTTTCCCAACTTCGCCAAAAGCCTGACTTATTGGTTGCCCTGCTTGAAGCATCCGTCTCATAATATCCAGAGCTTCAGGGAGTTGTTCCTCAAAAGCTGATAGTCGTTGACTTATTTTAAATTGGAAGAAAAAATGAATAGCAACCCAAACAACCACAAATGCTGCTATCGAGACATATAAAGGCTGTGCTAACCAAATACTCAAACCAACTAACGTCAATGACATTAATAACCCATACCCTAGTACCATCGAAAGGCTCCAAGGGTATCCAGCTAACTCTATTGATCGCTTCAGAGAAGAGAAAATTTTGAAGGTAATTAATTTACGGTCAAGAGGGGTTAAACCCTTTAAATACTCTTCACGAATTAAAGACTGGGTTTCCTCATCAATATTAGACTGAGAGTTTTTTAAACGCTTGGTTAGCTCTTTATGCTTAGCTTTATTACCTGCTGCAGGTAGAATCAACGCCTGCGAAATAAAAACTACCGCTAAAAATAAAAGGAAGAAGAAAAAGCTAGGGTCTGATTGCATTTTGATTATCCTTAACCTTTAGTTTCATTGAAAAGCTCAAAGGGTACATCCAGTCCACGTTTTACTAGCTGGTCGTGGCAGTCGGGAACTATCGAGGTTGAAGTGTAATATCCCAAAACATTTCCTTTTTCATCAACGCCTTGTCGATGAAACTTAAAAATCTCTGACATGGTTATTATCTCGCCTTCCATACCATTAATCTCAGAGATACTAACCATTCTTCGCTTGCCATCCTCTTGACGGTCCATTTGAACCACAAGGTGGATCGCTGATGCGATTTGAGCACGTAAATTCTTGGTTGACATATTCCAACCAGCCATGGCAAACATATTTTCCACCCGACTCAACGCATCCCTTGGGGTATTAGCGTGAATCGTGGCAAGCGATCCATCATGACCCGTGTTCATCGCAGCTAGCATGTCCACAGCCTCTGCTCCACGAACCTCACCAAGTATAATTCTATCCGGTCGCATACGGAGACAGTTCTTAACTAAGTCTCTCTGAGTTATCTCTCCCTTTCCCTCTAAGTTCGCTGGTCGTGTTTCTAAACGAACAACATGAGGTTGTTGAAGTTGCAATTCGGCAGAGTCTTCTATTGTTACAATACGATCTTCTTCTGGAATAAAGCCTGAAAATATATTGAGTGTGGTGGTCTTACCTGAACCAGTACCACCTGATATAAGAATATTAAGCTCCCCCTGAACCGCAGCCTCAAGGAATCGTGCCATATGTTCAGAGAGTGAGTTAAAGCTTAACAAATTGTCCATCGTAAGCTTATCAACAGCGAAACGACGTATGGATAAAGATGGTCCATCGAGTGCTAAAGGTGGAATGATGGCGTTAACACGCGAGCCATCCATCAAGCGAGCATCAACCATTGGAGAAGCCTCATCAATCCGACGTCCTACTTGACTTACAATTCGGTCGATAATGTTTCTCAAATGCCGGTCATCTAAGAATGTATAAAGCGTTCTCTCCAATTTCCCGTGTCGTTCAACATAGACATTTTTTGGGCCATTAACCAGAATGTCTGATACCGTAGAATCGTGTAGAAGAGGCTCAAGCGGGCCTAACCCAAACACTTCGTCCTCAATTTGTTGAATTACTCGCTTTCTTCCCTCAGCACTCAGGACATGAGACTGATCCGCTGTCATCAATTGTAAGATAGCTTCGTGAAGATCTTTTTTCGCTTTATCGGTCTCTAAACTCGCCAATAAACCTAGATCCAGCGTTTCTAACAACCTTTGATGGTAAAAATGCTTTACTTCTTGTTCCTGTCTAAGCTGTCTTAAGGCTTTTTGAACTGCTTGCTCTTTCGCCTCAGCTTCCTTCTCGCCTATATCCTGAGCAGGTACGGGTTGTAAATCTTGACCAACTTCAAAACTAGCATCATCCTGTGACTTTCCTGCGTGTCTCTCTGCAGTAGCTATTTTTTCCTGTAACTCAGGGTTTATATTTTTTCTTTTAAAAAACATAATCACCCCTCAAATAATGGATCAGGAAAATAAACGCTTGATCCAACTTTTCTTAATGTTTTGCTCTGGCATCATTGTGTGAGCAAATTCTTTCACGCCCTTGCTGACTGCACTATTGTTCTTCACATCAAACAAGGATTTACCCAAGTTCGCGCTTTCAATCGCCACTTTAAAATCGTTGGGGATAAGGTGAAGCTTTACACCATTAATTGTCTCTTCCATATCCTTTACGCCAATCGTGCCTTTTTTCTCATACCTATTTACTACTATCTCGACTTGATCTTTACTTATTCCGAAGTCATATGAGAGTTGCTTTACAATGCGACTGGCACTTTTTATCGAGACTAGGTTTTGTTGAGCGACAATATAGCTCTTTGTGGCCGGTGCGATAACACTAGCAAAAAGACGATCCATTCCCCTAGACAAGTCCACAATAACGTAAAGGTAGTACTCCCTTAGAACTGGTAATAGCTTCTTGATTTGGTGTGCCTTTTCGTAGTTATCGTGAGGGTTGTCGTGGTTGAAAGCCAATACATGCAGACCCGAATCGTGCTTAGTAACCAGACCTCCGAGAGAACTCTCATCAATGTCGCCTACTTGAGCTATCGCGTCGGCAAGACTGTAGCTTGATGTAATGTTCAAGTAGTCCTCAATAACACCAAACTGAAGATCCAAGTCCAGCAACAACACTTGGTCAGGGTGGTGAGTTGCTATTTCTAAAGCTGAGTTGAGAGCAAGCGTAGACGCCCCACTTCCACCTTTGCTGTTGATAAAGACAATAAACTCCCCCATGTTTCTGCGTGAAATTTTGTCTTCTGCAACACCCTTCAAAATTGGGTAAAAACCCATCAACGGTGATGAACTCGATATAAAGTCGCTTGCTCCAAGCTTTAAAGCTATTCTCAACGCACTGTTGTCATCTTCATCACCAAACACAATTAGCGAAGCTTCATTACCTTCAGGAACGATTGGCTTGTCCAGATTTTGTAACTCAACTATTTTTTGCGCCCAATTTAATCCTGTTTCAACAAAAATGACATCGGGAGGTGTTAACTTAGATAACTCTAAAAGCGTCACTTTCATAAGTGGTACTGTTTCAAAATGCAGATTGTCACAACGCTTCATCTCTTCAGTTATGTGTTCGACAAACGTCTCCGACATATAGAAGACCCAAACAACCAAGTTTGTCCGCAACCTTGGGCGTTCTTCCTGTTCTCGCGTTATCTTCACTGCCTCTCCCATACCTATCTCCTAGCAATCCGTTACTATGTCTTGGGTCGAATTTGAATTTTCGTCAATCTTCCTGATGTAGCCCAGGTTTTCTCTTGGCCTTATGGATTCAAACTCTGGAACGTTGATGACTCCTAATGCTGCAAATACTCCTAAAATACCTGTGAACTGGTAAGTAAAATCGACCACTCGTGCTCTTACAAAACGAATAGAGTTGAAGGCATTAGCGCCACTGAGATCGACAACTGCCCCATCACTATCAAGATAGTCAATAACAAGATTGTCTGCCGTAAAACCATCCGGTGCGTAAGACGGGACGACAAGATCAGGTATATCATTTCTATCGTCCACCTGGCACACAACCCCCAATCGAGCCGACACACGCGTCATATCATTGATTAGTTGAAGTGAATACACGTACCTACCGACTTCTATAACTGCTATCAAAGTCACTAGTAACGCCGTCGCAACTAATGTTAGTTCGACAATGGTTAAACCGCTTTGTTTTTTGAAGCCCGCTCTCATGGTGCTGTCCTCATAACCGCAGACGCGTTCAGTGGCACGCTGTATAGAGAACTGTCAGGGAGCCCGAGTAGTACTGGGGTATAAGAGCTGGCTAAGGTGATCGTCACATAGCCACTTGAGTGTGTGACCGTCACATCATCTACCCCCACACCTTCGAGTAGAGAACTACCGCCGCTAGAACTTTCGCCGTAGACAACCATATTTTTTATCGCTGTGGTATCAGCGATCTGATCATAGCTGGACGTACCTTGAATATCTGAGGTTGCGTAACGAACACCGCTTTGCACCATTTTATTAAGGGTGTTGTACTTAACCAGCGCATTTCCAACCTCGACCATACCAACAACAATGAGCAACAACACTGGAATGGTCACAATGAACTCCACGGCCGCAAGCCCTTTTTGCTGCCTCAAATTTTGCTTTTCCACACACATACTACGAATCCTCACTGTATGGATCTTCATAAAGGACTATTCTGTATGGTCCCTCATCGCTTGAGTTATCACCTGGCGTGCCCCCTGTAACAGTGCAATCCTCAATAAACTCACCGAATACAGGTTCTTTACCAGAATTACTGGTAGGAGCCTGCTGGAGCATAAAGAAACATCCAATAGCTTCTATGCTATATGTCGAAGTACCACCATCAGCACTATCACAATTAACAATAGGTACTGGCAAAATGCGTCTGTCCGGTTGCCCGCCTTGGTCCACTGTACAATTGGCTGAGCCAGCCGTGCATGTACAGGCCCCTGTGTTATCTGTATTACAACCCAACTCGCTGAGGTAGTCGCTATACATCCATGGGTTACCGTCAGCTCCAGTTGTATCCTCGTAAACAACCTCACCAGCACTATCTAACGTCGCTTTGGTTACCGGCTCTTTAGTGTATATGTCTGGCGGGTAATCTGAAGAATTTACCCCCCCGCCCTCGTAGACATTGAAACGAGTGTTTAGCCCCTGACCTACTGGTCCGACTGAGCCGCCGGGTTTGGTGGTGACGTCCTCAGATATATCTATCTCACCCTCGTACCCACCAGCGAGTGCATCTCTAATAGTCGCCGCACCAGAACCAAAATCCAAAAGCTGGAAGTTACCCGGCCCCATTTCCGATTGCTGCTGGCTCGCCATTTTGAGTGCATATATCTTGTCTTGGAGGTACCCAGTTGCACCTAACCCTTCACCACCAGAGCACACTGCTATTGGGACAACGTTTTGCAATATTTCTATACCGGGGCTTGGGCCAGCGACTGCACTCGCGTCTATATCTTTTGCTATGCCAAAAATACCAGCGAAGAAATCTTCTAGAGGGAAGCTACTAACAGAAACTCGAACGTAACTGTCATCAGAGACCGTGTAATCCGAATCGGGAAATACCCTCGGATCATTAGAATATTGAATGATCAGCGTTCCACTAGAAAAGGTCATTTCATCGTTTCCAGAAGCATTTGTTACGTTAGTCAGTGTCTCATTGATGGCCGTCGTAGCCTGAGCAGGCGACCCTCCACTATCTAAAACAACCGCACCCGCAAGTGCTGCTGCATCAACACCATTTTGCAACCTCGTTTTGTTTAACAGCGCGTGGTTGACGTCGACTGCTAGTGCTACAACGCCTAATACACCAATCATGGCCATGGTAACCATGACCGCAACAAGGCCTTTCTGTTTGCTGGGGTGTGAACAAAGACGATTACTCATAATCTGTCCTTAAGGATTACTCTGTTGAAAACCCTTCTATAAATTGACTATCTGTGCCTTGTAAGTCATCACTGTTTTTACCAGTGTAGGCTTGATAAGCACCTTCCATTCTTTCACCACTCCCCGTAGGCACTACACCCAAGTTTTCATAGCTTGCATTCTGATTATATGTCTGTTCTGCTCGCAATTTTGCAACGTGTTCACCCAGCGGTTCGTAGTTTGCACACCCAACCATTCCGACTAGAGTCATCAAAGTGACTAAGTTTAATTTTAGTACTTTCATCAGATTTTACCCTATAAACTGTGACCAAAAGATCCCTCGGTGCCGCCCTTCGAGTTTTCAATTATCGAAGTAGATGAGGACGTTCTGGGGGGGTTATCACGTGCTGCCTCGTTGTCTATGGCTGCGCCTCTACCCAGTAAGTAGTATTCAAAATCATTAGGCTCAACAAACGCATCTGTCGGCAAAGTGACTCGGTTACGATCTATCGGTTGTGCAAGACGTGGAGTGACCAAAATGACCAATTCAGTCTCACCTGAGATATATTCCTGGCTGTTGAACATCTGCCCAAGTACAGGGATATCACTAAAGCCTGGTACCTCTTCTATTACATCTCGAACGTTCTCGCTAAGTAACCCTGCTATACCTATGGTCTGCCCGTCTGCTAGCTCTAGTGTAGAACTCGCGCTTCGGCGTGTAATGGGGGGAATGACATAAACGCTGTTTGTCGCGCCTGGCTCAAGCGTTAATGAGCTTGAGTTTGCAATTTCACTAACATCTACTGCCAGATTTAAGTTGATCTTTTTATCACTCAATATGGTCGGAATAAACTTCAAGCCAACACCATATTCTTTGTACTCAATAGTGATCCCATCATCGTCCGGCACCGGAATCGGAAACTCACCCCCCGCAAGAAACTCTGCCTTAGAACCACTTAAAGCCGTTAAATTTGGCTCTGCTAAGACCTTTGCTGTGCCATTTTGCTTTGCAATATCCAATGCGAACGTGAACAGCGTATTATCATCAATAAACGACCCGAGCAAGCCAGTACTCTCTACCGCAGGAGCATTGAAAATCGGACCCAAGCCACCTAAAAGAGCACCACCAGCAGAAGTTGCACCAAAAGAGAAACTGCCGTTGTCTTGGAAGAAATTAAAATCAGCATCAAAGCGACGCACCAAACTTCTCTGCACCTCAGCAACAGTAACTTCTAACATTACTTGCTGTGCTCCACCGATCGTCATTAAGTTAATGACACCTGTCTGATCAGCTTGGGCACTAAGCGACTCTGTCTCTTTGTCTACCGGGTTACCTGAAGCGTAAGTTTCCGCAATTCTGAGAGCCATACTCATTGCAGCTTGGTTACTCACCTGTCCACTAAGGATTAGACGATTTTGGGCACTGTGTACTTCAATTGGCTCATTGGGTAAGAATTCAAACAACTTCCCTTTCAAACTATTAAGGTCATGAGTGACTTGAACATTAATCGACTCCAGCAATCTGCCACGACTATCCCACGCCATTAAGTTAGTGGAACCGAGTTTTTTACCAATCAAGAAGACTTCGTTTGACTTCAGCATCACTATGTCTAAAACATCCGGGTCGCCTAACGATACTCGCTTTGCTTTCCCGGACAGTGTTAACTGTGTCGATTTGTGATGAGGTACTGTCACTACCTGACCTGTTTGAGTGGCTGCTATTCCAGTAGTGCTGAACATTAGAATAATCGAAAATATTATTATCTTTATATGCTTCATGAATCACCTCAATTGCTCACTCGAATTTTCGAGGATTCCGTTCCTTTTATTATCGTCACACTTGGTGCTACATAACGCTTTTTCGCAACGGGCTTGTAGTCGTCATGAGGATTTCTTAGCGCTAATTGAATATCCCCCTTACTCTGTGCCGTCATCAACTTCTCCGCCTCTGTAGGACTCACCTCCAAAGTAACTGCTCGAACGATAACCGGCTTGTTATCATCCGTTTTTGCGGTCTGATCTACAGCCAACACTCGGATGTCTCTTAAAATCGTCGATGTATTAGCAGAGTTTCTTCCTAATTTAACCGTATTCAACACATCCACTTTATTACCTGGTAATAGAAATCCGGCGACACCAATAACGTCGTTTACACGAATGGTAACTGCTCGCTTATTGTCTGGTATCAATGCAGCTAGTGTTGAACCCTCGCCCGGAAGAGCAATTCGAGGCTTAGTAATGATTTCATTGGCCAATATCAGAGTGTCTGCTATCTGCCCGACCAGGTCCTCCTCAGATATGTATTGGTCTTCACTACGCCAATCTTTTTCCAGCAATTTTATCGTCAAGTGCTGATTGGTTAGTATTGTGCCAGGCTGAATTTCTTGTGCCGCTACAACCACTGGCTCGCGCTCGACAACCTCGACCTCTACTTGTGGTTGTACTTGTCCATCCATCCATTTCTTAGCAAAAAAAACAGCTGCAAGACCCAAAACCACGGATAGTAAAAACAATAAAACTATCTGACCCTTACTCATTTGGTGCTTCCTCCTTTACTTCCAGCAGTAAAGTACACTTCCCACGCTCGACTCAAAACTGTTGGTGTTACAATGTTCTCTGACTGCTCAAATGCCACTATATCGTTACTAATTCCTGCTAAGTCTTTAGGCACGCAAGGGTAGTAACTAACTCCGCGCTGCTTGTGGAGTGCTAAAAGGTGTTCTAGGGTGTCTTCAGGTAAATCCAAACCCTTGTCACTGCAAACCATTGACCATAGTTCCAAGTAATCTGCTTCTGTGAGAGGGCCGAATTCAATCTTATAACCTAATCGCCTTAAGAAAGCGGGATCACCAATATCTTCCGGGGCCAGGTTGGTTGAAAACGCCAACGTCAAAATAAAAGGGATAGACATTTGTTGGCCATTAGGTAAAACAAACTGATCAAAACGATGCTCCATTGGAACAATCCATCGATTCAGTAGCCTATCGACCGATACAGCCTGTCGCCCAAGGTCATCGATAATTAATACGCCATTGTTTGCCATCATTTGTAGTGGTGCCATCCACACTCTACTGTGGTCACAGTGGTTAACTTCCAGCATATCCATTGTTAGCTCACCTCCAACTTGGATATTTGGTCTGTGACATAGTGCCCAACGACGATCGAACTGCTCTTCAAATATCAAACTCCCTGAGGACGCCCCATCATCCAAAATTTTATGGTGTTGATGCGAAAGCACCTTCACTATGTTACCGGCAGTGTAGACTGCATAAGGAACAAACACCGAAGAGTTGAGAGAATCTAGAATACGTGTTGCGACATAAGTCTTACCTGTACCAGCTTCGCCATACAGCAAAAGTGCGCGGCCTGAATTGACGGCGGGACCTAGCAAATCGATGAGACGTTCGCTCCCCGACACATCACATAGTGCTTTCGTTATATCATCGCGAGATATTAAATTGAGTCTAACATCCTGTGATACTACGACTTTATTATACTGTTCGGCTGAAACGGGGGCAGGGCCGAGGTATGCGTCTTTCGAAAAAGCTTCATCCGCCTCCAAACTACCAGCTTCGGACAATCCAAACCTTATATGCCCAAGCCCTTTTTGCATCGGTGACGGTCCATCGGCTTGGAACACCTCGATTAGAGACTTACGCTTTAAACCTGCCAATATTTCTTCAACAATATGGCTGTTAAGCCCTATTAACTTGGTCAGTTCCAGAACGTCAGATTTTGGGTACGCGGCGAGTTGCTTGAGCATTAAATTGTCGAGCACAACTCTCGGAACCTCTATCTCCTCAAACGTCGTCGGCACTCGTGGTGCTTTAATTTGAGGCATCTGTTTCGAGTCAAAATTAATTTCAGTCATCACTTGCGCCATGTTCCCCTCTCTAACTAAAGTAGCTATACATGGACAACCCAATAACAACTATTGGAGCAAAAGGCATTACCATCTTCTTTTCAAATGGACTGGGCTTCGCCAGTACGTTATGTGCTATAGAGATAGCTTTCGGATTCAATAGTATTGGAATGTCTATATAGGTAGCTGTGCTTTTGCGTCCAGAGGACACTATGGCGCTTTGATAAGCGGCATAAAATGAACCGACCAAAACGGTGGCAACACATATCCAAAGCACTCCGTTACCTAAATTTGGCCAACCTAGCAAGCAACCAACCGCACCCAATAGTTTTACATCACCAGGCGCCATCGCTCGCAGAACAAACAGAAAAAAACTCAACAAGAAAAGAGTGCATCCTGCTAAAATACTTAGTGTCAGTTCAGTAGAGCTCCGAAATAAGCTCCAATTGTTGAGCAAAGCTATAACGACAAGAGTCAAGACCAATATGTTTGGGATTCGATGTTCTCTCGCATCGTATGTTGCTATTACTACGAGATTCGTCCATATCAAAATGGTGAGTATCATTTTTTCACCAACTAAATAACGCCTGACATAATTTGGATAGCAAAAATCCTTATAACACTGGTATTACTATCTGCTTTATTGAGCGTTTCCTTGTTCTAGTGAATTAAAACCCTCCTAATCTGATGGATATTCAGAATTAAAGAGGGTTATCATGCTACTGATAGAAGCGAACTTTATTCTAGGTGCAGCAGATTTTTAAGTGAATATGTCTGCAAGCTCACCTTGTAGAATTGTGCCCCAATTTTGGAACATTACGCCAAGTGCAATAACTAAGAGCGCAGCCCCCACGACATATTCAACAACCGTGAGCCCCTCTTCATCTTGCATAAACGCTTTGATGTTTTTAGTTAACTGTTTCATGACTTTCTCTCCTTCATTGAACTTGCAGCGTTCCTATCTGACTTGCTGCGCCTTAACTAATTCAAAATTTAGGACTGAATAAACTTAGGGGTTAGGACTTTCTTGATTATCATTGGTACTTTTTTGCCACACAAAAAAGAATCAATACTCTAAATCAATAACTTATACGCCTTTTACAATATGCAACAGATGGATGCTTCTAACTAATAAGATGGTCATACAAGACGAGTAACTCACTAATAGTTAATAATATTATTAGAAAAACACTAAAAATATGAACCAAATGGCTGAAAAAACGTAAAACTTCTCTCTAATTTTTGAGACAGTTTGTTTTTCATCAGGTTGAATACCAACACGATGGATATTTACCTCTTAATGGCTAGACAAAGACAGGATTCAACCGACAAATATCGTCAATTAGTTTACAGTGGCAAGCCACTCTCCTAAGCTTTGTATGCTTTTCGATTTTGTTTTATTTGTTGTTTTTAGGGATGTTATGAAACTACTTCACAAGGCCTATTGGTTTGGTTCTACTCCTCGGGAACTCGCAAAGCCAATGTACAATGAGATCACCAACTACTTTGAGATTATCGAATGCGGCAACGATATATCGATAATCAGTGAACCTGATATTCCTCTTTGTTTTTTCTTTATCAAAAGCCATGACGACATCAACCTATTTAAGTCGTTGACCAGGATATGTAAAAATTTAAATAAGAAAGCTATTGTCATTTATTCTGGAGAAGTTAACCACCAATCAATTTCGACTGGTCGCTACATTTACTCTTCTATATCTACAGAATGTGAGGACATCGAGAACTGGGTAACATCACTGAATTTAAAAATACGTTTGGATTACTCTAAATATCCTACCTCTGGAGTTATTGACTCAACGCCTACGTTAAAAGCATCTAATAACCCAGATATTGATCAAGTAGTAAGTTACATTAACTCCAACCTGCCAAGCCAGCTGCGAGAGGAAGCATTTGCAGAGCAATGCCATTATTCTGTCACCTATTTTTCAAAAGTTTTTAGGAAAACGATGGGGATCAGCTTTCGTGACTACGTGATCTCAAAACGGATATCACTGGCCAAACAGATGCTGGTGGAAGATAAACAAACCAAGGTTGCAGTCGTGGCGTATCAATGCGGTTACAAAGATGTCTCGTACTTCTCGCGAATTTTTAAGAAGAAAACAGGGCTAACTCCTGCAGGTTATCGTCAACAATATTGAAGATAATCACACAGTTGGCTTTTTACTTTGTGCTTGCCTGTGCTAATGTTAACAAGAATTTAACATATAACTATAACTGAATGCGCATAACGTGGAGCACAACAATGAGTCAGCCGAACTTAGCAGCCCAACAATCTTGCACTCTTCCCCCACCGAACGAATTGATCCTTAAGTGGGCTGAAGAAAAACCTAATGAAGTTTACTTAAAACAGATCATCAATCGTCAGTTTGTCGAGTTCACGTTTGCAGAAGTCGCAGACAAAGCGTTGAGGCTAGCCAGTGCCCTGCAAAATTTAGGTGCCAAACCTGGTGATCGTATTGCCCTGATTTCTAAAAACTGTGCTGAATGGTTTATTTGCGATCTTGCTATGAGCCTCGGTGATTTTGTCAGTGTGCCTATCTTCCCAACCGCGGCAGCCGATACGATAGAGTACTGTATCACCCATAGCGAAAGTAAGATTCTGCTTGCGGGTAAACTTGATGATCCCGCGGAGACTCAAGAGGTGATTGATGCTAACCCTGACGTCGTATCTATCGCTCTTCCTTATGATACCGCTCCGAAATGTCAGCACCTCTTTTCAACACTGATTGAGCAGAACGAGCCGACCGCGAGTCGTCCTGAACATTACGATGATAAAGTCATGTCTCTAGTGTATACCTCTGGCACGTCTGGTCTGCCCAAAGGCGCGATGCTGACTTATGGCGCGTTCAGTTGGTCAGTTGAACAACTTAAATCTCTGATTGGTATTCAAGACGGCGATAGACTCTTTTCTTACTTGCCTCTGGCGCACATTACTGAACGCGTTTATATCTTTGGCTCTTCGATTGCGGGCGGCGTATGCACTGCCTTCCCAGAATCACTCGATACCTTTATTGAAGATGTAAAGATGCACCGCCCTACTTTATTCATTTCGGTGCCACGACTGTGGACACTGTTCCAGCAACGTATTCAAGACAAACTGCCGCAGAAGAAACTCAATATTCTGCTGAAAATCCCTTTTATTAATAGCCTAATTAAGAAGAAGCTCGCCGATGGTTTGGGTTTAGACCAAGCTCGCGTGCTGGGGTGTGGTTCAGCTCCCGTCTCTCCAGCTCTGCTCGATTGGTATCACAGTGTCGGCCTCAACATTACTGAAGCTTGGGGGATGACGGAGTCCTTTGCCTACAGCACCCTCAATTACCCATTTAGGGCGGATAAGATCGGCTCAGTGGGCAAAGCAGGCCCTGGTATCGAGATGAAAATCGCTGAAGACGAAGAGATTTTGGTTCGTGGTAAAGGTCTGTTCTCAGGCTATTACAAGAATGATATCGCCACGCAAGAGTCATTTAACAACGATGGCTGGTTACACACTGGTGATATTGGCTCAATTGACAGTGAAGGCTACCTCACTATTCAAGGCCGTAAGAAAGACACCTTTAAAACGGCCAAAGGTAAATTTGTGGCCCCAGTGCCCATTGAGAAGAAGCTTTTTGAATACAGTCGTGTAGAGATGATGTGTTTGATTGGCTCTGGTCTGCCTTCACCTGTGCTGTTAGTCGTTCCACATGATTTTCCTAACTTCGACAAAGCGCGCTATGAGCGCACGACCCACAAAGTCGTCGCCAAGATGAACGCACAGCTTGAATCGCATGAGCAGATTAAAGGGGTGCTTATGATTGACGACCCATGGAGTATTGAGAACGGTATCCTCACTCCAACGCTGAAGATCAAACGTCATGTTCTTGAGAAGAAATACCACGATATTGGTCAGAATTGGCCGAAAGGCACACTAGTACAGTGGGAAGAGAACCTCTAAAGCTGTACCAGTAAACTCCTTGAGAATCCGCTACTAAAAGGCGGATTTTTTCGTCTGTACTTATGTTATACAGTCCTCAACGAAAAAAGCCCCATCAGCTTTCACTGACGGGGCTTTTATAAAGCTATCTAGCGTTTAAAAAGAATTACTTCTTCTCGTTGCGCTCTTTAACTTCTGCGATTACTTGCTCAGCAACGTTTGCTGGACAAGCTGAGTATTGACCGAACTCCATAGAGAACTGACCACGACCAGAAGTGATAGTACGTAGGTGACCGATGTAGCCGAACATCTCTGATAGAGGTACGTCAGCTTTAATACGAACACCAGTAGTACCAGCTTGTTGGTCTTTGATCATACCACGACGACGGTTAAGGTCACCGATTACGTCACCAACGTTGTCTTCTGGAGTGAACACGTCAACGTTCATGATTGGCTCAAGAAGTTGCGCGCCAGCTTTTGGCATAGACTGACGGAATGCGCCTTTAGCAGCGATTTCGTAAGCGATTGCTGATGAGTCAACTGCGTGGAAGCCACCGTCGAATAGCTCAACTTCTACGTCTAGCGTAGGGAAGCCAGCTAGAACACCGTTGTCCATCATGCCTTCGAAGCCTTTCTCAACTGCAGGCCAGAATTCTTTAGGTACGTTACCACCAACAACTGTTGAAGAGAACGTGAAGCCAGAGTTTGGCTCACCTGGTTTGATACGGTAGTCGATTTTCGCGAACTGACCAGAACCACCAGACTGCTTCTTGTGCGTGTAGCTATCTTCAACTGGTTGAGTGATAGTTTCACGGTAAGCTACCTGAGGAGCACCTACTTCTAGCTCAACGCCGTAAGTACGCTTAAGGATATCTACCTTGATGTCTAGGTGAAGTTCACCCATACCTTTCAGGATAGTTTCGCCTGACTCTTCATCAGTCTCAACCTGGAATGATGGATCTTCTGCAACCATCTTACCGATAGCGATACCCATCTTCTCAGTAGAACCTTTGTCCTTCGGAGATACAGCAATTGAGATTACTGGCTCAGGGAAGATCATTGGCTCTAGAGTACACTCGTGCTTAGGATCACATAGAGTGTGACCAGTTTGAACGTTCTTCATACCAACTACAGCGATGATGTCACCAGCTTGTGCTTCAGTCAGCTCGTTACGCTCATCTGCTTGCATCTCAACCATACGACCGATACGCTCAGTTTTACCTGTTGCAGCGTTAAGAACAGTGTCACCCTTCTTCATAACACCAGAGTAGATACGGATGAACGTTAGTGCGCCGAAGCGGTCGTCCATGATCTTAAATGCTAGTGCGCGTAGTGGCTCTTCTGCAGAAACAGTTGCAACTTCACCCGTTGGCTCACCAGTTTCTTTGTCAGTTAGAGGCTGAGGATCAACTTCAGTTGGCGCTGGTAGGTAATCAACAACAGCGTCTAGTACTAGCTGAACACCCTTGTTCTTGAACGCAGAACCACAGAATGTTGGGAAGAACGCTAGGTCACGTGTACCTTTACGGATACAACGCTTAAGGTCTTCGATAGAAGGCTCTTCACCTTCCATGTAAGCTTCCATTAGGTCATCGTCTTGCTCTACAGCAGTCTCGATTAGCTCTTCACGGTACTGTTCTACGTCGTCAACCATGTCAGCTGGAACGTCTTGAACTTCGTAGTTTTCTGGAAGGCCAGAGTCATCCCATACGTAAGCTTTACGGCTTAGTAGGTCAACAACACCAACGAAGTCATCTTCACGACCGATTGGAAGAACCATTACTAGTGGGTTAGCCGCTAGTACGTTCTTCACCTGATCAACAACGTTAAAGAAGTCTGCACCCATACGGTCCAGCTTGTTTACGAAGATGATACGAGATACTTCTGATTCGTTAGCGTAACGCCAGTTAGTTTCTGACTGAGGCTCAACACCGCCAGAACCACAGAATACACCGATACCGCCATCAAGTACTTTAAGAGAACGGTAAACTTCTACTGTGAAGTCAACGTGTCCCGGAGTATCGATAACGTTTAGACGGTGACCGTTCCAGAAACAGCTTACAGCAGCTGACTGGATTGTGATACCACGCTCAGCTTCCTGCTCCATGAAGTCAGTAGTAGATTCACCATCGTGAACCTCACCAGTTTTGTGGATCTGACCTGTTAGCTTAAGGATACGCTCAGTGGTAGTTGTTTTACCCGCATCAACGTGCGCGAAAATACCAATGTTTCTGTATTTCGATAAATCTGCCATTGTCTTACTCTGTTAATAAGGTATAAAGTGCGCGCAGAGTATAGCACATTCGGTTAAAACTCATAGCCCTGCGAGCGGTTGGGTGAAAAAAAAGTCACACAGCCAAGAAAGGCCGTGCTTTTATTCGGTCTGGTAGGTAAAAGCTAGGTGAAAATTTGTATTTGTACAAATTTTACCGACACCTAGCGCTACTTTCAGGAAGTTCTGAGCTGTCTGTTACAACTCATCAAATGCGCTAATCGCTTCGGATAGTTTCTTAACTCCGTGTATTTGCATCCCTTCAATGCCACCTTTCGGCATATTTGCTGCGGGCACAATAGCACGCTTGAAGCCATGTTTAAATGCTTCGTTTAATCGCTCTTGGCCACTTGGTACTGGGCGGATCTCTCCAGCCAGCCCTACTTCACCAAACACCACGACATCTTTGGGTAAAGGGCGATCTCTAAAACTAGAGAGTAAAGCCATGACGAGTGCAAGGTCAGCACTGGTCTCTGTTACCTTCACACCGCCAACCACATTTACGAAAACGTCTTGGTCAGCCATTTGTAGACCACCATGCTTATGCAGTACAGCGAGTAATAGAGAAAGTCGGTTTTGCTCTAGGCCTACTGCCACGCGTCGTGGGTTAGCCAGTTGCGAGTAATCAACCAGCGCCTGGATCTCCACCAGCAATGGGCGCGTGCCTTCCCACACAACCATGACCGAGCTACCCGAAGTCTCCTCTTCGCCACGCGAGAGGAATATAGCAGAAGGATTGCTCACTTCACGCAACCCTTGCCCCGTCATGGCAAACACACCAAGCTCATTGACAGCACCAAAGCGGTTCTTGTGGCTACGCAGAGTTCTAAAACGGCTATCGGTACCACCATCAAGCAGTACCGAACAGTCAATAATGTGCTCTAGTACTTTAGGTCCCGCGAGTGTGCCATCTTTCGTTACGTGACCAACAATGAACACTGCCACGTTATTTTGCTTTGCGTAGCGGGTCAAAGCCGTTGCCGCTTCTCGTACTTGCGCTACGCTGCCCGGTGAAGACTGCACATCGGATACATGCATCACTTGAATCGAGTCAATCACCATCAATCGAGGCTGCTCTTTTTCCGCAATTTGGCAGATGCGATCGACGTTCGTTTCGGAGAGCATTTTCAAATTATCTTTCGGTAAACCCAAACGAGATGCACGCAATGCGACCTGCTGCAGAGATTCTTCACCGGTAACATATAATGTCGGCATCTGGCTAGCCAATAAGCACATGGTCTGTAGCAACAGTGTTGACTTACCCGCGCCAGGGCTGCCACCGATCAAAATCGCTGCACCCGGCACGATGCCGCCACCCAACACCCGATCAAGCTCTTTAAAGCCACTTGAGAAGCGAGGGACTTCTTGTAAGTCAATCTCTGCCAGAGTTTGCACCTGCGCATCAGCAGCGCCTGCGTAACCTGAAAGTCGTTCATTACGCGCTACGGTCGGCGAGGCCGCCATGCGTACCTCTGAGATGGTGTTCCACGAACCACACGCATTACACTGTCCCTGCCAACGAGGGAAATCTGCGCCACAGTCATTACATACGTATGCGCGTTTTGCCTTAGCCATAACTACCTATTTGATAATTTGAACAATATAAAAGATACTAACGAGCCGCTATTTTAAGCGCACATGATTGGTCAATAAAGACTTAACTCACTGACGGCATCAACACCATGACTTTCATCTAAAGTCACAGCGCAAGACACACTGAGTGAGAGTGATAGCTACTTCTAAAATGCAACAAGGAATAACGTTAAAGATTAACGTTATACAGTCGATAATTTTAATTAAGCCCGAAGTCTAACAAAAACATGCAACAAGCCGAAATCCTTTCCATCGTTGAGCGCCTTCTCCCTGCCTACCATGCGGCAGACTTTGAGACCGTATTAGACCAAGTCGTTGGTGATCACTCACCGACCGCTAAACTATTGGTTAAGATGGAAATGAATCGTCTTATGTCACCTTGCACAAAAAAAATCGATCTCCGTGGGAGGGTTCAAGGTGAATGTCGCGAGTTTACGCTTGATGGTATTCAACACTGGTTAGATGATGTGGCCTTTAACGCCTATCACAAAAATATTAAGAAGTACGGAAGCTATACTGAGGGCGTTTGGGAAGCGATGGTCAACACGCGCAATAACTACCGCGTAATGACTCAGAAGAACCGCGCAACGACAAACCCGAATGGCGTCGAAGAGTATCAGTTTTCTGTCGAGTCCGTACACTTGGGCTTTGACTTGAAAAGAAAAGAGAATCGCCTCAAAGTGGCTTCTCAAGTTGAAATGAAACTCTCGCAGGGGCAGCAGATTCACGCTGTGACTGTCGATCTCTCTGACTCTGGCGCTAAATTTAAAGTGCCGACAGCGTTCAACTACAAACTCGGTGAAGTCATCGACGTCTACTTTTTAGAACTGGCAAAAGGTTCAAAGATTGAAGATGTCGATAATCATCTAGACTATCGAGTCGTCGGTATCGACCAGTGTTATGAGAATGATGCCGTAAAGTATCTACGTACGATCAAGCTTTCTCCTAGCGATCTTCCTGATCGCTTAATTCGAGAAGCGCTGAAGAACACCAGCCAGCGCGTGCGCCATGATAACCAAGATAAGATCATTCGTGCGCGAACGCGTGGCTATGAACATACTTTTCTTAAGCACACCTGCAACCTGCCCGTCTTTTTCAGCAAAAATGAGCTGAAACTCGTCCTGATGACAGAAAACAACAAATCCATCTGGCAATATTGGCAGGATGAGCGCAATCAACAAGCACTCAGCTCTCTGTTTAGCAAAGAGCGCATGTCTCTCATGGCTCAGACAGGAGTGAAGTCCACCAGCAATATTCTCTATTCGTTTAAACACAAACACCAAGATAAATCCCTGTTCTACTCGATGATGGTGCCAGAGGCCAATCGAGAAGAGCGTAAACTGTTTTGGCATGTCGGCGCTCGTCGGGCGAGTTGGAAGGTATTTAAGCTTCATGTGTTTGAGCTAGACAGTGAAGAACGAGAAGAACTTGCTCGTCATGCGAATGAGCTAAACCTGGATGCTCAAGAGCTGACACACTGTGGCGTTTTGCAGGAACTGGCTGACACACAATCTGCCAGAGACTACCTATTATCAGAAAAGCCACTGCTCGATACCAAGGTGCTGAATAAGTTCAGACAATCTAGAGCAACGGATAACCGAGTACTCTCTCTCTACTTCGATGCTTGTACTCGACGCCGTGAGCCACGTTATAAGCTTCGCTCTCCGATTTTCCTGAGCAATCATTCAGGGCAAACCGTCGCGGGTGTGACAACTGACATCTCAAAACATGGCCTCGGGGTGATACTCAACGAGTCCATCAATCTGATTGCTGACGAGATGTGTCATCTCAACTTTAAAGAGCTACAGCTCTATGATAAGTCTTTGCCGCTAAGCAAAGTTAGCTATCAGGCTGTTCGTGTTGGCTCGACAGGTAAACAGATTCAACTCAAACTTGAGTACAACACTGAAAACAGCCGTGTTGCTGCCTTTTTTGAGAAAGTCATACGCCACAATGAAGGCAAACTGATAGAAAAGAACGAGATACTACCAAGTAACGCCATTCTAGAAGGCCTACACAATATCCTGCTCGATAAGGTCGTCAGTGCTCCGCTGTTTTTTGAAAAGCAAAACAACAATATCAAACCAAGAGTTATTGGTATTAACCAGCCTCTCGCAGATTGCTTAATGCCTTTCGCTCGTTTGGGCGGTGAGCGTAAATTTGTACTCGACCCGATCTTTAAGGGCCGAACCAATACTCTCATTGCGCAGCCAATGAAGCGTATTGATGGCGCTGGCCCACACTACTTCGAAGTGTATGTACACTCTATGCTGCTCAATGAGCGTACTCAACGGGTACAAACACGCTTGTCGACAGAGTTCGATTCTGTCAAAGAGCGATTGCAATTTATTAAGAAAGCACAGACCGTTGGTCGCTTCTTCGCACTACGCATTTCTTCTGCGCCGGTTTTTGATCCCATCACTAGCTTGCTGCGCAAAGATATTGATGAACTCATTTCGATAAGCCTGACTCAGGCGAGAAATCTCGAAAAAGAGATCCTCGGCATTGTGGGTTACAGCGAGGTTGTCGATGTGACTGATGAAGTTCTAGTTCGCTTGGAGCTCACCCGATAAAACGATAATCTGGTAACACAAAAATGACCGCATTCGCGGTCATTTTTGTTAAAGGCTATTTGGGTTTGATTTACTTGGTTTTCCAACTCACCTTGCCTTGCTTGGCATACTGAGCAGATAAAATACAAAGTACTCCGCCTAACCCAATGTGGCGAATCGCTGTCTGTGCCTCTTGCTCTACCTTGGGCTTAGCATGATAGGCAATGCCAAGGCCCGCCTCTCCCATCATAACCAGATCGTTTGCACCATCACCCACTGCAACTGTATTGTGGATTTCAATGTCATACTGTTCAGCTAACTCATGCACGATATCTGCCTTAGTTTGAGCAGAGACCACATCACCAAGCACGTTGCCAGTCAACTTACCATCAACAATTTCCAGTTGGTTCGAGCGGGCATAATCCAGCTCAAGCATCTCTTTAAGGTGGTCACTAAAATAGGTGAAGCCACCCGAAGCAATGGCGGTTTTCCAGCCAAAACCTTTTAACGCGTTGATCAGGGCAGTCAAGTCAGGCATCAAAGGTAAGGTACTGCGTACAGACTCAAGTATGGATTCATCGGCACCCTTGAGTTTACTTACTCGCTGGCGAAGGCTTTGCTCAAAGTCTAACTCTCCCTGCATAGCGCGCTCTGTGACTTCAGAGACCTCTTCTCCCACACCTGCGAGCTTGGCAATTTCATCAATACACTCAATCTGAATGGCCGTTGAATCCATATCAAACACAATCAGCCCTGGTTTAGACAAGTCCGGCACATCATGCAAGGTCGCATATTCCAGCTCTAGCTCATCCAAAATCGCCTTGTGTTCTACTGTCATATTTCCGCGCATCAAGGCGACTTCATATGGCCCGACTTGCCACACATCAACAATGTGGTTGTAGAAACCAGTGTAGAAATCGATGTCATCTAACTGAGCACACGCCAGTGAGCGGCCAAAAATAACCCAATTAGCTTTGCTCTTTTCTAACTGCGAGCTCGCGTGCACCTCTGGAAAACGATTCAATAGTGCTGTGTGTTTGCGAATGGGTAATTTACGTAACAAATCCATGTTTCTCATCCTGTCGAAGTTTCAATAACGTTACCCTATTGCTTTTTATAAACGCAAGTATCAATATTACGTGAATATGAATATTTCATGAGCTTAGGTTATGAACCAGTCACTATTCTCCTTTCGCAATGCTCTAAAAGTCGTCGGTTTTATCCTGCTCACGACCATGGTCGCCGTGATCGCGGTAAACAGCTTACGCATCAGCAAAGAGAATGAACGTATCCAAGCAAACCAGTTGGAAACGCTGACTAAAATACTCATCTCACAAGCCTCACTCTCTGCCAGTGAAATGATCGAGCAAGAGGATCAAGAGCGCCTTCTCACCCTGACTAATCAGCTTGCTCAAGACCGTTTGGTATTCGATGCGACTGTCTATGACGCCGAAGGCATCAAGCTCGCCGCAAGTGAGGGAGCTCTCAGTGCGAGAGAAGTACTTGGTCTTGATACCCCACTTTCCACAGCAAGAATAGGACGTCAGCAATTGGTAGAGCCTGTGATCAGTGATGGTGCCATCATTGGCTTTGTGCGTATCACCTTTGAAACAGGACGCGTAACCGCGGTATCAGACCATTTCTACCGAAAAAGTGACCGCTACATGTATGGCTTAATTGCTCTTAGTTTCTTGTGTGGCTTGTTAATGGTCATCCTGCTCAAGCGTAAGCCTAAAAAGAAAGGTGAGAACCTTTTGTTGAAAGGGCTATAACGTTCAGAGTTCATTAAGAATAAAAAAGAGGATAGACCAAGTGGCTATCCTCTTTTCGTTTTAAAGTCGAGAGTTAAACGGTTCGGCTACACCGAAAATGGGTAACGAATTGGATCATGTGACTCGTAACCCACTACCTCAAAATCATCCAGTGTTACCCAAGTTTCTAAATCTTCAAGTGATTTGATTTTAGGGTTAATCTTGAACTGTGGTGCGGCTAGCGGCTCGCGTTTAAGCTGCACATCTCGCATTAACTCAAGCTGATCTTCATAAATGTGCGCATTGACGATCTTGTGATAAGCAACCCCTGGCTTCTTACCCGTGATCTGAGCCATGATAGCAAGGAACACATACACTTGAACCATATTGAAGTTCAGACCTAGTGGTACATCACACGAGCGCTGGGTACTGTTCAAGTACAGAGTATCACCGAGCAAAGAGAAATGGTGGCTGTACATGCACGGACGTAGGCAACCCATATGGAATTCACCCGGGTTGTAGAAGTTTAGAATCTCGCCACGGTCATCCACGCCACGGGTAAGATCGTCGACAATCTTGCGCAGCTGGTCAATGTGGCCGCCATCCGGTTTTGCCCAAGCGCGGCCTTGTACTCCATACACTCGGCCCATATCATCCTCACCTTTGCGATATGGGTTGTTCAGCCAAGCTTCGTTCAAGTTCGCATTCGCATCCCACGTCTTGGTTCCGAGCTTTCGAAAATCTTCAGCATTATCGTAGCCGCGAATGTAGCCAAGCAACTCAGCAACCGCCGCTTTCCAGAAGCTCTTACGCGTTGTTACAAGAGGGAATTGATTGTTCGCGACATCGTAAGTCAGGTCAGCGTTGATCACTGTCAGGCAACGTTTACCCGTACGCTCGTTTTCAATCCAAGTACCTTCATCAACGATGCGCTGACATAAATCTAAATACTGTTTCACGATTCACTCTTCTTTGCGTTTGATTGGTCTGAATAGTGGCCACGCTTATACGCCCAAGCCACCATGAGTCCACCAATAATAATCATAGGTAGAGACAAGATTTGTCCCATCGAAATAAAGTCACCAAATAGACCCAGGTGAGCGTCAGGCTCACGGACATACTCAACGAGGAAACGGAATGTACCATACCCCAGCAGGAATAAACCTGATACAGATCCAAGTGGGCGTGGTTTCTTGATGAACCAATTCAGGATAAAGAATAGCACCACACCTTCGAGTGCCATTTCATACAACTGCGATGGATGGCGAGGCAGCGGACCACCGTTCGGGAATACCACCCCCCAAGGCGCATCAGTCACACGCCCCCAAAGCTCACTATTCATGAAGTTGCCCAAACGCCCCATACCAAGGCCAAATGGCACTAGTGGTGCAATAAAGTCCGCTACGCCAAAGAAAGTTCGACCGTTCTTTTTTGCATACCAGAACATGGCGGTAATCACGCCGAGCAGACCACCATGGAAAGACATCCCCCCTGTCCACACCTTAAAGAGATAGAGCGGGTCTTGAATAAAAAGATCAAAGTTATAGAAAATGACATAGCCAACACGGCCGCCAATGACCACACCTAAAAAGCCAGCAAACAACAAATCTGACACTTGCTCACGAGTCCAACCACTGCCTTTTTTATCTGCACGGCGGTTAGCCAACCACAAGGCAAAAACAAAACCGACTAGGTACATTAAGCCGTACCAACGGACGGACAAAGGCCCAAGACTAAACAGCACTGGGTCAATGTTAGGAAATTCAATAAATCCTTGAGACATAGTTACTTTCTCTAATTGTGATAATACTATTTGAGTAGCATGATACCTGCTACAAAGAATAAAAATACGGCGAATAGGCGCTTCAACTGCACGGTTGGCATACTCGTGGCCATCATAGCACCAAAGCGCGTCGTTAATGCTGAAACCAGTGAAACGGCAAGCAGCGCCGGAAGGTAGATATAGCCGAGGCTATACGATGGAAGGTCATCAGCACTGACACCATTCAATATAAAACCCACCATTCCCGCTATAGCTAACACACTTCCACAAACCGAAGACGACCCTACTGCACGGCGCATTTCGATGCCATGGCGATTCAAAAATGGCACTGACATCGAGCCGCCCCCTATCCCTGCAAGGCTTGATACTAACCCGATACCCGAGCCGATAGACAGAGTGACTGGTTTTGAGGGCATTGGATAGTTTTTTTGACTGCGTGACGACAGCAACATTTGTAGCGCGAGGCAAAAAACGATAGCGGCAAAAACTTTGGGTAGATAGGCCGATGGTATGAACTCTGCAACATAAGCCCCCAGAAAACCACCCACGACAACGCCGGGCATCAGCCATTTAACCGCAAAGAAATCGACATTTCCCAGGCGAAGATGATTTAATGCTGACGAACCTGAAGTCACAATAATCGTTGCCAGAGAAGTGCCTAACGCCATTGGCATAATAATATCAGAAGGAACATCGATTAAAGGAAAGAGGAATGTCAAAGCTGGAACGACAATCAAGCCGCCGCCAATACCTAGCAAGCCAGCCATCAGGCCAACAAAACCGCCAAGCAAGCACAAGACAACGATAAGTTCTATGGACACGCTGTTTCCTTAGTGTTTACCCGCTCGAATAAAGCCTGCAAACTCTTTACTTTCAAAATGGTTGAGCATCATATCATAGATAGATTGAGCGTAGGATTGACCCAGTGCGTAATCTGCCAGTTGCTCTAGTTCTTCAAGTTGACTGTGGCAAAGTAAATATTTTACTTTGGCGACATTCGAGGTGTTCATACTAAGAGAGCGATAACCCATACCAACCAACAATAATGCCCCCATAGGGTCACCCGCTAACTCTCCACATACGCAAACAGGCAAGTTAACCGACTGACAAATCACTTGAATATGCTTAAGGGCAGAGAGTACTGCAGGGTGCATGGTTTCGTATAGAGTCGAAACCCGGCTGTTGTTGCGATCGACGGCGAGCAGATATTGGGTTAAATCGTTGGTACCCACCGAAACAAAATCAATTTTTTCTGCAATGTGTGGCAACAGGTAGAGCATGGAAGGCACTTCCACCATAACACCAATTGTCGGTCGCTTCAGCTCACAAAGCTCACTCACTTCTTGGTAGGCTTGCTCAAATAGCGTGATCGCATCATCGAGCTCTTGAACGTTCGAGACCATCGGCAGAAGAATACTCAGATTATCGTTACCCTGACTCGCGCGCAGCATTGCTCGTAATTGAATCAAAAAGATATCAGGATGGTCGAGCGTAAAACGAATGCCCCGCCAACCTAGAAATGGGTTTTCCTCTTCTATCGGGAAATAAGGCAATGCTTTATCTCCACCGACATCGAGGGTACGCATGACCACATTTTTACTTGGGTAAGAGGCCAAGACCGCTTGGTATTGCCCGACTTGCTCATCTTCTGACGGGAAGCGGTGCTGAAGTAAGAATGATATTTCCGTTCGGTACAGACCAACGCCATCAACCCCTTGGTTAATCGCGATACTGCTATCCGCGCTCAGACCAGCGTTGAGCATAATATCCACACCTAATCCATCAAGTGTTATCGCTGGCTGGTCCGAGTGGCGGCTCACCATGCGAGTGAGCTCTTTCTCTTCGTGTAACAGGCCACGATACTCTTGCAGTAGTTGGCGGTTAGGAGAAACAAACAACTTCCCGCTATAACCATCCACAATTCCAGCCAAACCACTGAGCTGAGTAATATCGCACTCCAGTCCCATAATGGCTGGGATACCTAGCGCACGAGATAAAATCGCGGCGTGCGAGTTAGCTGCACCTTCAATAGAGACGACTGCCAGCAACTTGTCTTTTGGTACCGAGGCAAGAATAGAAGCGGTCAGCTCCTGCACCACCATAATGATCGGCTTTTCTATCTCTTGCTGCTCTTGCTCCGTATTGTGCAAGAAAAACAGTAGACGCTGACCGAGCTCTTTAAAGTCTTGCGCTCGCTCGCGCAAATACGGGTCTGACATTTTTGCAAAGCGGCTGGAATAGGACTCTATTACCTGACGCAGTGCCCACTCTGCTCGATCATGTTGCTGGATCTGCTGACGAAGATCGTTCTTTAGCATCGGGTCATTGAGCAAGTGAGTAAAGAGATCAAAAATACCCTTTGCATCGGAGGTAAGCTCACCCTCAAGCTTTTTACGCATGCGACGGAAGTCCGCTTGAGCCGCCTCCATAGCCATGGCTAAACGCTCTTGCTCTTGGTCAACGTCAATCGCTGAAGCGGGTGCAACTTCATTTAGGTTAGGCTGCGTGTTATCCAGCCAAAATCGTCCAATCGCGACGCCGGTTGAAGCGGGTACACCGACTAACGTTCTTGAGTGATGGTTGGGTAACCAATGACCCAGAGTTTGTCCATGGGCAATAAGCACCGCCAACTGGGCAGATAAGGTCACTAAAAATGATTCTTCCGATTCATCAAATAACCTTGGTGTTTTTTGTTGGACCACCAAGACACCGAGCACTTTCTTACGGTGAATAATCGGCGTGCCGAGAAAGCTTTGGTAAACCTGCTCACCAAGCTCAGGGAAAAATTTAAAGTTGGGGTGTTTCGATGCTTCTGCAACGTTGATAGGTTCAGCGGTGCGCTTGACTAGCCCCACTAGACCCTCAGAGAAACGAATATGAATACTGTCGCCTTTGAACGTCAAACCCTGGGTTGCCATTAACTCAAGGCGCTCCATCTCTTCATTGGCGAGATAAACCGTGCAGCACTCTGTACTCATCGCGCTGCAGGTTTGTTTTACAAGGATAGACAAAGCCTGATGAAGGTCATCGACTCTAGATACTTGTTCAACTATGTCCCTTAGTTGAGAGAGCATTCCTATCCTCTTTTGTGCTTACGCTTTGACTTTAGTTTGCGCTCATGGAAAGGCATCGCAGCAGAAGCAAACTCTTTCATGGCTCGACGATAAACATCGCGCTTAAAAGAGACCACTTGTCTCACTGGATACCAATAGCTCACCCAGCGCCATCCATCAAATTCAGGCATGTTTCCACGCTGCATATTAACTCGCGATTCATCACAATCTAACTGCAACAGAAACCACTTCTGTTTTTGGCCAATACAGACCGGCTTGGAATCCCATCGAACTAATCGTTTGGGGAGTTTGTACCTCAACCAATGACGACTCGTTGCAACGATCTTCACATCATTTTTTGTTAAGCCGACTTCCTCGTATAACTCACGGTACATGGCTTCTTCAGGTGTTTCACCGTCATCAATTCCCCCTTGAGGAAATTGCCATGAGTGTTGTCCGAATCGTTTAGCCCAGAATACCTGACCATGGTTGTTACAAATCACAATACCGACATTTAAGCGGTAACCATCGCCATCGATCACTGGCCGACCTCAAATAAAATCTTTAATGACCGTGATTTTTCCACATATCCCCAATAACAGCAAACCCACAAGTGTGATTAATGCGTTATTTGTGCAACAAGCCGCTCTTTATGGATAACTTTTAGCCACACGTATAGTTATCAACACTACTTTGAGACATGGGCCACATTTATTCACCTTTTCTGTGAATAACCATGTGCAAAATAGCGAATCATTAGATCAAAAACTCAACACACGAAGGGGACCAAACCCTTAACCAAAATTAAAAATGGAGAATAAATATTTAAAATACAGGAAGTTAGATAAAAAATAATGACCTCACATCTGTTATTCAAACTCTCCTGAATAACTAAAAAAACAACTGGTCAAAGATCAACCACCAAGAACGTTATCCACACCAGAAACTGACTATTCGTCGTATCTTCAATTTTTCAACCATTTATCCGCCTCAAAACCCCTGTTTATTCATACATATTTTTATCAATCCTTGTTTTTCTCAAAACGATCTGTGGATAACTCTGATTTAAGTAACTCGTTACTCAATAATGGGGGGAATTAAACCATGACAGATCAATCATTGTGACGAGTCATCTGGTAAACTAATCGCACCACTTGCAAGTACCACGTGACATGAAAACCGAACCCCAATCAGAACAAGAGCTACTCGATAGAGCATGGCACATCGCAGGCATGACATTTGAGCAGTTGGCCAAAGAGGCCTCTATGGAAGTCCCTAAAGATCTTACAAGAGATAAAGGATGGGTTGGGCAGTTGATAGAGTGGCACCTCGGGGCAACCGCAGGCAGCAAACCCCAACAAGACTTTGAACAGCTCGGTATTGAGCTGAAAACCATTCCGATCGGCTATCAGGGGAAACCTCTCGAGACCACCTTCGTTTGTGTGGCTCCTTTGATGGGGCTGCATGGGCTCACTTGGCAAAATAGCCATGTAAGAAACAAACTCTCAAGAGTACTTTGGGTTCCAATTGAAGGAGAACGAGAAATTCCGTTAGCAGAGCGCAAGGTAGGAGCGCCATTGATATGGTCCCCCAGCCCAGAGGAAGAGCGCCAACTTCGCCAAGATTGGGAGGAACTAATGGAGATGATTGTGCTGGGACAGATTGAAAAGGTAACCGCTAGGCACGGAGAAGTACTTCAGCTACGCCCTAAAGCCGCAAACGGCAAAGCGCTAACTGAAGCCTATGGTTTCAGTGGAAAAATAATCAAAACGCGTCCTAGAGGCTTCTATTTACGAACTCAATTCACTGCAGCAATTCTTGATGCCTACTACGCATCCTGATCCGTAGCTAGTGAGTCACTAGAGACAACTCAATGTCACTGTAGCCAATCGTTGATTCTGAGCCACACTCGTCGTAAGCGTTGTGTAAACGCAAGTAGGCTTTATCAAAGCCTAATCGCGTCAGATCCTCTTTCACCAATTCCAATGAGTCGTAATGTACTGGCTCATTATCAACCGTCACTGGTTCGAGTTTGTGTTTATATTCCACTGCTAATTGATATTTAGCCAGGTCGGCACACCCTATCACAAAGATCTTTGGAGTGCGGTAGGTCTCTTTATGATAGCCATGCAACCATTTATCTAGTTGTCTTCTTTGCATCTTGCACCTCCATCATTGAAATTGTAGTCAAGGATGGAGGGACATCACTGTGTTCATCACACTTTAAGCTAAGTTAGTGTGTCAATTGTCTTTTTATTGCGACAGATAGAGTGACGGGAGAGTGATTCCTCACTCTCCCTTTGAGTTACGTTGTCGTTCTAGATTGTAGAACCCTTCTCAAATGTCTTACTCGACGTTCGGCAGTGTCTTTTGGCGCTTCCGTTTTTCCTATTGGACGACCAGAAAGATCCAAACCTATATCACGCAACAGGTGTGCACTGTGAAAAGGAAGGTGATGAGCACTTTTTCGTACTCTTCTTTGCCACGCTCTCTCTTCTTGTTTAAGGTCTGCTACGACAAGCCATGCTGCAAGTTTAAGGTAAATTGAATGACGCATAATATTTCTCCTGTTGGATAAATCACGCGGAGAACTGCAGCAAAAAATGGATCTATGGTGATGTCTTCGCTGCAGTTAACCGCAGCTTAGATAAGACTACGGAACGATTATTTAGCGCTAATATCTCGTGCGGGCATGCGTTTCGACGCACACTCAGCCGTGGAGGCAGAGTGTTTGTTTGCTGAAAAATCGGCATGCATAGCCCATACGAAATCAAACGTTTTGACAGTAATCATATGAGCCTCCTAGCTAAATAAGTTCCTGATAAGATGAGAGTAATAAAGCCTGTTGTACAAACTTAATTACTTTAGAGTGTCTTCACTCACGGTTAATTTTTACTCAACAAGATGAGTATTGCAAGGTGATTGTTTTTCTTTAAGTGAAAATAAAATTATCACCTCTTGATTAGTAAATAGTGGCCACTGTTACAAGATATTTAACTATAAATATGTGAGCAGGAAGACCTATTATGCGTGGGTTATTTGCTCGAAAGGCAGAAAGATCAATGAAATATAAAATGGCAACCCGTCGGTTGCCATCTATTAATAAAACTATCTAGTAAATTCACGACTACATGGAATTTTCACTGATCAGGTTGTGTTTATTCAGCAAGCGATACATTGTCGCTCTAGATACGCCTAGCTCTTTCGCCGCCTGAGATACTTGTCCATCGTGTGACTCAAGCACCAACATCAGGGCATCGCGTTCGCTGCGTTCACGAATGCTCTTGAGGCTCTGCTTGCCGTTATTTCTTTTTGGCATTTCGAGCTGACTTTCTTCGATAATTGGTTGCTCTGACATTAGAACAACGCGCTTAATTAAGTTCATCAGTTCACGAACATTGCCAGGCCAGTGATAACGAGCTAGGGACTTGATGGCATCTTCACTAAAGCTGCGTGCTTGGGCATTATAATCTTTCGCATAGACCTGTAAGAAATGGCGAGCCAGCAACGCAATATCACCAGAACGCTCTTTGAGGCTAGGAACATTAATTCTCAGCACATTAATGTAGTGGTAGAGGTCTTCATTAAAATCGCCATCTATTAGTGCTTTCTCGATATCCATTGAGTTTGCAGCAAGAATGCGCACGTCAACTTTTTTAAGGCCCTCACTGGTCTCTACCGTCCCCTCTTGGAGGAAACGTAATAAGTTGAGCTGCTGAGACTTAGGCAACGTGAGGATATCATTAAGCAGAATCGTGCCACCATCTGCGCGCTCCAGCATTGACCGAGTCCCAGCTTCAATGCCTATACCAAACAGTTCACTCTCTAAGCTTTGCTCTGAAAGTGCGCGACAGTTGACTGAAATAAATTCGCGCTGCGAGCGGGATGATGTTTTGTGGATCGCTCTTGCAACCTTTTCTTTTCCTGAGCCACTCTCACCATAGATCAAGATACTCACATCGGTGGGACCAATACGTTTTACCTGATCGCGTAAACGCTTCATTGGCATGGACTCACCCACCAGCCCCATATCACTATTGCTGCCAAAGTGTGGCCAGACTTTCGTCTCAAGTTTAAGCATGCCAAGTTGGTGACCGATAGTACTAAGAAGCTGCGTATCAGGAATAGGTGAGGTGAAGAAATCAATACAGAAGTTAACGATAAACTGGCAAATCGTATCAGATTTAAGTTGAGACTCTCGAATCAGTGCCATCCACCGCACGTGTTTATGTTGGCTTACTAAGCTCGCAATACCATTGAGGGAAAATTCATCATGGCTTAAATCAACAATACCGATACACGGCCCTGTCTCGTTAAATAATATATCCGCTTTGCGAAGGTCACCACTAATAGTACAGCTCCATCCGGCGCTTTCTAATACCTTCAACCAAGGCTCAGGCGTCCCGCCGACTACAATCAATGAGCCAGGGGTAGAATCCTGTCTAAAATGAGAGCCCATGTTCAATCCTTTAATCATTATCCTAAATACAAACTAGTGAAGTCTTGAGACAATAAAACATATCAAGTATCAGCATTAAGACTAACGTAACATTTTGTAACATTCTAGTTGGAAATTAATGAAAAAGTGCCTATTCCCTCGATTTAAGTCGGAAAACTCATCATTCAAGGACCTAAATTGGCAAATCTTCTTTGGTACTGATCCGATATTTATAAGTTAGTACATTAATTTTGAAATCAAACTATAACCCCTCTTCCACCGAATATTTACTAATTTTTATAAGCAAAAAAAAGAGCTACTCGAAAGCAGCTCTTTGAAAATATTATATATTTTACATTACGCCTGAGGACGCATTGCAGGGAATAGAATTACATCACGGATGGTGTGTGTATTGGTAAACAGCATTGCTAGGCGGTCAATACCGATACCTTGACCCGCTGTTGGCGGTAGACCGTGCTCAAGCGCTGTGATGTAGTCTGCATCGTAGTACATAGCTTCGTCATCACCTGCGTCTTTCGCGTTAACTTGCGCTTTGAAGCGCTCGTCTTGGTCTTGTGCATCGTTAAGCTCTGAGAAGCCGTTTGCGACTTCACGACCACCGATAAAGAACTCAAAACGGTCTGTGAAGAACGGGTTGTCGTCGCTACGACGTGCTAGAGGAGAGATATCCGCTGGGTAACCTGTGATGAACGTTGGTTGAATTAGCTGAGGCTCAGCCGTTTCACCAAAGATCTCTTCTAGAAGCTGGCCACAAGTCCAGAACGTTTCTACTTCTACGTGTACAGATTTCGCGATGGCGACCATCTTCTCACGATCTTGTAGGTCTGCTTCTGTTAGTGCTTGAATCTCAGCGTGCTCAGGATTGTAGTGTTTGATCGCATCGAACATGCTCATGCGAGCGTATTGACCACCGAACTCTACTGTCTCGTCGCCGTAAGGCATGGACGTTGAACCAAGAACGTCCATCGCTGCTGTACTTAGCATCTCTTCAGTCAGATCCATTAGATCTTTGTAGTCAGAGTACGCTTGGTAGAACTCCATCATTGTGAATTCTGGGTTATGACGTGGCGATAGACCTTCGTTACGGAAGTTACGGTTGATCTCGAATACACGGTCAAAACCGCCTACCACTAGGCGCTTAAGGTAAAGCTCAGGTGCAACACGTAGGTACATGTCGATGTCTAGCGCGTTGTGGTGAGTGATGAATGGACGAGCCGTTGCACCACCAGGGATCACGTGCATCATCGGCGTTTCAACTTCTAGGTAGCCCTTTGAGCTCATGAAGTTACGGATAGATGATACTAGCTTAGAGCGCACGATGAATGCATTACGAGAATCTTCGTTTACGATTAGGTCAACATAACGCTGACGGTAACGCATCTCTTGGTCAGTCAGACCGTGGAACTTCTCAGGAAGTGGACGAAGTGCTTTCGTTAGCAACTCGTAAGACTCCATGTTCACGTAAAGATCGCCTTTACCTGACTTGTGAAGTGCCCCTTTAACACCGATGATGTCACCGATATCTAGGCCTTGGTATTTCTCTTTAAGCTCTTTTTGAACATCTTTCGCTGCGTATGCTTGGATACGGCCAGATGTTTCTTGAATCGCTAGGAATGGACCACGCTTAGCCATTACGCGGCCAGCGATTGCAACAACGTGGTTTAGCTCTTCTAGCTCTTCCTTGGTCTTTTCACCGAATTCCGCTTGAAGGTCGCCAGCTAGGTGTTCACGACGGAAGTCATTTGGGTGACCATTTGCTTTGCAGCTCTGACGGATATGATCCAGTTTTGCGCGGCGCTCAGCAATTAACTTGTTTTCTTCTTGTACGTTTTCGTTTTGAACAGCATCAGTCATTTTCGATGTATCCTGTTTTCTCTTATGCGGTGAAAAGCTTATAGGCCTGATTTCAGGCTAGCTTCAATAAATTTGTCTAAGTCGCCGTCTAAAACCGCCTGCGTATTGCGGTTTTCAACGCCAGTGCGTAAATCTTTGATACGTGAGTCATCCAGTACGTATGAACGAATCTGGCTACCCCAACCAATATCTGATTTCGCATCTTCGTTGGCTTGTTTCTCAGCATTTTGCTTTTGAATCTCTAGCTCAAACAGTTTTGCACGAAGCTGCTTCATTGCTTGATCTTTGTTCTTGTGCTGAGAACGATCATTCTGACACTGTACAACGGTATTGGTTGGTACGTGCGTGATACGTACTGCCGATTCCGTGGTGTTAACGTGCTGACCACCTGCACCCGACGCACGGTAAACGTCAATGCGGAGATCGGCAGGGTTAATATCGATCTGAATGTTGTCATCAATCTCTGGATAGATGAATGCAGAAGCAAATGACGTGTGGCGTCGGCCACTTGAGTCGAAAGGTGACTTACGAACCAGGCGGTGAACACCCGTTTCAGTGCGCAACCAACCATAAGCATACTCACCTGAGATTCTTACCGTTGCACCTTTAAGGCCTGCGACTTCGCCTTCTGATACTTCAATCACTTCGGTTTTGAAGCCTTTCGCTTCAGCCCAACGCAAGTACATACGTAGCATCATTGAAGTCCAGTCTTGCGCTTCAGTACCACCAGACCCTGATTGCAGGTCGATGTAGCAATCTGATTCGTCATGATCACCTGAGAACATACGGCGGAATTCAAGCTTCTCAAGTTTGCCTTCCAGTTCAGCAAGCTCTGGCTCAATTTCATCAAATGTCTCTTGGTCTTCCTCTTCGACAGCAAGCTCAAGAAGACCATCGACGTCCTCTACGCCTTGATCAAGCAAGTCGATAGTTTCAACCACCGCTTCTAGAGATGCACGCTCTTTACCTAGCGCTTGTGCACGCTCTGGCTCATTCCATACATCCGGTTGTTCTAGCTCTGCATTAACTTCTTCTAGACGCTCTTTCTTGGCGTCATAGTCAAAGATACCCCCTAAGGACATTCGTGCGCTCAGTCACGTCCTTCAGACGGTTTTTAATAGGATTGATTTCAAACATGTTGTCTCAACATTTTAGAATAGAATTTAACCGCGAAAGTGTACTCAAAAATGTGACGAAGATACAGAAAAAATCATTGTCAATGTCTCTAGATATAGATCAAAAAAGCTGGCTATGCAGCCAGCTTCGTAGATTTATAGCAACTTTAAGCTTACACCATCTGCTTAGGCTCTTGCGCACCAGCAGTGCGACCGATGAACAAGCCTGCCGTGATTGCCAGTGCCGTAGGTAATAACCAGCCCATACCAACGCTAAATAGAGGCAGAATTTCGAACACTGACACATCAACACCCGCTACTTTTGCGGCGTCAATCAATGCGAACAACAAGGCTACTGCAACCACAACGCGCGACGCTGTTTTTGGATTCGCCAAGAATGGACGAACAAACGCCAGCGCAACGAGTGCGATTGCGACAGGGTAAAGAGCAAACAAAACAGGAACCGAAAGTGCAATCAATTGAGACAAGCCTACATTTGCCACTACAGCACAAGCAATACCATTGATCACTACCCACTTTTTGTAAGTAATCGATGTCAGTGACGAAAAATAGTCTGCACAGGCAGAAATCAAGCCAATTGCTGTAGTTAGACACGCAAGCAACACGATAACTGACAGTACAATCTGACCATAAGGACCAAACAGTGCTTGAACGTAGAGGCTTAAGATTGCACCGCCATTATCCGCACCCGCTGCTACAGCTGCGCTGGTTGCACCCAAGTAAAACAGAGATACATACACAAACGCGAGTCCTGCAGCGGCAATCACTGCTGCGCTCACTAAGTACTTTTTCGTCGCTGTCGTGTCGGTTACACCCTTACTGCGAATCGCATCAACGATCAGCATACCGAACATCAGTGCACCAAAGGTATCCATGGTGTTATAACCTTCAAGGAAACCTGTGGTGAAAGGCTGTAGAGCGTAATCACCCTGAGCTGAAATCATCTCACCCTGCGGATCAACAAACACAGCAAAAGCGAGCACAATCAACCCCAAAAACAGCGCCGGCGTTAGAAACTTACCGATAATGTCGATGAGCTTGCCCTGTGACCATGCGAAAAACATCGCGACACAGAAGAATAAAATAGAGAAAAGAGTCAGGTGGAACTGCTGCGCATCAGCTAAGAATGGACGAAATGCCATTTCATAAGCCACAAGCCCTGTTCTCGGGGCAGCGAAAGCAGGACCGATAATAATAAAGATTAACACTGTAATTAGGGTGGCGACGGCTTTCGGCAGGTCTTTGGTCATGTGCTGCCAACTACCACCAGCAAAAGCAAGAGCAATGACGGTCACCAATGGCAAGCCAACTGCCGTTAACAGAAACCCTAACATCGCTGGCATTAGGTTTTCACCAGCAAGTTGTCCTGCTATAGGTGGGAAAATAATATTTCCCGCGCCCAAGAAAAAGGCAAATAACATAAAGCCAACAGCGACAATATCGGCTAATTTTAAATTCTGGTTCACAACGTATTCCTCGTATTGGTTGATCCAACAACCGAACTTCAAAACGAGACTGCGATTATCGTTGGTGTTTTTCTTATTGTGTTTTGAGCGAAAGACAATCCAAGATCACATTCTTTAGAGTGCAAGGATAATGTACAATCAACACAGGACATTCAAGCGCGCAGTTAAAAACACCATATAAATTCAAATTAACCAGAAAAAACCAGTTATATTCACTGCCTTTTCTCTCAGATTGCGGTTTTATTGACTTTCCATTATCTAAATGACATTACTACCATTTAGTATCATTCACCACATAACATTAACAATACAAAGCATATAACTGCGTATAAGCCATGACACAAAATAAACAATTGAAGACAAAAAGCTTTAGATTTAAACAATTTAGTATTGAAGGTGGTAGTGCAGGTATGGCTGTAAGTACCGACGGCGTACTTCTTGGTGCCTGGAGTCAGTGTCACTCCAGTGGTGAGATACTTGATATTGGGACCGGAACAGGTCTACTTAGCCTCATGATTGCCCAGCGATATCCAGAGAAAAAGATTGTTGCCATTGATATTGATCCACATGCTTTTGAAGCGGCACGTCACAATGTCCACTCGAGTGCTTGGGCTCAACGTATATGTGTCGAGCTGGCACCACTTGAACAATACGCTTTGTCCCAATCCGGTAAATTATTCTCAGATATCATATGCAATCCACCCTATTTCAATAGTGGGGAAACTGCGCAAAGCTTGCAAAGAGCCACCGCTAGACACACTCAACAACTTAGCCATGAAGCTCTGGCACGAGATATCAGTCAGTTACTTCACCATCACGGCAAAGCGAGCTTGATCCTTCCGGTTGTTGAGGGAGAACAATTTCTGCTACTCGCACAACGTCACCATCTGTACGCCTCTCGACTCTGCTATGTTCATCCGACCAATACCAAACCAGCCTCTCGATTGCTTATTGAGCTCAAACACCAGGCTAATAAATGCGAAAACAGCGCACTCACCATTATGCAAGATGGAACATACAGCGCCGAATTTACTCAACTCACTCGTGAGTTTTACCTTAAAATGTAAGCAAGTCAGCGGAATAAGCCGGTTAGATGTCGTGATCTAGATCACTCAAGCTCGCTTCTTATTTCGACTGGGTATATAATACGCGCCCTTTACTTTTTACCCTGCTTGTGGAGAAACCACTGTGATTAAAACGTTTGCAGATTTAGACCTAGATCCTAACCTGCTGGATGCCATCGAAGAAATGGGCTTTTCTCGCCCAACTCAAGTTCAAGCAGAAGCGATTCCACAAGCGCTTGAAGGTCGAGATGTTCTTGCCTCTGCGCCTACCGGCACGGGTAAAACAGCTGCATTCGTGATCCCTGCTCTGCAATATCTGCAAGACTTCCCTCGCAAGAAGGCAGGTCCTGCCCGCGTACTTATCCTGACACCGACTCGCGAGCTGGCAATGCAAGTCGCTGACCAAGCGCGCGCACTGGCTAAGAACACCAAGCTCAACATCTTCACCATCACCGGTGGCGTCCAGTATGAAGAGCACGCAGATATCCTCAAAACAACACAAGATATTGTTGTAGCAACCCCGGGCCGCTTGATGGAATACATCAATGCAGAACGTTTTGACTGCCGCGCAATTGAATGGCTAATCTTAGATGAAGCTGACCGTATGCTGGATATGGGCTTTGGACCAACTGTCGACCGTTTGTCTGGCGAGTGCCGCTGGCGTAAACAAACACTGCTGTTCTCTGCAACACTTGAAGGCCGTGGTGTTGAAGGCTTTACTGCGGATCTACTAAAAAATCCTGCAGAGGTCGATGCTGAACCATCACGCCGTGAGCGTAAGAAAATCGCGCAATGGTATCACCGTGCCGATGACATGGAACACAAACTTGCCCTGCTGAAAGTGATCATCACTGAGCAAGCAGAGCGCACCATCGTCTTCCTTAAGACACGTGAGCGCTTAGCAGAGCTACGTGCTCAATTAGAGAGCGCACAGATCCCATGCTCTTGGATTCAAGGTGAAATGCCGCAAGATCGCCGTAACAACGCGATTTCACGCTTCCGCGATGGTACAGTGAATGTACTGCTGGCTACCGATGTTGCTGCGCGTGGTATCGACCTTCCAGATGTTAGCCATGTGATTAACTATGACATGCCGCGTACCGCTGATGTTTATCTGCACCGTATCGGTCGTACAGCGCGTGCGGGTAAGAAAGGTAATGCGATTTCACTGGTTGAGATGCATGACCAACCTATGATGGATCGTGTCGCTCGTTATGTGAAAGAGGACATCAAAGAGCGTTTCATTAAAGAGCTGCGCCCGAAACACAAAAAGCCAACGTTCAAGAAAAAGAACAAAAAGAAAGTAGAGAAAAAAAGCGCGAAGAAGAAAGTCGCGAAGAAGAAAAAATAATTTTCTACGCTGAATCAGATACAAAAATGCCACTTCGATTGAAGTGGCATTTTTATTTTTTAGGCTTGACTAACAATAAGTCATAAGTGCGCTTTTAGTAGATCCTGAAATAAATTCAGGATGACATTGATATTCAGGATGGCACTGTATTGGGTATATGAAATCACAAACATCCTGAATCACATGACCATCTGCACTTTAAATCACTATCAGCACTTCATATTGCTAATAGCGCGTCATATTAAACTTGTTTCAATATCTAATAAACAGTAGCGGTGAACCCAAAGCGCACTCGTCGTATTAGTGCTCGCGAGTCGCGCGGAAATCTACATCCGGGAAACGCTCTTGCGCTAGGTTTAAGTTGACCATGGTTGGAGCGATGTATGACAGATTGTCACCACCATCCAGAGCAAGGTTTGCTTGGTTCTTACGCTTAAACTCTTCCAGCTTCTTCTCGTCGCCACACTCAACCCAACGTGCAGTCGCAACGTTAACGCCTTCGTAGATAGCTTCTACGTTGTATTCTGCTTTCAGACGAGCCACAACCACATCAAACTGAAGCACACCAACGGCACCAACGATCAGGTCGTTGTTCTGCAGTGGACGGAATACCTGTACCGCGCCCTCTTCAGAAAGCTGTACGAGACCTTTTAGTAGCTGCTTCTGTTTCAATGGATCTTTTAGGCGAATACGACGGAATAGCTCCGGTGCAAAGTTTGGAATACCAGAGAACTTGAGCGCTTCACCTTGAGTGAACGTATCACCAATCTGGATAGTACCGTGGTTGTGCAGACCAATAATGTCACCCGCAAACGCATTCTCGGCACGAGAGCGATCGCCAGCCATGAAGGTCACCGCATCTGAAATGCTGACTTTTTTGCCTGTACGGACGTGATTCATCTTCATACCTTGCTTATAGGTACCCGATACAATTCGCATGAAGGCAATACGGTCACGGTGCTTAGGATCCATGTTCGCTTGGATCTTAAATACAAAGCCAGAGAAGTCCTCTTCTGTCGCTTCAACATCACGCTCAACCGCTTGACGAGTTTTCGGCGCAGGCGCCCACTTTGTTAGGCCATCAAGCATATGGTCAACACCGAAGTTACCCAGTGCGGTACCGAAGTACACTGGCGTTAGCTCGCCGGCTAGGAATAGCTCTAGGTCGAACTCTGGGCAAGCACCCATCACAAGTTCAAGCTCTTCACGCACGCTCTCGGCTAGGTCAGCACCGACTTTTTCGTCCAGCTCAGGGTTATCTAAGCCCTTGATAATACGAACTTCTTGGATTTCATGGCCGTGACCTGATTCATATAGGATCGTTTCATCACGGTGAATATGGTAAACACCTTTAAATTCTTTACCACAACCGATAGGCCAAGAGATTGGCGCACACGCCATACCTAGCTCACTTTCTACTTCGTCCAGAACTTCCATTGGGTCGCGAACGTCACGGTCCAATTTGTTCATGAAGGTCACGATAGGGGTATCACGCAGACGGGTGACTTCCATTAGCTTACGCGTACGGTCTTCGACACCTTTCGCCGCGTCGATAACCATCAGGCATGAGTCAACCGCAGTCAGGGTACGGTATGTATCTTCAGAGAAGTCTTCGTGTCCCGGAGTATCAAGCAGATTTACTAGGCAGTCGTTATAAGGGAACTGCATCACCGAGGTCGTTACCGAGATACCACGCTCTTTTTCCATCTCCATCCAGTCTGACTTAGCGTGTTGTGCTGAGCCACGACCTTTAACCGTACCCGCCTTTTGAATCGCGTTTCCGAATAAAAGTACTTTTTCTGTGATGGTGGTTTTACCCGCATCAGGGTGCGAGATAATCGCAAACGTGCGACGCTTGCTTACTTCTTGTTGAAAAGACATAAACGCCCTTTGCTTTGATTCATGAGTGAAGCGCAGAGAGGGTTTCGCCACTCTCTACCTTAAAATTTTGTGCGCGGATTATACAGAAAAGTCGCTATGTTCGCGACTCTTTATAGCCAAGAGCCAAGTCACTATTTATAGTTCTGCAGCTTTAAAAGCCAAGTCAACTTAGAATGACAAGAAAAGATAGCTCATGATAATGGCGTCTTCTTTGCCAGTCTCAGTCGGATAGTAGTTACGGCGACGATCCACCTCATTAAAGCCTTCCGCCTGATAAAGCTCAAAAGCACGAGTGTTACTCTCTCTAACCTCAAGCCAGGCACTGTCCGCTTTAAGTGCCTCACAGCGATCGAGAAACGCGTTCAGCAGTTGCTTACCGAACCCTTTACCTTGGTGTGCCGGGTCAATAGCAATATTAAGCAGCGTCACCTCTCCAACAATGTTTTGGGCGTAGAAGTACCCTATCACTTGGTCGTCTTTAAGCATGACATGGTGCTCCGCACCACGACTATTGATATCTCCAAGCAGCTTTTCACTCCAAGGGTGAGTATGGGCGCACTTTTCAATGAGATTAATGGCACTTAAATGCGAAGCATCAAGCGCAACAACGGAGAATTGAGTCATAAGAGTTACTGCTGTGATTGAATTTGAGACCACAACGCACGGCGCTGCTGGTTATTACCGTCGATCTGTTCAAGTAACGGGCTCGTCAGCACTTTTGCTGTCGACTCTTGCTCTGGACATCCCGCAAACCAAACCCATTCAACGCCTTCTAGTTCAATCTGAGACCAGTTTTGTGGTTCGATATGCCTGATCTGCTCTAACGAGAGGCTCATCGCTTTTAGCACTTTTGCTAAAAACTCAACCAAGGCGCCCTGAGGGCAAGAGGGAGAGACCAGTAATAGACGACACGACGCATCAAGTGTCTGCTTAGAGACCTCGATAGCTTCGAGACGTTCTGGGTGTGTGACTGTCCATTGAGTGATACCCATCTCTTTGAGATAAGCAGCGTGACGTTGACTTTGATTGAGGTGAGTCATGAGATGCGTTGAACCTAATATTTGAGCATGGAGATACTAGCAAAAGACAGCGAATATCTCCACTGAGCTATCCCCGTCAATCAGAGATAGTATCGATATGAGCGCTCTATAGTTCAGCAAATTCTGGGCAGTAACGAATCAGGCCTTGTTGACCATCAAAAGCACCAGGAATCAGTGGCTTAATCTGAAAAGCGCCTTCAGGCACATCCCATTGACAATGGAAGCCGTGCTGGTTTGCTGACTCAAAACCAAACTTACCATAAAGATTAGGATCGCCGAGTACGACACAGCCGTTATAGCCAAGCTCCGCCAATGAGTCGAAGCCTTCTTCAAGTAGTTGACGAGCAATACCTTGCTTCTGGAACTCAGGATGAACACAAAGTGGCGCTAACCCTTGCCAAGTCACATCATGGCCTTCGATTTCAACCGGTGTAAACAGCACATGACCAACAATTTGCCCCTCGTCAGTACAAGCGACCAGTGACAGAGTGATACGCCCATTTTCACGCAGTGTCTGAACGAGATCAGCTTCAGCTTGTGTTTCAAAAGTGTCACGTAGCAGTTGCCCAATCACGAGCATATCTGCAGGAGCTTCGGTTCTAATAAGCATTGCTTACCTCTTTAGGTGCTTGAGCATCATTGAGACCTTTCTCAACAAAATCGGCCAGTTGATTGAGCATGACTTGCATCGCTTTTGGTAAAGAGTCTAAATCGATGCTATCCATCAGATTTTTCACCTCAAGCCCAAGTTCAGTATCTCCCTCAATAGAGAGGCGACGTTGGAAAAACAGGGTGTCTGGGTCCTCTTTTCGACCAGCGATCAACACCAAATCATTCAAGCTGCCACTAAAGCTCACGTCTTCTTGAACGGGTTGATCAGCAACCACAAGTTTTTCATCTTGATAACTGATTAACCAGCTCACGTTTAAGTCTGATACCTCTACTTTCAGCCACTTATCTTCTAGAAATTCAAAATCACCATCTTCTAGCGCTTCTTGAAAAACTAACTTCAGACCTTCAAGAAGGGCTTTTTTTTGTACAGTTTTCGGCAATAAATGGATCGGAGATCTCAAAATCGAAGCTGCATTTTGAACTAATTGAGTGCGAATCTTGTTAATCACGCGTCTTTTCCGTTAATTTGTCGTTACTGCTCTCTATATTAAGAGAGTTACGTTTCATGATTCCTGTTGTGTATCAAGAAAACCCTCAGTTGAGCAAGTACTTTTATCTGTCGCAATAGCGCGTTATAGTACAGGAATTAGCAAAAAGGACGTTGATGAATAAGCGAGTTGGTTGTAGTTAATGCCTACCTCTGAATTAAAAACTTGGTTCTCCAAATTTACATCTAATAGTCCGTTCTATTTTGCTATTTTGGATGTCGAGCACCGATACGTAACGGTAAACTCGAAATATTGTGAGATCTCTGGGTTAGATACTGACAGCCTCATCGGGATGAATGACACCGATGTGTTAGGTACGCATGTTTATCACCACCTCAAACCTTATTATGAACGTGCTTTCTCTGGTGAACAGATCGAAGCTGAAATTACGCTCTATCTCGTGGATACTGAAACGAGTTTTCACTTCAGTCTCTCTCCAATGTTCAATGGCGAACAAATCGAACACATTGTTCTGCATGCCATCGACACCTCTGAAAAACAGATCCTAGCTCGCTCCCTGGAGGAGTCAGAAGACAAATTCAACAAGATTTCATACCTGATCCCTGAAGGCATCTTAATTGTTGAAGATGACTACATCATGTCCGCTAATGACGCTGCAGCGAACTTGCTAGGGTTCAGCTCCCATACGGAGTTGCTGGGTGAAGAGTTGTCACGACTGTTTGTCGATCAAAAAACCAAAGCCGTCTTCAATCAAAAGCTTCTGCACATTCTAAGCACAGCTCCACTCGAGTGCTTAAGTGGCCCACGCTGTCATATAGAACGTCGAGTTCGATTGTACTGTGACAAACTCAACGTGATGGGTTCACCATCTCATATCGTTGTTCTGCAAGATGCTGACCAACAAGCAAAACAGGCGACACCCACACAAACGTTCTCCAATATTGATTCGTTAACTGGATTGTTTAACCGTTTCGGATTCACCAAAAAACTAGAACAGTATATCGCGAATGAGACTCCCTTAGTGATGCTCTACCTTGATATTGATAACTTCAAAAATATCAACGACTCGCTTGGTCATCACATCGGCGACAAGGTGATTAAAGAGGTCTCTTCTCGTCTAAAACGCCTACTACCCCAGCATGCAACTTTGGGTCATTTAGGGGGCGACGAGTTCGGCATTATTCTGCCTGAGCCTGAAAGTTCTGTTGTGGTTGAGTCGTTAGCAGAACGCATTATCAGCCTCATCAACCAACCGTTTGATCTGCACCACTTTAGTAAGCGCCTTGCCTGCTCCATTGGCAGTGTTGCCTATCCCGGCGATGGCAATGACGCTCGGATTTTGCTGCAAAATGCGGATACTGCTATGTATGAAGCCAAAGATCGCGGGCGAAACCGGCTGATTAAGTTCAATGACCAAATGAACAAAGAGGCGCGTATGCGTCTTTGGTTGGAGATCGAGCTACAAAAAGCACTGCAACAAAATGGCTTGGAAGTTTGGTATCAACCGAAAGTCAGTGCGAAAGATTTCAGTATCAATGGTGCTGAGGCTCTTATTCGCTGGAAGCACCCGGTTGAAGGCTACATCAGTCCTGGTTCTTTCATCCCGGTAGCAGAAAAAGCAGGCTTGATCGAGCAACTAGGTCGAGTGGTGATGCGCGAAGTATTTACCACTGTTAAGCGCTGGCGCATGCAGGGCATCTTACCTGGTCGAGTAGCCATTAACCTCTCTCCGGAGCAGTTTGGTAACCCTAAGCTGATCGACTATATGGAGAAACTTTTAAAGTCGACAGGGTTAGACTCAAGCTGCATCACCTTTGAGCTCACCGAGAGCGCGGTAATGAGTGATGGAGAGCACACCATACAGATGCTACGTGCGATAAAAAGACTCGGCTTCTCTCTATCCATTGATGACTTTGGCACCGGGTACTCATCTCTGTCTTATCTTGCGCGTTTCCCGATTGATGAGCTGAAAATCGACCGTGCTTTTATCAACGATATTGATGAACTACCAAAGCAAGTGACGGTTATCGAAAACATTATCAATCTTGGTAAATCTCTCGATCTCACTGTGGTTGCAGAAGGGGTTGAGACCCAGCAGCAAGCCACTCTGTTATCGAACCTCAACTGTCACTCGATTCAAGGCTTCCATTTTTATCGTCCTCAACCAAAACAAGAGGTCGAGGAACTGTTTGCACAAAACCGTCGCCACAAGAATTAACACAAGGTCTCTAATCGCAGACCAAATTCCTACTTCTTACTGGGTATTTACCGATTAGTTGCCCGAAAACTGCCTTACATCAAATCTACCGTTCACATATCTTCATAAAATCGCTGAACTCTCGATAACAAATAGAAACAGAGCAATGGAATTACTATGCCCAGCAGGTAACTTACCTGCCCTGAAGACCGCGATAGATTGCGGTGCAGATGCGGTTTATATCGGCTTTAAAGATGACACCAACGCACGTCACTTTGCTGGATTGAACTTCACTGGAAAAAAACTCGATAAAGCGGTGCAATACGTTCACGACCGCAACAAGAAAATTCATGTGGCACTCAATACCTTTGCTCACCCAGACGGGTTTGAACGCTGGACAAATGCGGTTGACCAAGCGGCACAATTGGGCGTTGATGCGCTGATCGTTGCTGACATCGCAGTGCTTGAATATGCCGCGACCAAATACCCGCACTTAGAGCTTCACTTATCAGTCCAAGCTTCAGCCACCAACATTGCAGCGATTGATTTCTACAAGCAGAACTTCAACGTTAAACGTGTTGTATTGCCTCGTGTACTGTCGATTCATCAAGTTAAGCAACTGTCACGCAATATCACCAGCGATGTAGAGCTAGAAGTTTTCGCATTCGGTAGTCTGTGCATCATGGCCGAAGGTCGCTGCTACCTCTCTTCGTACATGACGGGAGAGTCACCAAACACCGTCGGTGCATGTTCACCAGCCAAATATGTTCGCTGGCAAGAAACGGACAATGGTCTTGAGTCGCGCCTCAATGATATCTTGATTGACCGTTATGCCGACGGAGAGAACGCAGGATATCCAACCTTGTGTAAGGGTCGATTCACCACAGATCTTGCAGGTGAACAAAAGCGCTACCATGCTTTAGAGGAGCCAACGAGTCTTAATACGCTTTCAATGTTACCTGAGCTTTTTAAAGCCAATGTCGCCTCGGTTAAGATTGAAGGTCGCCAACGCAGCCCTGCTTACGTTGAGCAGGTCACTCGCACATGGCGTGCAGCCATCGATCGCTACTTAGCCAACCCTGAAGGCTATTCTGTTGAACCTGCATGGGATGCCGCACTAGCCAACGTCTCTGAAGGCTCACAAACCACACTCGGTGCATACCACCGTAAATGGCAATAAAGGAACAATTGATGAAATACGCGCTAGGCCCCCTACTCTATTTTTGGCCGAAACAAGATGTGGAAGCTTTTTATCAACAAGCCATGAGCAGCAATGCAGATATTGTTTATCTGGGTGAATCTGTTTGTTCAAAGCGCCGAGAGATGAAGGTTAATCACTGGTTTGATATTGCCAAAGAGCTCTCTTCCGCGGGTAAACAAGTGGTGATCTCAACCATGGCACTGCTAGAAGCGCCAAGCGAAGTCAGTGTCATGAAAAAGTACATCGATAACGGTGACTTTGCTATTGAAGCCAACGATGTATCAGCGATTCAACTCGCCAGCGAAAAGAAGGTGCCATTTGTTGTTGGTCCTGCGGTTAACACCTACAACGCGCACACACTAAAGCTGTTTCGCCAACAAGGTATGATTCGTTGGTGTATGCCCGTTGAACTGTCTCGTGATTGGCTAACTAACACACTTAACCAGTGTGATGAGCTTGGTATTCGTGGTGACTTTGAAGTGGAAGTGTTCAGCCACGGTTACTTGCCATTGGCATACTCTGCTCGTTGCTTTACTGCTCGCGCAGAGAACCGCTCTAAAGATGACTGTGAAACCTGCTGCATCAAGTACCCAACCGGTATTCAAGTGCGCAGCCAAGAAGGGCAAGAGGTGTTCAATCTCAATGGTATCCAGACCCAGTCAGGCTACTGCTACAACCTAATCAATGACCTTCCAGGCATGAAAGGCTTGGTGGATATCGTGCGCTTAAGCCCTCTTGGTGTGAGCACTTTCTCTGAGCTCGAGCAGTTCCGTAACAATGAAACCGGTCAACACCCGCAAAAAATTGAAGACCGACAATGTAACGGCTACTGGCATCAACTTGCTGGATTAGATGTAAAAAATATCTAGTTCACTGTCTGAGGCTCCCCCAACGATTGAACACTCAACAATGGGGGAGCTGATTCTAATCTTTATCTTTCTTCTTTCCGTGACCTTTGCCTGGGTTGTCATCGCCATGAACACTGCGATTATCTCCGTCTTTATCGTGTTTGTTTTTAGACGACTTGCACTCTTCAGAGGTAATTTTGACGTTATCTCCCTCCAGGCGAAGACAATCTTTACTCAACTCCATCTTATCGCCTGATATTGTTACATCTGCACTCGCCAATATCGGAAACAAAAAAGCACTCATTAGAAGAACAGTTCTCATCAATAATCTCCTTGTCTTAACTATTGCCCCTTAAGCATAGCAGCGGTTTGTCTGCGCAGAAGAAAGTGTTCGCTTAACATCCTTCCACAGCATCCATCCCACCAAGCAGCTTAAAGCAATATTCGACAGTGGGAACGCCAACCAAATGCCTGTCACGCCCCAAAGTTTCGGCATTACGTATAAGAAAGGTAGCTGGATAAGCATATTGCCCAGCGTCACAAACATCGCTTTGCTGCCCTTATTGATCGCTTGATAGTAGGCGCCGGCAACCACTAAGAAGCCATCTAAGAACAGCGCAAACATGTGCAAGCGTATCCCCATCACGGCACCATCCAATAATGCTTGGTCTTCTCCATTAAAGATGGCGACGAACTGGTATGGGAACAGGTTCAGAATCACCACAAACGCAACACCCACCAGTACCGAACTGCTCATTGCCACTCTCAATAGAGTACGGATATGCTCAGGTTTACCCGCACCATGGTTATAGCTCACCAAAGGCTGCATACCGTTGGCGATGCCCTCAGCTGTAAGATAATAAACCGTCACGATATAGCCCAAAATAGCGTACGCACCAATCAATACTGGGCTGCCATAGCTAGCAAATAGGCCATTGTGCAGAGCCACCATCATTGAGCCATAGGCGTACATAAAGAAACTGGAGGTACCAATAGCGAATATTTGAGGAATGACTGCCCACTGAATGCGCAGGTCTTTGCGCTCGATTCTTAACGTTGCATACGGCGAGAAGAAATAGCCAATACCAAGCACCGTCACAATCATCTGTGATAACGCAGTGGCCATCGCAGCCCCTTCCAACTCCCAGCCCAACCAAGCGATGAACAAATAGTCAAAAACAATATTGGCGACAGCGCCTATCACCATCAATACCGTCGCGAGATTCGGACTATTGTCATTACGCAGCAAGAACGGGATTGCTATTGAACCGAGAGAAAAAAAACAGCTATAGATCAAGATTGAGATGTACTGCCAACCCAGATCAAACACGCGCCCCTGCGCGCCCTGCAAGCGCATAAAGTCATCAGCGAGATGGTGCAAAGCGAAGGCAATCATCGGTGCCACGACAACAAGCAACAGCAAGCCAGTGCTCAAAATGCGCTTTGCATCTGCGGTCTTTTTCTCGCCTTGGCGTATCGACACTAAAGCACCCGTACCCACGCCCACCAGCATACCTATGCCCAGTATCGTGCCGATGAGTGGCCAAGCGACATTGATTCCAGCCAGACCATCAGCCCCGACATAGCGACCGATAAAGATACCATCCACCACTTGATACAGACCGTTAACCAACATGGCAGCAACGGTCGGAATGGTATAGCGCCAAAATTGGCGAGTAACTTCAGCTTTCATAACACTTTAACTCTGTTAGCTTAGCTAACTAAATAGACAAAATAAGACTCAGATTCAGCCCAAGGATTTTTCTAGCAGTTGCTCTAATAGCTCTACTTCGCTGCCACTCAACTTTGTGCGCATCTTCTCGGCTAAGTCTTGATAAACCACGTTCTCCAATGCCCAACTTTCAATAACTTCGCCAGTGACGACAATACGCTTTGAACGTGCATCTTCAGCGCACAAGATACGTTTCACCATGTTCCTTTTTTCAAGCCTTGCGACCATATTGGAAGCTGAGGGCTTAGTCACCGACATCTCGTGTGCGATGTCGGTAATACGAATCCCGCTCTCACCGGACTCTTTAATGACTCTTAAATACTCAAACTCATTAAAACTCAAACTCGATAGTGCATCTTGGCTGGCATAACGTCGCCAAGCTTTAGCACTTTGGCTTTCAAGCCTAATTAGCGTTTCTTCCAAAGACATCTTATCTCCAAAATTTAGTTAGCCAGGCTAACTATTTTAGGATTGCTCACTTATTAAGGCAACAAAAAAACCGCCCGAAGGCGGCATTCATTTTTTGTCGATGCGAAAGTTACTCTCCCGCCTCTACCTGTTCTTGGCGCAGTTGAGTATAGATTCTTCCTAATTCTAGGAACGAATATCTGTGCTCAACATACTCATAGACATTAAATGACATCGCAAGCTTGTAGAGAGAAATCGCATCGGCATATTTCTTCTCTTGTTGATAGCGCTTAGCCAAGTAGAAGTAAGCTTCCGTTAGCTGCTCTGCAAGTACCATGTTGTCGGTACTAGTAGAGTAAATGACTTTAAATGCTTGCTCTTCAGATACTTCATTTAGCATTAGAGCCACCAACACCCAGCCCCACTGCTCGTCACGATCTTCATAGCGTGCCAGCAACTCCGCGCGCGCTTGCTCCGGCTCCACCTCACTTTTGATGATGTATAGCCACAGTGCACGGAATGCATCGTTCGGATCTTCATCGAAATGCGCCTGCATATCTTCAAGTGCTAGTTCAAGACGACCACCGTAATATAAAGCAATCGCGCGATTACGCGTTGCATAACTGTTGCTTGGGTCTAACTCTAAGGTTGAATCAAAAGCTTCATAAGCCGCATCAAACTCAGCGATTTGCGTGTAATAAACCCCAAGCAAATTGAAAATATCAGGCTGTGCTGGGTTCAAGCTCAGGGACTGATTAAAGTCTAATCGAGCTAAGTCACGTAAACCAACACTATCGTAGTAGTTACCACGCTCATAAAGCATCTTAGCGCGGATCTCATCACTCAGATCGGTACGCAACAATAATTGGCTCAATCGAGCAATCTGTACCTCTTGCTGAACACTCGCTTGCAGAGGCACTGCCATTGGTGGATACATCCACTGGCTGCCGTTATCACTCGCCGACTCCATTGAAGCACAACCACCAAGAAGCGCTAATGCAACACCCAATGTCGCCGTTTTAAACCATTTCACGTAGAAAACTCCTTGTATACCCGAAAATACTTCGCTCTGATGCAGATAGAGAATAGCAGAGCTTTCACTGTCAAAACCAATTCTGTCTTGGGTACAAATAAAAAAAGGGGGCACTAATGCCCCCTTTTATATCACGCTTAAGTGCGTACGGCTAATTTAGCCTGCACTCAATAGCTTATTCTGCGTCAGCTGCAGGTGCGTCTGTCGACTCAACCGCTTCTTTCATGCTCAGACGAACACGGCCTTGGCGGTCAATCTCAAGAACTTTAACTTTCACTTCTTGACCTTCAGTTAGGTAGTCAGACACTTTCTCAACGCGCTTGTCAGCGATTTGAGAGATGTGTACTAGACCATCTTTACCAGGAAGTACTGTCACGAATGCACCGAAGTCCGCTAGACGAGCAACTTTACCTGTGTAGATGCGGCCTACTTCAACTTCAGCAGTGATCTCTTCGATACGACGGATTGCTTCTTTCGCCGCTGTACCTTCAGTTGCAGCAATCTTGATTGTACCGTCGTCTTCGATTTCGATCGTTGTCCCCGTCTCTTCAGTTAGAGCACGGATAACTGCACCACCTTTACCGATAACGTCTTTGATCTTCTCTGCGCTGATCTTCATTGTGTGAATACGCGGAGCGAACTCAGAGATGTCTTCACGAGCGCCAGAGATAGCTTCATCCATTACAGATAGGATGTGCTTACGTGCACCTTGCGCTTGGTTAAGAGCAATTTGCATGATCTCTTTAGTGATACCTTCGATCTTGATGTCCATTTGAAGTGCAGTGATACCCGTGTTAGTACCTGCTACTTTAAAGTCCATGTCGCCTAGGTGGTCTTCATCACCAAGAATGTCAGAAAGAACAACGAAGTCGTCGCCTTCTTTAACAAGACCCATTGCGATACCCGCAACAGAAGACTTGATTGGCACACCCGCGTCCATAAGTGCTAGAGACGTACCACATACAGAAGCCATTGAAGAAGAACCGTTAGATTCTGTGATTTCTGATACAACACGTACTGTATACGGGAACTCATCTACTGATGGCATTACAGCAGCAATACCACGCTTAGCCAGTTTACCGTGGCCGATTTCACGACGCTTAGGAGAACCAACGAAACCTGTCTCACCTACACAGTATGGAGGGAAGTTGTAGTGTAGAAGGAAGTGATCTTTACGCTCACCCGTTAGCTCGTCGATGATTTGAGCATCGCGCTGCGTACCAAGAGTCGCAGTAACAAGCGCCTGAGTTTCACCACGAGTAAATAGTGATGAACCGTGAGTACGTGGAAGCACACCTGTACGTACGTCTAGCGCACGAACCATGTCTTTTTCACGACCATCGATACGTGGGTTACCCGCGATGATGCTGCGACGTACCACTGTCTTCTCTAGATCGTGGAAGATAGTGTGGATTTCTTTAGTGTTTGCTTCTGGATCTTCAGCAAGAAGAACATCGTTAACTTCACCAGCAATCGCGTGGATGCGGTCGTAACGAGCCATCTTTTCTGTGATTTGGTAAGCTTCTACCAGCTTAGCTTCTGCTAGTTCAGCAATCTTGTTTACAAGCGCTGTGTTCTCTTCAGGAGCAACCCAATCCCAAGCAGGAGTCGCAACTTCAGCTTTGAATTCGTTGATTGCGTTGATCACAACTTGCTGTTGGTCGTGGCCGTATACCACTGCAGATAGCATCTCTTCTTCAGTTAGGTTATCCGCTTCTGACTCAACCATAAGAACAGCGCCTTCCGTACCCGCTACAACTAGGTCAAGCTTAGACGTTTCTAGCTCAGTGTTGCTTGGGTTAAGAACAAGTTGACCATCAACGTGACCAACACGTGCTGCACCGATAGGACCGTTAAACGGAATACCAGAGATAGCTAGCGCTGCAGAAGTACCGATCATCGTTACGATGTCTGGCTGTACGTCTGGGTTAACAGAAACAACCGTTGCAATAACTTGTACTTCGTTTTTGAATGCGTCTGGGAAAAGTGGACGGATTGGACGGTCGATTAGACGAGCCGTTAGCGTTTCACCTTCAGAAGGACGACCTTCACGCTTGAAGAAACCACCAGGGATTTTACCAGCAGCGTAAGTACGCTCTTGGTAGTTTACTGTTAGCGGGAAGAAGTCTTGACCTTCAACTGCTTCTTTTTTACCAACTACAGAAACGAATACGGCTGTATCGTCCATAGTAACCATAACGGCAGCGGTAGCTTGACGTGCAATAACGCCAGTTTCTAAAGTAACTGTGTGGTTACCGTACTGGAACGTTTTAACAACTGGTTTTTCGAACATTGTTATTCCTTGTGTCTAGATTCGTCACTTAAGGAGCTGAATCTAAAAAGTTGATTAAGACTCAAGGCATTACGAATTAAACAGTCTAGAGTTTAGTTTCTAGCTCCCAGAATTTTTTTCTGAGTATGACGAGAAGCTAGAAACTAAATTCTATGACTGGCCCAAATGGCAATTGTAATGCAATGAGCTAATTGAAAATCCTAATCAGGATTTGCCGCCCGTAGTATAACGGCATAAATGAGGTTTGGCTAAATTTAGACAACAAAAAAGGGGCTATAAGCCCCTTTTTTACAAACTATTCTATGCAGACGCTGATTAGCGACGTAGGCCTAGACGTTTGATTAGCTCTTGGTAGCGACCTAGATCTTTACCTTTTAGGTAGTCTAGAAGCTTACGACGGCTAGAAACCATACGTAGAAGACCACGACGGCTGTGGTGATCGCCTTTGTGAGCTTTGAAGTGACCTTGTAGGTGGTTGATAGAAGCTGTAAGTAGAGCTACTTGAACTTCTGGTGAACCAGTGTCGCCTTCAGTGCGCGCGTATTCTGCAACGATTGCTGCTTTAGTTTCTGCATTCAGAGACATAATTCTCTCCTAATAAGAGTAAGGTTAATATTTGTACCGCCAATCTCTGATTCAGCCGGTACGAGGAGCGCGAATTATATGCGAACCCTTTAGGGTTAGCAACCGCTATTTGACCAGTGGCAAAGAATAAAGCCAGTCACAATGTACTGGCTTTATTCTCAATACCTTATCGGCGCGCCATCGTGTTAAAGACTATCGCGATCAAAAGCCGTTTTCAGATCGTAAAGCTCACCTTTGTCAACATCGATCAAGAAGTTATCAGAAGCTTGCCCCGTTGCAAAACGGTCAATAATGTAGAAAAGCGTACCGAAGCGTACTTTGAACACCTCTCCCACAGTGGTATCTCCCGCATCTTCGTCTTCAATCGATACATCAAATTCAATCTCAGACAAGGCTTCACTCAATACCTTATACTGCGCTAAACGGTCTGTTTCAATATCACGGAAAGCCAGCTCATCCGCATTACGTAAACGATAGAAATCCTCTGCCAAGTTTTGACCATTCCACAAGGCGAAGTGAGCAAGTGTGAGACCTTCGCTACGAGCAAGATCACGCGCTTTGAGTTTAGCGATTGCCCACTCACGCATAAACTGTTCTAGCGTATCTTCACCATTTTTTGACTCTGCACATGGCTCTACATCAGAAACCTCACTCAAAGCGAGACGCAGCTGACAAACCGTGATGTCGGTATCAAGCTGAGACAAGGTCAGCATTTGATCGCCATCCATGTTAAATAGCATCGTTCTGACATCTTCTGGCCACTCCCTTGGAAGGAAGCGCAAACGTGTAAGTTCACGAATATGCCAGTCGGTTAACTCATAGTAAGTTTCAGCCGTTAGGATATCTGCGTTCCAACGATCTTCTTTATCGATAGCTTGCAGGTGAGCTTGCTCTTCTGCATAGTGCTCAAAAAGTTCATCAAAGCGTGGCACATCTTCGATAATGGCGGTTTCTACTTCAACTTGATTGTCCGGCTTGATTTCTAAAATTTTATAAGCAGGGATATAGCCAGCAAGAGAAGGCGCTTGGATATTAAAGAGGGTGTATGTTTCACCATCGATATCATACTGTTTCATGCCGGTGTCATTGAAGTGCATATGGCCACCTACGTGAATGCTCAGTCCGGTTTGAGCGAGCGCTTTACTGGTATCATCTTCTGGTTCACGGCGTAATTGGAAGTTACCTTCGCCGAAGATATCTTCAATCTCCTCTGAAGCCCCGTTGTAGAAGTCTGTCATCGGGAAATGACTGAACGAGAATAGAACTTTGTTTTGCTCTTTCGCCGCTTTTACCGTCGCCTCAATCCACTCGATAACGTGTTTTTTATGCGTCAACATCATGTTGTAACCCGCATTCGAGCTGCCATCAAAGTCATTACCGTCAGTAGAGCCATCGCCCGAGCCCGCTTTTGGCTTGTACACGTTAGCGTCAATCGCCATCAACCAAAGCCCTTCAACAGGCTCAACCAGATAGGTGGAATCTGGAATGTAAGAACAGTCCGTAAAGTCCTCTTCTTTGTATTCACCGCCACTACCTTGGTGACAGATCTCATACTGGCGTCTCTCAAAGGCTGCCTCTTTTTGGGCGAGTGCTAGAGAGTAGTTCTCACGAGCTTCATCTGAGCTATAAGGCGTTTCGAAATAAACATACTCAGACTGAGGGAAGAAGCCGTGGTGGCCTAAGATGTCCATGATCTCAAAGTAGCCCCACTCAACCATTTCATCGGTACAAATGGTTTGCATATCGCTACCATCACCATCAATACAGACCGTATGCCCAGTTGAGAAAATACGGATTTCTTCACCGTCTTCACCGAGGAAACCACCGTCACCACCACTAGTAGGACCGCCTTTACCCGCATCAATCGTAAATGGACGGACAGGATCGTGGTTACCTGGTGCCGCAAAGAACTGCAGGCCATGCTTTTCACGATACTCATCAAAGATGTTAACCAAACCACGCATATGGATCGGCTGACCGTCATCACTAAAATCACCTGGTAGCGCGACATATTTAATACCACGAGCAACAACATCATCTAACGCAGCAATTATCGCAAAGTAGTTTTCGTTGAACAGACGAGTCGAGTTCATCTGTGCTTGCATGGTACGTATAGTCGCGTTCTTACCAGAGATGCTGTTTGGCAAACCGTCAAATGAACCATCTTCGAATACACCATAAACATCGTGGAAGTGAATATCTGGCATAAATGCGACTTTTAGACCCGTGATCGGCTCTACTGGTTTTGGCTCATCATTCGAGTCTGAATTACAACCTAATAAGGTCATTGTACTCAGCATCGCCAGTGACAGCGTTTTTAACTTCATCGTTCAACTCTAATTAGTAATACAAATTGATGGGAACACTAGAGGCTTTAGATGACAGCTCAGTTTAAATCTCATGTCAGTCTTATTGCATTGAGCCTTACTCGTGATCTTGTTCCACAGTTTTGATGCGACAAAATGCAACGTAAACCAAACACATAAATGATGAGCAACATAGTTCAAACACTCTTGGGTATTATTTCCAACAAACCACCCCTGAAAGCGCTTCAACAATAGAACTTCAATCGCGACTTCTGTTATTCTTACCCCACAAATAACTTGATCCCTGATACTTGGAACCCATTATGAAAATCGGCATCATCGGTGCGATGGAACAAGAAGTTTCTATCCTTAAAAACGCAATTGTAAACCTTGAGCATGTAGAGAAAGGCGGTTGTTCGTTCTTCTCAGGTCAACTCAATGGCGTAGACGTGGTACTACTGCAATCAGGTATTGGTAAAGTTGCTGCTGCTGTTGGTACTGCAATTTTGCTTGATGAATATCAACCTGATGTCGTGATCAACACCGGCTCTGCAGGTGGTTTTGATTCAACGCTGAATTTGGGCGATGTGGTGATCTCTACTGAAGTTCGCCATCACGATGCTGACGTAACGGCCTTTGGTTACGAGATTGGTCAAATGGCGGGTCAGCCTGCAGCGTTTAAGTCGGACGAGAAGCTGATGACAATCGCAGAGCAAGCACTTGAGCAAATGGAAGATAAACACGCAGTGCGTGGCCTAATCTGCACTGGTGATGCGTTTGTTTGCACACCAGAGCGTCAAGCGTTCATCCGTACTCACTTCCCTTCAGTCATCGCCGTTGAGATGGAAGCGGCAGCGATTGCACAAGCTTGTCATCAGTTCAATACACCATTTGTTGTGGTTCGCGCTATCTCTGACGTAGCCGACAAAGAGTCACCAATGAGCTTTGAAGAGTTCCTACCGCTTGCAGCGAAGAGCTCATCAGAGATGGTGATCAAAATGGTTGATTTTCTGAAGTAATCCTATTTAGAAGAACGTCATGGAAGACATCATTCAACCGCTTTATGGAAATGGGATGGTGCTCATTATGTGGGCAGCCATTGTACTGCAGCTTGTTGTGCCCATCCCAAGGCAAAGCCACCCTATGGCTCTTTGGCGACGCTTTGCCTTGCTTCTGTCTGATAAAGTCAACAGCACCAACCCGAGGCAAGCATCGCTTGCTGGTTGGCTGTCTGTTGCTCTTATGCTGCTTCCCGCTATTGTTATTCTACTCGCTCTCCAACCCTTAGTTTGGCAAAATGAGTTGTATCAACTCGCCCTGCTATTACTCGCGCTAGATTGGCGCAACACCGATGCTCTCGTTCGCCATTTAAGCGCCGCTATGGCACATGAGAACAAGCAGCAAGCTCGTGAGCTTCTTAAGCCATGGGTTAATCGAGAGACAGAAACGCTTTCACTGCTTGGCCTCGGTAAAGCTGGTGCAGAAACCTATCTATTAGCCATGGGGAGAGGCGTAATTGGGGTGCTCTTCTGGTACTGTCTCTTTGGTGGAATCGGTGCATTTGTCTATCGACTCACTTTTGAGCTAGCGCGCGTTTGGTCTCCTACGCGACAAACCTTTGCTTCATTTGGCCGTGCTGCTACGCGATTGACTGCGCTGTTAGATTTCCTGCCTTTAAGACTCTTTAGTCTCATGATCTTGGTGGGACATCGCACCCAGCAGAGCTTTTTATTACTCAAGCAACAACATAAATCGTGGCCTCTGCCAGGACCGAGTTGGTTGCTCATTACGAGTGCCGCCAAGTATGAACTCTCTCTCGGTGGTCCAGCGATTTATGACACACGTAAAACTCTCCGAGCCAAAATAGGTGGCCGGATTGCCCCCGCTGCCATTCACCTTTCACAACTCAGGCAGTTGATGTTTTCTCGACTGACAGTGTGGATACTCGGTACTAGCTTGCTCTTGGCTATATTCCATCAAGGTTTATAACAGTAATCTGTTTAAGCGCATCATATTAGGATTCCCGATGTTTAAGCCCCTAACACTCGTTTCATTGAGTCTACTTTGTCTATCCGCTTCTGCGATTGCAAACCCAATACACAGCACCCCCAACGCTGCACAACGGGTTATCTCACTTGCACCTTCTGCCACTGAACTTGCCTTCAGCGCCGGTTTGGGGGATAAGCTGCTCGCCGTCAGCGAATATAGCGACTACCCACACCAAGCGGCGAATCTTGAGAGAGTGGCCAACTACAAAAGTATTAACATTGAACGAATTATCACGCTAAAACCTGATTTAATTTTGGCATGGCGCGCGGGCAACCCACAAAAGCCTCTTGAGCAGCTCGAAGCTCTGGGATACAACATTTACTACACCGACAGCACAACCCTTGATGATATTCCACAGACAATAAGCGAGATGAGCCAATACGCTCAGCAGCCGCAGCTAGGCCAACAGCGCGCTCAACAATTTAGTCAACGTCTTGAAGAGCTACGTAGCCAATATCAATCCCAGCAACCAGTGAAGTATTTTTACCAGCTGAGTGCTGCTCCGATGATTACCATCTCTGATGGTAACTGGCCATCTGAAGTATTTGCGCTGTGTGGCGGCGAGAACATCTTCGCTAACAGTGGGGCTCCCTACCCTCAAGTCGGTATCGAACAAGTGGTGGTAGCTCAACCTGAAGTGCTTTTTACCTCCTACCATGACACCTACGACGTCTCCTTTTGGCAGCCGTGGAAAAACCAGGTGCCAGCGGTCAAAAACCAGCATATTTGGACACTGAAAGCCGATTGGATAAATCGCCCTACAGAGCGAACCTTACTGGCGGTTGAAGAAGTTTGCCAATATCTAGATCAGGTGCGCAGAAATCGTTTGCTATAACGCTTTTCTCAGATAGATAAACTGCGTACAATCCGCCTCATTCTCTTGTCAGTTTAAATGTTCACAGCTATGGACACTCTACTTTTGTATCTAGTGGATCTATTTGGTACTGCCGTATTTGCAGTCTCTGGGGTCTTACTAGCAGGACGGCTGAAAATGGATCCTTTCGGCGTGATTGTACTGGGAAGTGTAACGGCTATCGGTGGTGGTACTATTCGCGATATGGCTCTGGGGGCAACCCCGGTATTCTGGATTGGCGATACTACCTACCTCACGGTCATTTTTGTCACCTGTATTCTCACCATGCTTGTGGTGCGACGACCAAAACGTCTTCCTTGGTGGGTGTTGCCTGTCAGTGATGCTATTGGTTTGGCTGTTTTTGTCAGCATTGGTGTAGAGAAAGCCTTGATGTTCCAAGACTCTTACATGGTGGCGATCATCATGGGAGTGATTACCGGATGTGGTGGCGGTATTATCCGCGATGTGCTTGCGCGCGAGATCCCTATGGTTCTGCGTAGCGAAGTGTATGCAACGGCCTGTATTCTCGGCGGTATGTTCCATACTGGCGCATTAGCGATGGGTTATGACACGACAACAGCCCTCGCAGCAGGTGTCAGCTCGACCTTGATCATTCGCCTTGGTGCTATTCGCTGGCACTTGTCGCTACCTACCTTTGCGATAAAGTCACAAAGCTAGTACTTGTACAGCTTCTGGTTATCACGGTAATAATTATCAAGCTTATTCTAAAAAAATAGCCCGAGAGTTTGTCGCTCTCAGGCTATTTTATCTCTGCTTCAAAAGACGATACCGATTACTCTGCGTCACCAAGAAGCACTGAATCTAGAGCGATTTCCATCATCTCATTGAAGGTGGTTTGGCGCTCATCTGATGTGGTTTGCTCACCGCGTTTGATGTGGTCTGAAACCGTACAGATAGCAAGAGCTTTCGCACCGTATTCTGCTGCGATACCGTAGATACCCGCTGCTTCCATTTCAACACCTAGTACACCGTACTTGTCCATCACATCGAACATCTCCGGATCTGGAGTGTAAAACAGTTCTGCTGAGAATAGGTTACCGATCTTCACATCAATACCACGCGCTTTCGCCGCTTGCTCTGCGTTGCGAACCATGTCGTAGTCAGCAATCGCTGCAAAGTCATGATCTTTAAAGCGAATACGGTTAACTTTAGAGTCGGTACACGCACCCATGCCGATAACAACATCACGCAGTTTCACGTCATCACGAACCGCACCACAGCTACCAACACGGATCACTTTCTTAACACCGTAATCTTTAATTAGCTCAGTGACATAAATTGAGCATGAAGGAATACCCATGCCGTGACCCATCACAGAGATCTTACGACCTTTGTAAGTGCCCGTGTAACCGAACATATTACGTACATCACACACTTGAACAACGTCGTCTAGGAAGGTTTCAGCGATGTATTTTGCACGTAGTGGATCACCTGGCATTAGAACAACGTCAGCGAAATCACCCATTTCTGCATTAATGTGAGGAGTAGCCATTATTTATTCCTTTATTTCGATTCTAGTTATCTAGAGAGTAAGAATTTATTGGTGTGAGGCATCGCCTCACACATCTGATTTATAGAAAGTTTTTACCGTAATCCATTGGGCTTGTACCGAAGTAAGACGCCAATGTTTGACCAATGTCTGCAAAGCTGTCACGTAGACCCAGTGAGCCTGCTGGTACATTCTTGCCATAAACGATCACCGGGATATGCTCACGAGTATGGTCTGTACCAGGCCAAGTCGGGTCACAGCCATGGTCTGCGGTAAGGATAAGCACGTCATCATCCTGCATGATGTCGAGCACTTCGTTAATGCGACTATCAAAGTACTCCAAGGCACCCGCGTAGCCGGCAACATTGCGGCGGTGTCCGTAGGCAGAGTCGAAGTCGACAAAGTTGGTGAAAACAATCGTGTTGTCGCCAGCCTTTGGAATCTCCTCCAACGTCGCCTCAAGGAGAGCCGGAATACCAGTTGCTTTCACTTTCTTAGTGATGCCACAGTTCGCGTAGATGTCAGCAATCTTACCAATTGCGACCACTTCACCTTGCTTCTCATCCACCAGCTTTTGCAGCACGGTGTCTGATGGCGGCTCAACCGATAGATCACGACGGTTCCCTGTGCGTTCAAACTGGCCTTTGCCAGCACCAATGAACGGACGCGCGATAACACGACCAATGTTGTAGTCTTCAAGCTCTTCACGCGCAATTTGGCAAAGATCCAGTAGACGCTCCAATCCGAACGTCTCTTCATGACAAGCGATCTGGAACACTGAGTCTGCCGAGGTGTAGAAAATCGGCAAACCGCTGCGCATATGCTCTTCACCCAAATCATCTAACACTTGAGTGCCCGATGCGTGGCAGTTGCCAAGGAAACCATCCAGACCTGCACGCTCTAAGATGCGATCTGTCAGCTCTTTCGGAAAACTGTTCTCTTTATCTGTGAAGTAACCCCAATCGAACAACACAGGCACACCAGCGATTTCCCAGTGGCCAGATGGCGTGTCTTTACCAGAAGAAAGCTCTGATGCATGACCGTAAGCGCCAATCACCTCAATATCGTCACGAAGACCTGGGGCAAGACGACCCGTAGACTCTTTGTGGGCCATTGCTAAACCTAGCTTTGATAGGTTAGGTAGCGTTAGTGGACCCGAACGCTCATCGTTATCAGCACGACCTGCCGCACACTCATCAGCAATGTGCCCCATCGTATCTGAGCCCACATCACCAAATTTGTCAGCGTCAGCTGATGCGCCGATACCGAATGAATCAAGAACTAAAATAAAGGCTCTTTTCATAACATCTTCCTTAGAGCTGGCAGCGCCAACTCAACAAAATCTATACGTCTTCGGCACGAATTTGTCGATAAACGTCAGGAGTAGGCTGGTAGTCACCCCCTACCTTGATAGCAGCTTTAAGCGCCTGCGCCGCTTCTTGCCACTGAGCTTCTGTGCGAGCATGAATCATCGCCAACGGTTTCGTTTCATCAGCGACTTCACCTAGGCGAATGAATTGGTCAAAACCAACGACATAGTCAATTTTGTCTGTCGCGACACGACGTCCACCGCCCATACCAACCACAGCCATACCAATTGCACGAGTATCCATTGCACTGACAACACCTGCCTGTTCGGCATAAACGGGTTTGATGATCTCTGCCTTTCCTAGATAATTGTCATAGTTTTCAACAAAGTCTGCTGGCCCACCAAGACCTGACACCATCTTAACGAAACATTCGGCCGCTTTACCGTTATCGAGCACGGCTTGAAGCTTGCTACGCGCGTCATCACTATCGGTGGCAAGTTTAGCCAGCACCAACATTTCAGCACATAGCGCCATCGTCACCTCAAACAAGCGAGGGTTACGATATTCCCCCGTCAAGAACTGAACCGCTTCGCGCACTTCTACCGCATTGCCTGCTGATGATGCCAATACCTGATTCATGTCCGTTAGGATAGCGGTTGTCTTGGTACCCGCGCCGTTAGCAACCGCAACAATAGAACGAGCAAGCTCTTCAGAAGCTTCATACGTTGGCATGAATGCGCCTGATCCTACTTTCACGTCCATCACGAGTGACTCTAGGCCTGCTGCGAGTTTCTTTGACAAAATAGAGGCGGTGATCAGTGAGATATTATCGACTGTCGCGGTGATATCACGAGTGGCGTAAACACGCTTATCTGCGGGTGCCAGATCGCCTGTCTGACCAATAATCGCCACACCCGCCTCTTTGGTGACGGAACCAAAACCGTCATTACTTGGGGTAATATTGTAACCGGGGATAGACTCTAGCTTATCAAGCGTACCGCCAGTGTGGCCTAAACCACGACCAGAGATCATTGGGACGAAACCACCGCATGCTGCCACCATAGGGCCAAGCATCAATGAAGTGACATCCCCTACACCACCTGTTGAATGTTTATCAACAATTGGGCCGCCAAAGTTCATGTGAGACCAATCGATAACCATGCCAGAATCACGCATTGCACACGTCAGTGCGATGCGTTCAGGCATCGTCATTTCATTGAAAAAGATCGCCATCGCAAAAGCAGCGATTTGCCCCTCTGACACGCTGTCGTCAGCAACGCCTTGAATGAAGAATTGAATCTCTTCGTTGGTGAGGACTTCACCATCACGCTTTTTACGAATGATTTCTTGTGGTAAATACATTAGTGCCTCCCGCGCTATTCGCGGACGTAGAATAAGAGGTTCTATTCACTCAGTGAGTAAATAGAGAGGGGATGTCTCCCCTCATCAGAACAAACGTTATTGGTTTTAGTACGCTGAAGGATCAGCCGTTTCGTCTGTTACGTTCAATGTATTTAGAAGGTTTGTCAGAAGGCTCGACGCACCAAAACGGTAGTGACGAGCATCTACCCAGTTGTCACCAAGAATGTCATCGGCCATCGCAAGGTATTGAGCAGCATCTTCCGCAGTGCGCACACCACCCGCTGGTTTAAAACCAACAGAGTCCGCGACTTTCATATCGCGAATCACTTCAAGCATCATGCGTGCATATTCTGGCGTTGCGTTTACTGGCACTTTACCCGTTGATGTTTTGATGAAATCTGCGCCCGCTTCGATACAGATTTGAGACGCTTTCTTGATCAACGCTTCTTCTTTCAGCTCACCGGTTTCGATGATCACTTTCAGCAGAACGTCACCACAAGCTGCTTTACATTGCTTGACTAACTCGAAGCCTACTTTGTCATCACCAGCAATCAACGCACGGTATGGGAATACCACGTCGACTTCATCAGCACCATATGCAACCGCTGCTTTTGTTTCCGCAACAGCAATAGCGATATCATCGTTACCGTGTGGGAAGTTAGTCACTGTCGCGATACGCACTTCTGGCGTGCCTTGTTCACGTAGTGTTTTCTTCGCAATAGGAATAAAGCGTGGGTAAATACAGATGGCAGCAGTGTTACCGACCGCTGTTTTTGCGTCGTGACACAGTTGAATTACTTTCGCATCCGTATCGTCATCATTCAGCGTTGTTAGGTCCATTAGTTTTAATGCACGTAGTGCTGCTGTGTTTAAATCGCTCATTTCTATCTCCGATCAATATTCAAAATTAGTTCAACAGTGCCTATCTAGTATAGTGAGGACTATTGATAATGATGAACGGACTTGGTTCCTTGAAGACTTAGCATTGAGTGTCTGCGTTCAATGCCAATTGATTTCCTTTTCACCGCACAGGGCATGTTTGCTTTCTGTGTGGCACTACAATCTATGATTGTGGTGTCTGTTTAGCCAAAGAATCGTTCCACGATCCACTGGTATGAAATACCGCCAAGATAAACCCCAACAATACCCATAACACCAGAAAGTACTGGTGGAGCGGGAATGGGTAGTTTAATCGCAGTAAAGAGTACTCCGACAACAAATCCAGCAACGGTAGCAAGGATAATTTCGTTCATGTGTATCACCTGTCTGTTTCTATACCCATAGAGTATAGAGTTTTGTTGCCTGACTGTAGCTTCACGAAAAAAGCAAACGGTTTGTATCTCAAAAAATATCACTTAAACAATATGCGATGAAGCCTTTTCCAGTAAGGCTTTATCACGCAAACGTTCAACTGAAAATCATCCAATTCGAGCAGCGGGAAAGTGCTGAATTGCATTGGTAGACCCCATAAACAAAAAAGCCCCGCAGCACGTGAATGCTACGGGGCGATATTTAAATGGCGTCTATATACTCTATCTCTACTTGATTAGAAAGATAGGAAGAAGCCAGCAATTGTTGCTGCCATTAGGTTCGATAGCGTACCCGCAGCAACCGCTTTAACACCCATACGAGCGATGTCAGCGCGACGGCTTGGTGCTAGACCACCTAGGCCACCTAGTAGGATTGCGATAGAAGAAAGGTTCGCAAAACCACACAGAGCAAATGCAATAATAGCCGCTGTCTTCTCTGACATTACTTGACCAGTCGCTTCAACGATTTGAGCGCCTTCACCCACGTATGGTACGAAGTTTAGGTAAGCAACGAATTCGTTAACAACCAGTTTCTGACCGATGAATGAACCAGCAAGAACTGCTTCGTCCCATGGTACACCGATTAGGAATGCTAGTGGAGAGAAGATCCAACCTAGAAGTAGTTCTAGAGTTAGGTTCTCCATACCGAACCAACCACCAACGCCACCAAGGATGCCGTTAACTAGAGCGATTAGACCAATAAACGCTAGTAGCATTGCACCCACGTTTAGAGCAAGTTGTAGACCAACAGATGCACCGCCAGCTGCTGCATCGATAACGTTAGCAGGCTTGTCTTCTCCGCCGTCGATGTCATCGCCTAGCTCGTCGTTTGGAGTGTCAGTTTCTGGCTTGATGATCTTAGCAAATAGTAGACCACCAGGTGCTGCCATGAATGATGCTGCAACTAGGTACTCTAGAGGTACACCCATAGAAGCGTAACCAGCTAGTACACCACCAGCAACAGAAGCAAGACCACCACACATTACAGCGAATAGCTCAGATTGAGTCATGCGCGGTACGAATGGACGTACAACAAGAGGTGCTTCAGTTTGACCAACGAAAATGTTTGCTGCTGCAGACATAGATTCCGCACGAGAAGTACCTAGTGCTTTTTGTAGACCACCACCAAGAACTTTGATGACCCACTGCATGATACCTACGTAGTAAAGTACAGAAATAAGTGCAGAGAAGAAGATTAGTGTTGGTAGTACTTGGAAAGCAAAGATGAAACCGATACCGTCAACAGAGAAGTTAACTAGGCTACCGAATAGGAAACCTGTACCGTCTTTACCGTAGTCAATTACGTTCTGTACACCTGCTGAGAAACCAGCAAGTAGGTCACGACCCCAAGGTACGTAAAGAACGAAACCACCGATTAGGAATTGGATAGCGAAAGCGCCACCAACAGTTCGTAGATTAATAGCTTTGCGGTTGTCAGACAGTAGTAGCGCGATGCCAAGCAGCACTGCCATACCAACCAGGCTCATAAACAGGCTCATAGTTTATGATTTCCTTATAGGTTATTTATTAGGCGTATTAGATAATGAAGCTCAAAAGCGGGGCAATTATACTCATCCCTGATGGCAGAAAGTAATGCCACCCTCACACTTTCTGAGAAGATTCATGACACGCTCACTCAATATTGTGATCAAGATCACGCAAACGTTTAAATGACCGTTCTATCGATACAGAAAGTTTAGAGAAATTTCACATTTTTAAAACAGAGAAGTGGTGTTTTGCCAGATCTTTTGCGCAATCGTTTGCTTTTCAATTTGCTTAAGCTCTGAAAGTGTGCTGAGGATCACAGGTAAACGTTTGGGGTGGTTGGGTTGGCCCTGAAAATGGTTAATCGGCATGTCTGGAGCGTCCGTTTCGAGCGCAATGCACTCTAGTGGTAACTCACTGATTGCATTGCGTGTTTTATTTGCCCTTGGATAGGTAATGATGCCACCGACACCAATGAGTAACCCTTTTTCAACAAATTGCATTGCCTGTTGGAAGCTGCCTGAGAAGCCATGCAGAATGCCTCCGAATTGGGCTGGTTGCTGCTTCAAAATATGCAATAAATCGTTGTGCGCTTTTCGACTATGCAACACGACGGGAAGTTGTAACTCGTTCGCCGCTGTAAGATGAGATTGCAGGACTTGGCGTTGCAAAGCGAAATCTACTTCGACCATTTTGTCGAGTCCGCACTCGCCAATGGCAATCGGTTTGGTGTGTGTGGTATGGAAGTGAGTCACAATGTGATCGACTTGCTCAATCGAGCATTCCGACAAAAAATATGGGTGGCAGCCAAGCGCCCAGTCGATTTCGTTGTAACGCCTTGAAAGGCTCTCCAAGCGAGACCAATTACTTTTGCCAATCGCGGGAATAAGCATTCGTTTTACACCCGCCTGCCGAGCCTGAGTTAGATGGGCATCAAAGTCACCAGCAAAAACGTCAAAGTCAAAGTGGCAATGACTATCAAATAGCGCAATCTCAGTCGTCATGCGCGGGGTCTTTTTTGTGGGGGACACAACTACGCTTGTTTTCTGGTGTTAATCCTAATGACTCGCACCAGCGATCATATTTCGCTATCCATTTTTTCAACCAATGCCACATAATTACCCCGCCTATGTATCAATCAGCCTAGAGCCTTATCGTGTCTTACTGCTCTTCGCGTTTAAACACTAACTCTTTATCGCTGCTCTCTTCCTCACTGAAGTAATAGCCTGCGACATCAAACTTGGTTAGTTCCTCTATCGAATCAACTTTATTGTCAATAATATAGCGCGCCATCATGCCGCGTGCTTTTTTGGCGTAGAAGCTGATCACCTTATATTGACCATTTTTGCAGTCCTTGAATACCGGTGTAATCACGGTTGCATCCAGCTTTTTCGGCTTCACAGCCTTAAAATACTCATTCGATGCAAGATTGATCAATACATTATCCCCCTGCTCTACGATAGCTTGATTAAGCTTATCTGTAATGATTTCTCCCCAGAACTGATACAGGTTCGTTCCGCGGGCATTGACAAGCTTGGTTCCCATCTCTAGGCGGTATGGCTGCATCAAATCAAGCGGCTTGAGTAAGCCATAGAGCCCAGACAACATACGCAGATGCTTTTGCGCGTAATCAAAGCCCGCCTCGTCAAGACTCTCCGCCTCTAATCCTGTGTAGACATCGCCTTTAAAAGCCAGGATCGCTTGACGCGCATTGTCTTGAGTGAATGTCTCACTCCACTGCTCAAAGCGAGCCACATTCAGACCCGCAATTTTATCGCTAACCTTCATCAGTGCCGACACATCACTCGGAGTCAGTTTGCGACACTCTTCAATTAGCTGCGCAGAATGTTCTATCAACTCAGGCTGCGTAAAGCGCTGAGTCGCGAGTGGTGACTCGTAATCTAAGGTTTTAGCTGGAGAAACAACGATGAGCATGACGAAACTTCCTTTATGATCTTTTTTATTGTTACTTAGAATATAAAAAAAGCCATGCTGTGTCTGCATGGCTTTTTCAATCGTGTTAATCGGTTTTAACGATTAAGCATTTTGTTTTTCTTTCGTGTTGTCCCAAATACCGTCTTCAAGCTGAGAGCGCAGCTCTGGGTACTCGTTAGCATCAAAGGTAGGCACTTTGCCTTCAGAAAGCTGCTTGTTGTAGTCTTTCGCAAGCTTAACCACGATGCCTGACAGCAATAGAATCGCCACCAAGTTAACAATCGCCATCAGACCCATTGATACGTCCGCTAGCGCCCAAACCACGGGTAGTGATGCTAGAGCACCGAACATAACCATGCCTAGTACAACAATACGGAACAGACCAAGACCCGCTTTATGATTGTGCTCAAGGAAGATTAGGTTTGTCTCCGCGTACGAGTAGTTTGCAATGATCGACGTAAATGCGAAGAAGAAGATAGCAACCGCAACAAAGATAGAGCCCCATTCACCCACTTGTGCACTTAACGCGCGTTGGGTCAACTCAATACCTGTTACTGCTGTCTCTGTACCTAGATACTCACCTGACATCAAAATGATAGCAACCGTAGCTGAACAGATGACAACTGTGTCTACGAAAACGCCAAGCATCTGTACATAACCTTGTGACGCTGGGTGCGGTGGATAAGGTGTTGCTGATGCTGCTGCGTTTGGCGCAGAACCCATACCCGCCTCGTTTGAGAATAGACCACGTTTGATACCGTTAATCATTGCCTGTGCAATGGCGTAGCCCAGACCGCCCGCTGCTGCTTCTGTCAGACCAAATGCACTCTTAAAGATAAGCATCAATACATCTGGCAGTTTTTCCAGGTTTGTCAGCATGATGAACAGAGCAAGAAGAAGGTAAGCCAGAGCCATTACTGGAACGATAAGCTCTGCGGTGCGAGCGATTCGCTTGATGCCACCGAAGATAACGACGGCAGAAAGAACCACGACGGCAATACCCACATACATTTGGTCCCAACCAAATGCGGTGTTCATTGCACTTGCAATTGAGTTAGCTTGAACTGCGTTGAAAACCAGACCGAAAGCGATGATTAGGAAGACAGAGAATAGAACCCCCATCCAACGCATGCCCAAGCCTTTCTCCATGTAGTAAGCTGGACCACCACGGTAGTTACCATCGTCATCTTTCGTCTTGTAGAGCTGAGCTAGCGTACTTTCAGCAAACGAGGTTGCCATACCTAGCATCGCGATCAGCCACATCCAGAAGATTGCACCCGGACCACCCACAGTAAGCGCAACGGCTACGCCTGCCATGTTACCGGTGCCGACGCGAGCAGCAAGGCTAGTACAAAGAGCTTGGAAAGAAGAGATGCCTGCATTGTCGGCTTTACGGCTATTACGTAAAACGGAGAACATATGGCGGAAGTGGCGGAACTGGATAAAGCCCAGTCGAACGGTAAAGTAGATACCTACGCCAACAAGAAGATAAACGAGAATCGATCCCCAAAGAAGATCGTTCATCAAATTGATTATGTCTGTCACTGTAACCTCTCATAAGGGGTTAACGTCAATGAGTTGTCATGCAAGATTGCACTACATCAACGCTGATTTCCCTGTCATTAGCGCACTTTGATGCGATATGAGTTTATATTTGTAGAATTTTTGACGGCGCGATAATGCGCCTACCCTCCACAAAAATCAATATGCAAGTGATCTTACATTAAGCCAAATCGCACACTTTAGTAACATCAAGCAAACATGTGGGTGACGAATTATATTTATATTTTTCATCTCTTGCGCGTTTTAGATTTCAAACTCTAAATTAAAAGCTCCATGCAGAAGGACACAATGCGGCAAACCCCGTTACTCTCTGGCTTTGAGCGCAAATCATAAAAAAGCTTAGACGCTGAAGTTCGATATTTCATCGAAAAGAAAATTTAGACGTGCTTCAAGCTCACAAGCACAAAATCCCTACTGGCATTTAACATGGAAGCGGCATGGAAATTTTTTTCGAGCAAACGTTCAAGTGATTAAAAAGCAGACAAAAACACCCGCTATTTCGGCATTTCCACTCACAGACCTTGCACTTCAAGTGCATAGAAAAGACAAAAATGTGTGAAATGCTCATCAAAAGTGTCGTAAAACTTTCATCTCAAGGAAACAAATGAGAAATAAATCAAAGTTAGCTTGGGGAAGTTCATGATATATCGTTAGTGTCGCTAGGGTGATGACAACACCTTTAAAGCCCTATTTAGGACATCATCGAGTAATAACAACATTCGCTAGGAACAACGTCAGAGGTAGCATATGGAAGGCTTGCAATTTGATGAACAGCTAGATATTGAAATCCCAGTAGTAAAGGCGTCACGCTCTAAACCTATGAAAAGAAAGTGGCGTGAAATCGAGGCTATTAAAGATAGACAGCGATTACAGAAAGAGTTAATTGATATGGATATCTCATTCGACATCGAAGAACTCGACTACTAACAAGATACAAAAAGGCACCGGTTTTAGTTAGCTATGATTTAGTTAACTAAAACCGGTGCCTTTTTACTCTTATTCCAATGCTAAGTTACACGCACTCTCGCTCTCCACGACGCACACGATCCGCCAACAGCATATACTCATCGGCAATGGTGTCACCAAATACAGGGTCACTCTCCTCTCTATCCCATTGGCTTTCAACCGCTTGCCAGTCTTGTGACGTAAATGAGTTGGCAATAAGAGGTAAGATAGAGTGCTCTTCAAATTCTAGGTGCTTGCGCTGAGTATCGAGAAAATCCTCTAGCTGAGCAATAAACACATCTTGTGGTATCACAGCATCCGCTAAAATCATCTCCAATGTGTCCAAGAAAGCATGAGATTTTTCAGACAGCATGACATGGTCTTGCTCTAAGTTCTCCATCTCCTGCTCATGACCGTAGTGCTCCATATAGTAATGGTAAAGAATATCTTCTTTTGGGTGATGAACAGAGTTGGAGTGTTTGGCAAGATAATCCACTATTTCGCGGATAAGGCTATAGTTGACCGATTGCTCTTCCTTAAGGGCAACGAGTTTTCTGCGAAGCATGGCTAACAGTCGGATCATATAGCCATGCTCACGCCTAATACGTTCAATCATCATGATGTCTCTCCTTAACACCTACTTTTAGTAAGTATATAGGGGGATAGACAACTTTTGATTGACAGCGTTCAATATTTGAACAAATACCCACTAACTTTAGAAGCCTAGGCCTAGCTGCTCATCTGCTAACTCCCCTAGATGCCAATCTATCTCAGCTTTTCCTTGCTGACTGAGCAGTTCATTCGCTTTAGAGAAGTGCTGACAACCGAAAAAACCTCTATGCGCCGACAGTGGAGAGGGGTGAGGAGCACTCAATACATGATGCTTTTGCGTATCGATGAAGCGGCCCTTTTTCTGAGCATGTGCCCCCCACAACAAGAACACAACGCCTTGTTGTTGAAGGTTGATCGTTTCAATCACTTTATCGGTGAAGGTTTCCCAGCCACACTTAGCGTGAGAGTGCGCTTTCCCTTGCTCTACGGTTAACACCGTATTGAGTAGTAACACACCCTGCTTGGCCCAGCTCTGTAAGTAGCCATGCTGAGGAATCGTAAAACCTTCGATATCGCTGGCGAGCTCTTTATACATGTTGGCCAGTGATGGCGGTGTTTTGACACCCGGAAGAACAGAGAAACACAATCCATGTGCTTGGTTAGGCCCATGGTATGGGTCTTGTCCCAAAATCACGACTTTGATCTCTGAGAAGGGCGTCGCATCAAAAGCACTAAACACGTCCAAAGGCGGAGGAAAAACCACCTTACCTGACTTCCTTTCTCCCTCGACAAAAGCGAGAGCTTGTTGAAAGTAAGGTTGCTGTTTTTCTGTGTCTAAAATGTCTTCCCAGGTAATCATGGTCTGCCTTATTTACTCAACTGAAGGTTACTTAGTTAACTTCACTAAAGTGTAACCCGAAGCAAAAGGCAGATCATTCCTTACCTACTGAGATAAAGACGAAAGCGACGAATGATGGTATTGATTGCCAGCCAATGGATCTGGCTTATCGCCTAGAAGGCTGCGGAGTTCGGTAGTGACCACGTCCAGTAACGTGACGATTTGGAACGGCGGTTTTGTGTCCTGAAGAGACGGTTCGTGGTGAGGAAAATCTTGCTGCTGTCATACTACTTTCTCCTTAACAACGATAACACTCGTGATCGTTATAGCTCTATTTGCACATAAAGAGATGAAAGAACAGTGCCAACTTTAGCTCACCACGAAGATATTAAATTGATCTTCCGTCACGAATCGCAACAATCTCTTGCGGCCAACGCTCAGAGTCAATAGTTTCAAGGATTAACGGCATATGATCAAAGCGAGGATCTTGTGAAATAAAGTCAAAACAAGACCAACCAATGTGCCCTTCTCCTAATGAATGATGTCGGTCAACTCGACTACCAAGTGGCGTTTTTGAATCATTTATGTGCATTGCCTTAAGAAAGTGCATCCCTACCACGCGGTCAAACTCAGCAAAAGTCGCTTCACAGGCTTGGTCTGAACTTAAGTCATAACCCGCAGCAAAAGTATGGCAGGTATCTAGGCAGACACCGACACGTGCTTTATCTTCAACACGCTCAATAATATAGGCCAAATGCGCAAAGTCCCACCCTAGGTTCGAGCCTTGGCCCGCTGTATTTTCAATCACAGCGATAACATTAGGTACCTGCTGATGGGCCAGGTTTATCGACTCTGCAATTAAATCAAGGCAAGCCTCTTCGCTGATTTGCTTCAAGTGACTTCCCGGATGAAAGTTAAGCAGAGTTAAACCAAGCTGGTTACAACGCTCCATCTCATCAATGAAGGCTGCTCGCGATTTCTCTCGTTTTTCTGGCTCAGGATGACCAAGGTTGATTAAGTAGGAGTCGTGTGGAAGGATTTTCTCGGCAGTAAAGCCAAATAACTCACAGCGCTGCTTAAACACCTTGATTGAATCTTTAGTCAGAGGTTTCGCTACCCATTGACGCTGATTCTTTGTAAATAGAGCAAACGCATTCGCTCCAATCTCTTTCGCTCTCAGTGGGGCATTCTCTACACCACCCGCCGCCGACACATGAGCACCAACCCACTTACCAGATTGGATACTTTTTACTTCTAACATTTGATCTCTCTATAATTACATGTCGATTCAATAACACGCCTTTTGACGGCCTTTTGATTAAAATTCCAGCCCCAAAATGTAGTAAACTTACTACAAAATCAGTATTTAACTATTTTTTATGTTTTAAAATCTTTTAGAAACCCTATACTATACGAGGTTTTATTGATTTAGAACAAAAAAACAAACTTAAAAAAGTTGTGGTTTTTTGTTGTTTTTTGACTTAAATCAATATTAAAATAGTGGTTATCCGCTATATAATACGTAGCTCAATAAGAATTCTGAAAACAAACATCAAAAATTTCCACAAGATGGACTAGGAGAAAGTCATGATCCAAGGTATTCAAATCACTAAGTCAGCTAACGATGATCTACTAAACTCAATCTGGCTACTAGACAACGAGAAGAACGAAGCTCGTTGTGTTGTTGCTAACACTGGTTTTGAAGCAGACCAAGTAATCCCTGCTGCTGACCTAGGTGAGTACGAGTCTCGCGAAGTTGCTATCGAAACTGCACCTCGCATTGAAGGCGGTCAACACCTAAACGTTAACGTTCTTAAGCGCGAGACGCTAGAAGACGCAGTTAAGCACCCAGAGAACTACCCACAGCTAACAATCCGTGTATCTGGCTACGCTGTACGTTTCAACTCTCTAACTCCAGAGCAGCAACGTGACGTTATCGCTCGTACATTTACAGAGTCTCTATAATTTTATAGATATCTGTTGAGAAAAGATGTAAAAACGGCGCTCATTGAGCGCCGTTTTTTTGCGTTGAACAAGCAGAAAATAGTACAGAGGTGAAGTAACTCTATTCTGTATTTGAAGGATAACCCAAGCTTTCCAATATCAGCCAAGGCTACCCTTTCTCTTTCTCTTTCTTGTATCTACTGTACGCGTCGAAGCACTTCCTTCAGCGCGTCAAAGTCATTTGCTAGATCTTCCGACAGCAATTCCATCGCAGCATGCTTAGCCAGCGGGCCAGGCAGTTCGATATCAGCGTCGAGAATATCATCAACGACCTCTTTAAACTTCGCTGGATGCGCTGTACATAAGAACAGACCTGTTTCATCTTCAGCGAGTTGCTCTTGAAGCACTCGATAAGCAATTGCACCGTGAGGCTCGCACAAATAACCTAGGTCATTCAAATCTTTAACAGATGCTGCACTTTGCTCATCCGTCACCGCGCCTTTGCCCAATGTCTCCAAGCCCCACTCTTTTACGCCGCAAAGCTCTTCGATGCGAGGCCAGTTATTTGGTTGGCTCACGTCCATCGCGTTAGATGTGGTGGCCACTGTCGGCTTGGGTTCCCACTTACCGGTTTCTAGATAACGTGGCACCGTATCGTTCGCATTCGTCGCTGCAATGAAGCGCTTAATTGGCAGGCCAAGTGCTTTCGCTAATAAACCGGCAGTCAGGTTACCAAAGTTACCGCTTGGTACCGAGATAACTAGATTCTCACGCTGCTCTTTCGTTAGCTGAGAGGCGGCTTCAAAGTAGTAACAGATTTGCGCCATCAAACGGCTGATATTGATAGAGTTGGCTGAGTTTAGGCCAATTTCTTCACGTAGAGCTTGATCATCAAATGCTTGCTTAACGAGTGCCTGACACGCATCAAAGTCCCCATCGATAGCAACGGTATGAATATTTTTACCCAGAGTACAGAACAGCTTCTCTTGCAGTGGACTGATCTTACCTTTTGGATACAAGATCACCACATTGATGTCTTCCATACCATAAAAGGCATGAGCAACCGCCGCACCAGTATCGCCAGACGTCGCAGTTAAGATCGTGATTTTGCCGCCGTCAGAGACTGCCGCTAGCGATTGAGCCATAAAGCGACCACCAAAATCTTTAAACGCTAGCGTAGGACCGTGGAAAAGCTCTAGAGCATAAACGCCCTCTTTCACCGCTTTGATTGGCGCTGGGAATTGAAACGCTGCATCAACCATTGAGTTAACCTGGTCTTGAGGTAACTCATCACCGATTAATGCCGATAGTATCTTGCCGCTTCGTGAAACGAAGTCTTCCGCTAACAAAGCATCAATATCATCAAACTTAGGCAGCTCTGATGGGAAGAATAACCCCTGATTGCGGCCTAAACCTTGGCGCACAGCTTGGCCAAAGGATACTTGTTCATCGTTCTCTTTTATATTGTACAGCTTCATAGCTCACTTCCTGTCACTCTCGACCCCATTTGATCCAAACGGCAAATGTGGACGAATCCTTCATCATTTTGTACGTAATTTTGTTCTAGCCAGCGTGCAACACGCTCAGCCACATCTTTTTCTTTGCAAACACTAAATAGAGTTGGGCCACTTCCTGAGATACCTGTCGCTAACGCACCGGCACTGACTGCATACTGTCTCGCCTGAGCAAAACCTGGCAGTAGTTTCTCTCGGTATGGTTCTGCAATGACATCCTTAATCATTTTAGCGGCCAATTCCGGCTGACCAGAATGGCACGCATGAATGAAGCCCGCAAGATGTCTACCGTGTGCAATCACATCTTGGCGGCGGTATTGAGAAGGCAAAATAGAACGCGCTTCTGCAGTCGATACCTTGATCCCCGGGTAGGCCATCACCCAGTGCCACTCTTCAAAGCTTGGCACTGACTGACTGATCACCCCTAACTCTTCGAGCATGAGTTGCAATCCACCAAGATAGCAAGGAGCTACATTATCATAATGCACGCCACCAGAGATCTGACCTTCCATCTCGCCCATTAAAGCCAGAAGCTCCATTTCATCCAATGGTTGGCCGTGAAAACGATTTAACGCGTCCAAAGCTGCAACAATGGAACATGCGCTAGAGCCTAGCCCCGAACCAATCGGCATGTTTTTCTCTAATGTCATCTCAATGGGCAGCAATGCTTGTTTCTTTTTCTCGAGCTCACGTGCAAATACACGCCAGCAATCGAAGACAATATTCTCTTTTGGGTTCTCTGGCAGCTTATCGACAAACTGTCCTGACGTATGGAGTGCAAAAGGCTCATCACCCATAGTGACATGAACGCGGTCACCGAGTAGCGTACCATCGAGAGGGGACACTGCCGCCCCCAACACATCAAAACCTACGCTCACATTACCGATAGAAGCAGGGGCGTATACAACGACATCTAAACCACGACTCATATTAAACTCCCAGCTTCCAGCCAAGTGTACGCATCACATCGGAGAATACGCCCGCCGCCGTCACTTCAGTACCCGCGCCGTATCCGCGCAGTACGAGTGGGATCGGTTGGTAGTAACGACTGTAAAATGCTAATGCATTCTCACCATCTTTTATCTTATACATTGGGTCATTTTCATCTACTGCGGCAATTCGCACTTTACAGCGACCATCAAGAATTTCACCCACATAACGCAGCACTTTCCCTTCTTCTGCCGCTTGGGCTGACAAGTCACGGAAATAACCATCAGCTTCTGGAAGACGTGCCATAAACTCATCGATAGAACCTGAATCATCAAAGCCTGGTGGTAGGGCCTGATCGACTTCTACATCCTCTAGCTCTAAGTTCATACCTGCTTCACGTGCAAGGATCAGTAGCTTACGCGCGACATCCATACCGGATAAGTCATCACGAGGGTCTGGCTCAGTAAAGCCATTTTCTTTCGCAATATTCGTCGCTTCACTTAGCGTCATTCCCTCATCTAGCTTGCCAAAGATGTAGGAGAGTGAACCGGATAAGATGCCGTTGAACTTCTCTAGCTCATCACCGGCGGCAATCAGGTTCTGTAGGTTCTCGATAACCGGCAGGCCTGCACCGACTGTCGTTTCGTACATCAGTTTGCGACGAGAGCTGCGAGCAATATCGCGTAGCTGATGGTAATACGCCATACTTGCGGTGTTCGCTTTCTTGTTCGGTGTCACGACGTGGAAACCCGCCGCTAAGAAATCAGCGTACTGATTGGCAATCTCTTCGCTTGAAGTACAATCAACCAGCACTGGGTTAATAATGTGGTTACGCTGAACATGGGCGGCTAGCGCAGCTACAGAGAAGCGCTCAGACACATCTTTCATACGATCGCGCCAGCTCTCCAGTGGTAGACCATCACCATCTAACAGCAAACCTTTGCTGTTGGCTAAGCCACAAACACGGATCACGATGCCTTTCTCGGCGAGCTTCTCTTGCTGGCGCTCGATTTGGTCCACCAGCTCACCACCAACACCGCCCACACCGACAACAAAGACATCGAGGAAGTGTTTAGAGTTGAACAAGTTTTCGTGACAGGCTTTGATCGCTTCAGAGATCTTATCCTCTGGAATAACGGCTGAAATCGCGCGCTCCGATGAGCCTTGAGCAATAGCAACAATATTGACATTCACTTCTGCAAGTGAGGAGAAGAACTGTGAAGCAACGCCGCGTGAGGTGCGCATACCGTCGCCCACTAGAGTGACAATCGCTAGATCATCGATAAACTCAACAGGCTCTAACAAGCCATCTTTAAGCTCTAGTTCGAAACAATCAGCCAGAGCACGCTCTGCCCTAAGTTTGTCTTCTGATTCAATACAGAAACTGATGCTGTATTCTGATGAAGATTGAGTAATCAGCACGATCGATACGCCTGCTGCAGACATAGCGCCAAACACTCGGCTTGCCATACCCACCATGCCCTTCATACCAGGGCCTGAGACGTTCACCATCAACAGGTCACTTAGCGTTGTGATTCCCTTGATAGCGAGGTTATCTTCCCCAGTATCCTGCCCGATTAGCGTACCCGCACCTTGTGGGTTAAAGCTGTTTTTAATCAAACAAGGAATATGGAACTGAGCAATAGGAGCGATGGTTTTAGGGTGTAGAACAGAAGCGCCAAAGTACGATAGCTCCATCGCCTCTTGGTAGCTTAGAGATTTTAATAAACGAGCATCATCCACTAATCGTGGGTCGCAGTTATAAACGCCATCAACATCTGTCCAGATCTCACAACAATCTGCGCGTAAACACGCCGCAAGAACGGCTGCCGAGTAATCAGAGCCATTGCGCCCCAATGTCACTAACTCACCTTTGTCATTACCGGCGGTAAAGCCCGGCATGATGTTGACATGACCTTTTGGTAATGGATGCACTCGGAAGTTTTGTGATGAAAGCTCAACATCGACCATAGCTTCAAGGGAAGGCCCCTGAGCGATTAAATAACTGACTGGATCGATCAAGCTCGCGGGCTGGCCCTTCGCTTCTAACACTGCCTTCATCAGTTGAACTGAGGCGCGCTCACCTTTAGAAATAATGCGAGCGTTTACGTTATCAGGGCACATGCCTAGCAGCGCAATACCATGCACAAATTGGCGTAAGTTTTCCATTGAATCCGCAACGACAGACTTAAAGCCCTCGCTGTTGAGTGAACCTACGACTGCTTCAATCTCACCAAAGAGATCAAAAAGAGAGGACTCAACTTCATTTATCTGCTGGTCAACCTCACCACCGTTTAGGGCAGAATCGATGACTGCAACTAGCTTATTTGTTGTCTTACCCGGCGCCGACAACACCACGGCAACCTCTTCTTGCTGTGCGTTGTTGGCAATAATATCAGCCGCTCGTAAAAAACGATCCGCATCGGCTAATGATGAGCCTCCAAACTTTAATACTCGCATCCCTTCACTCCAAGTTGTCAATTTTGCTTATAAAAAAAGGCCTGTATCTTCTTGGATACAGGCCTTTTTTTGAAAAATTCTTCGTTCAGCAGCCTGCCCCAACAGTAATAATGTCGGTAATCATCGTGGTTGCAATAATTAGGCTGTGCTGCATTAACATCGTGGCTATTAAATCTACATTTCCTTTAACTGTTTCTATGAGTACCGTACTTTTTAGGTTCAAGTCAATGGTTTATTTTATCTCATTGCGATTTTACTCAGCTTTTGCAGTCAATCGGCCTGTTAAGAGTGTGTTTTGAAGAGTAATCCGAGTCAAAACTGCACCTTGTCATTGCATCCTCGTATCATCAATTTGTGCGATTGAGTCAGTTTTATCGCCGATAACACCAATTTTTCTAAATATTCATCGTCGGCTATCCTAAACTGTGCTTTACTAACTATGCAGTGGACAAGGAAATCAAGGAGAATAAAAATGCGTAAACTTACGTCGCTTTTTTGCGTTTGTTCTTGTTGTGCTTTTTCCTTTTCTGCATGGGCTGTAGAGTTGCCTAAACTGCCTGCAAACGCCTCTGTGTCTAATCACAAAATCTTCGTCAACAGCCACTCTTCACAAGCTTACAGCCAAAGTATGAGTCTCGAGAGCGGCTATTCCTACAGTATTTTCGAGAACTTTGACGTCTACGTTGGTGCCCGACTTAATGAAAAAGACAACGGCTTTTTAAGCGGCGTAAGCTATTCCGTCACAGACAGAATATCGGTACGCGGCAGCCTACACAGTTATAAAGAAGTGGACGCAGGTGACAACAGTGAGACCGAACAAGGGCTCTCAGCTGAGTTAACAAGTCGCTTGCGCCTGAGCGAGAATATCGATGTGCATGCCACCCTTGACTACCAAGAGTGGCAAAGTGGATTAGAGGTCGGGTTAGGTTTCCGTTTCTAAGCTTGGGAACTTATTAAAAACTCTATTCAAGTCGAGCTCCTGCTCTGCAATGAGAATACCGTTCCAATCTGCATAGATATAATCACCCGGCTGAACCATATAGTTTTGCATCGTAATGGTGACATTCACCTGCCCCAACCCACGCTTCTCGGTTTTAAACGGGCATGCGGCTAACGCCTTCACACCAAGATCCATTTCAGATAGGGCGGCGACATCTCGTATTGCTCCATACACGATGACACCCTCCCAGCCATTTTCAATCGCCAAAACAGCTAACTCATCTCCCATCAGTGCTTTTTGGCAAGAACCATTACCGTCAACAAATAAGACTTTTCCATGTCCTGGCTGAGATAATACTTCTCGTACTTTGGAGTTATCGTGGTAGCAACATATTGTTACAACTTCGCCCCAAAACGCACTGCGCTGCCCAAAGTTCTGTAATGGTAAGCTCAGTAGCTGAACTTGTTCAGCAAAGTGGTCACAAATATCTGGTGTAATATCTTTCATACATCCTCCTTGAAGTAAAAAGTGAATTCTTTTAGGGCAAAAAATCATCGATTTCACCGATGTAAATCAGCTGTTTATCGACACTATAAACCAGAAAAACCTGCTTTTTATCTACCCAATAGATCGCATTTTGTTGATACTTCTCAGCTAAAGTCAGTCCTCCTTTCAAGCTGATATCGACCCAATATGACTCCTCAAACCAATCAAAATTTTCGTTTCCTACCAATAACTTAAACATTCTAAAGTGCTCTAAATCACTTTTAAGAGCATGGTTTCTTTGATGGTTCTGAAATTGCGCTAAACGCACGCTTCTCGGATTCCATGCTGTGATAATAACGGCAGTGTCACCTCGCCAATCAGCAAGGTCCTGTTCCGATAACCTAAAGCAAACATTTACATAAGCATTCAGTAGTGGATTGGTCATATTCATTACCATTCTTTATAGCGTGCCCTAAATTTGATTGATATTGCTTAACAGTTGACTATTGACTCAAATCAAAAAAATGCAGGAATTTAACATCTAGGCATTGTTAGAATGCTGTTAAATCTATAAAATCCGCACATCATAATCTGACTGGAATGACCATTCGTTTGTCAAACCTTCAGAATACAAAGGCTCCAAGGATGGCGGACCGCCAAAGAGCATGTTTTTTTAACAACTTTGGTTTATTATTAGCAATTATTAGATTATCTGTTAATCAATTGCATATTTTTTTATTTTTAGCATTTATATAGACAAGTTTAGGAACCGCCAATGCAGACTCCGCAGATTCTTATCGTTGAAGATGAGCAAGTGACTCGCAATACGTTAAAGAGTATTTTTGAAGCAGAGGGATATGCTGTTTTTGAGGCAAGTGATGGTGAAGAGATGCACCAAGTGCTTTCAGCACATCGCGTAAACCTCGTAATCATGGACATTAACCTACCTGGTAAGAACGGTCTTCTTCTCGCTCGTGAACTTCGTGAACAAGCAAACATCGCTCTTATGTTCTTAACAGGTCGCGATAATGAAGTTGATAAAATTCTTGGCCTAGAGATCGGTGCAGATGACTACATCACTAAGCCATTTAACCCTCGTGAACTGACTATTCGTGCTCGTAACCTTCTAAGCCGCTCAATGAATGCAGCTGCTGCACCAGAAGAAAAACGCGCAGTTGAAAAGTATACGTTCAACGGTTGGGTTCTTGATATCAACAGCCGCTCTCTTGTTAGCCCAGCTGGTGAAAGCTACAAACTACCTCGTTCGGAATTCCGTGCACTACTGCACTTCTGTGAGAACCCAGGTAAGATTCAGACTCGTGCTGACCTTCTGAAGAAGATGACTGGTCGTGAGCTTAAGCCACACGATCGTACGGTAGACGTCACAATTCGTCGTATCCGTAAGCACTTCGAATCTGTATCAGGTACACCTGAAATCATCGCAACGATTCACGGTGAAGGCTACCGTTTCTGTGGTGAGCTAGAAGAGTAATCTTCAGTCTCAACAGACACCAAAAAAGCGCTGGTCAGTGACCAGCGCTTTTTTTGTCTTTCAGCATTCACTCATTTTTTAACTAACGACAGCTTAGTAAACCACTTCAACAGTAACACCTTGCTCTGATACCCAGCTCAAGTTACCTTCTTGTTCAAAGTAGACAAAAACATCAACCGGTTGCGTCTCTGAGAGTTCGATGGGTAGCGCAAACGCGATTTCCCACTGAGACTCGCTGTAGCCGCGCAGCTCAAATTGATCAGCTGTGAGCAAATAGCTATCTCCACCCTGATGCAGTGTAATACGATCGATATCGAGCTCTGCTGGCAGGCCCTCTTTTTGCTCAAGAACCAGTGAACCATGTAGATTAAATTCTGGATTATCCCCAAAGGTCGGCATCTTGTTAAACCATAGAGCGCTTTTCAATGACACTGATTGACTATACACCGCCTCTTGAGCCGAGGATTCCTGTTGGCTATTCATTGATTGACATCCAAATAGCGCCGTTGACGCCATAACTAAAGCCATTGTTTTTTTCATTATGATTCCTTCTCCATCAACCATTGTCTAAGAATGGCGATATTGTTCTGATAGTCAGATTTAATCTTACCCACCCAGTCATCAATATTTTCTGACCAAGCTGGAAAATCTGGAGTCTGCGCTTTTTGCGCAATACTTTGAATATATTTTAGACCGATTGAGCCAGCAGCACCTTTGATTTTATGTGCCTCTGATACAATGCCTTTCTTATCCTTTGCGGTCATATTGGAGTCTAAGATATCAATGTACTCTGGCATTGCCTCTTCAAACATCTTGATACTGTCCAAAACCGGTTGCGTACCAACAATGTCAATGTAAGAGTTCAACATCTCGAGATCGAGCATTTCTCCGTATTGACTACTGTCGTAACTGGAAAGTTCCGTTGCCACCTCGGGTTGACACTCTGTTGCAACATCCTGTTTAAAGCAGAATTTTGTAATCACGCTGTGTATCGCTGCCACTGAAAGCGGTTTGCTTATCGCGTCATCCATGCCTTGTTTGAGATATTCTGTTTTGTCTTTAATCACATTTGCTGTGAGGGCGACAATGGGAGGTAGGCACGCATACTGTTCTCGCAAGGTTGCCGCAATATCAAAACCACTCATATCAGGTAGTTGGATATCAAGCAGCACTAGATCATAATCCGCAGGGTCAAAGCGTTCTAAAGCTTCCTCCCCCGTCATTGCAACCGTCACTTCATGTCCTAGGCTTTCGAGTAAGGATTTAGCCACAGTCACATTGAGTTCGATATCTTCAACCATAAAGATATTCAAGCTGCGCTGCTCAGTTAATCCCAGAACCTCTTCTACTGGAGCCTCAGCAAGCGGTACTTCGATATCAATAGTAAATGTACTGCCAAAGCCTTCTTCACTCGACGTGGTGATGTCACCATTCATCATATTGATCAGCAGTTTTGAGACTGCAAGTCCTATCCCTGTACCTACCGCATGAAGATTATCCTTACCGGACTTCACTTGATAGTACATAGCAAAAATCTTCTCAATCTCTTTCTCTGGAATACCAATCCCGGTGTCTTCGATCTCTATCGTAATATGTGCTTTATCTTCACTTTGAGAGGCACTGACGTTCATCACCACGCCCCCTTCTTTGGTAAACTTCATCGCATTACTGATCAGATTCCAAAGCACCTGCCTCAAGCGTGTACCATCCACTTCAATCATATGCGGCAGATCCGTCAAGCGCTCAAGATCAAAGCGTAGGTTTTTCTGCTGTGCCATCAGCGCGGCAATACTCTCTATCTCCACCACAAAATCTTCAAAATTGACTGGCGTTGGTAGGAGTTCGAGCTTGCTGCGGTCAAATTTATCCATATCGATAATGTCATTAAAGATATTGCCTAAGGTCACTGCACTAACATTAATCGTCTGCAGGTGTTTACGCTGCTCTTCATCTAACTGAGTATCGAGCAGCATTCGACTTAAGCCAACAATACCGTTAAGCGGTGTACGTAACTCATGACTGATGGTAGAGATAAAGGTGGTTTTGTCACGGCTGGCTTTTTCGAGCGACTCTTCATGACGCTTGCGTTCCGTAATATCACGGCCAAAACCGACCAATCCAAGGTGACGGCCACTTTTGCTATAGAAAGGTACCTTACGCAGTTCAAAGTATGCTTTTCTTCCATCTGGGTACTCTAGCCACTGCTCATAGGTAATGGGCTTATTCTCTGAAAAGACTTTCTGGTCGGTATCGACGATATACTCTGCCGTCGCTTTGTCGTAGACATCCCATGGTGTCAAACCCACTAATTCTCGTTCAGACTTACCGATCAACTCCTCCATCGCGCGATTACACCCTGAGAACAGTCCCTCGGAGTTGCGGTAGTAGATGAGATCGGGAGAGGTATCGATAAAAGAGCGCAATAATGCCGTGCGTTCTGCAAGCTCAAGCTGTGTTCTCTCACGTTGGTAGACCTCATTTTCCAGATCTACCATCGCTTCTTCACGCGCCTCTTCCGCGCGGATACGCTCCTCAATCTGTTGGTTAAGCTTGGCAATATTCTGCTGCAGTTGATAATTCAACTCTTGGTCTCGGCTACGCATATCTTTGAGTTTGGAGACCAGTTTAGACAAGCGCTGACGAGACTCTTCGAGCTGATCAACAACCACGGAGAGAAAGTAGACGGCCCACGGGGTGATCAAAAGACCAAAGAAAACGGAACGGACAATGTCTAAGTCATCGACATTGCCCTCAAAGAAGAGCGTTATCCCTACCTGTACCACAACGGCGAGAGCCACTAACGCAATAGCCAACAGCATCGAAAAACGTACGATGCCGAGTTTGACTAACAAGTCGACGTAATACTGGGCAAGTCCTTTTATTTGCTTCATTAACGGCTCCAAACCTAACTGCACTGTGGGCTAATGTAACACCCTAAAAGTTAGGTTCAATGCTTTCGTTAATGTTTAGTTTTTTACTGGAGGCTGATACACAAAAGGACGATCAATTAGGCTGCCTTGTGCACCGTGTTTATCCAATGAGCGACCGATTTCTGTCATCGCCAACCAGCGGTTTTCACACCAAAGCGGAGACAACAAGGTCGGACGGCGCGCTGAAGAGGAGACGCGGTGAAAGACCACCTCAGGTGGGGTCATGCGAACCATTTGAGAGGCCGTTTCAACATAGGTTTCAAGTTCGGGAGCTTCAAGACGACCCGCACGCCAGGCTTTTGCCATGGTGCTCCCTTCTACAATGTGCAAACCATGCAGCTTGATGCCATCGGTACCGACGGCTAACACCTTTTCGAGTGTCTCTATATTGTCTTGATGCGTCTCTTTGGGTAGCCCGACAATCAAATGAGTACACACTTTGATCCCAAGCGAGCGCGCTCTTTTGGTCATCTCTTCATAACATTCAAAGTCATGGCCACGGTTTATGCGTTTGAGGGTGTCATTGTTTGCGGTTTGCAATCCAAGCTCGAGCCAAATCTCATACCCTTGCTCTACGTAGCCCGCGAGGAGGTCTAAAACCGCATCAGGCACACAGTCAGGGCGCGTACCGACACACAGGCCAACAATATCAGCTGCCGATATTGCCTCTTCGTACATGTTCTTGAGAACTTGCACTTCTGCATAGGTATTTGTGTAGGCTTGAAAGTAAGCCAGGTACTTTTTCGCACGCTTTACTTCGCCTGCGCGATCTTGCAATTGAGAGAGAATTGACTGCTGTTGTGTCTCTTCATCAGCAAAAGAAGCGACGTTACAAAACGTGCAACCACCCCGGCCAATCGTACCGTCACGGTTTGGACAGCTAAAGCCACCATGGAGAGTCAGTTTATGGACTTTTTCGCCATATCTGCGTTGCAGGTCTTGGCCGATAGTATTGACGAGTTCGTGTAATTGCATCATTTCACCTGTTAATAAATCTCAATTCGATTTATGAAAGTAAATTACATCCCTGCAAGCGAAGGTCGCGCATAATACCACCAGCATAAGAAAATGAGGATAGTTGAAATCAATAAATATTCACTGACTACTGCACACACCCCATTGTTACTCATTTGTTGCGACTTTTATGACAAATATTTTGTGTGCTAGAGCCAGTTTTGATTGCCAAACTCCTATACAAAATTGTAGGATACTTACACGTTTCCGATAATTTTGTAATTTGACAGACAATATTAAAAGACGAAACGTACGGTAGATACTGCAACCCACCTATATAAATCACTAGAAAGTGATAAAAAACTTAGCAATATCTCCAAGGATTGTTTTTCTCGCAAAATTTTTCCTGCGAGGAACGGAATGGAATCAGGCTGCCTGCATGGCAGTTGATCATCATTATTAAAAAGGAATCGACCACTTAGAACCCATAAAGCGGCCCTGTTTCTCACTTAAAGAGCAGGCAAACGTTTGGCTAAGTGCGTCCGTTTAGAAACTGGAAGGATGTATCTATGGTAGATAGAGAGCAAAGTGCACAGGGTCTTTATACTCCCGAGTTGGAGCATGATGCCTGTGGTATCGGTTTTGTTGCTCACCTAAAAAACCGTAAATCACATGATGTAGTGACTCAAGCACTCGATATGCTTGCACGTATGGAACACCGTGGTGGTCAAGGCTGCGATCCATGCTCAGGTGATGGTGCGGGTATACTGCTGCAAAAACCACATGAATTCTTATTAGAAGAAGCCGTTAAGCTTGGTATCAAGCTGCCTTCTTTTGAGAAGTATGGCGTCGGTGTCGTTCTGTTCCCGAAAGACGAACATAAACGCGCACAGTGCCGTGACATCTTAGAACGCAACGCAAGACGCCTTGAGTTAGACGTGATTGGCTACCGAGTTCTGCCAACAGATAACTCAATGATCGGCGCTGACCCGCTAAGCACCGAGCCGCAATTTGAACACGTTTTTGTATCAGGTGGCCCTGGTATTACCCCAGAAGAGCTAGAGCGTAAACTCTATGTACTGCGTAACTACACGGTTCGAGTATGTTTAGAAAGCGTGTCTAACATCGGTGACGACTTCTACATCAACTCAATGTCCTACAAGACGTTGGTGTATAAAGGTCAGCTAACCACAGAGCAAGTGCCTCAATACTTCCTCGATCTACAGAATCCAACGATGGTGACAGCACTCGCGCTCGTTCACTCTCGTTTCTCTACCAATACATTCCCGAAATGGCGTCTAGCACAGCCTTTCCGTTACATTGCTCACAACGGTGAAATTAACACAGTTCGCGGTAACCTGAACTGGATGAAAGCCCGTGAAGCAATCATCGAATCTGACCTGTTCACTCAGGCAGAGATCGACATGCTACTGCCTATTTGTCAGGAAGGCAGCTCAGATTCATCTAACTTCGATATGGCACTTGAGCTCCTAGTTCTCTCTGGTCGCAGCCTGCCACATGCGTTGATGATGATGATCCCTGAAGCATGGCAAGAAAACAAAAACATGGATCCAACTCGTCGTGCGTTCTATCAGTACCATGCGAACGTGATGGAACCATGGGATGGCCCGGCATCAGTCTGTTTCACCGACGGCGTTCAAGTTGGTGCAACCCTTGACCGTAACGGTCTGCGCCCTTCTCGCTACACAGTGACCAAAGATGACTTCCTCGTGATGGCATCTGAGTCTGGTGTGGTTGAGATCGAGCCAGAAAACGTTGAGTTCCGTGGTCGTCTTCAACCAGGTCGTATCTTCGTTGCCGACCTAGAGCAAGGCCGCATCATCTCTGATGAAGAAGTGAAAGATGGCATTGCATCAGCGCAACCCTACGAGAAATGGGTTGAAGAGAACCTACTGAGCCTGAAGAAGCTGCCAGAAGCGAGCAACGAGTTCAGCCAACCATCGCCAGAGAAGCTACTGCACAAGCAGCAAGCGTTCGGTGTGAGCTCAGAAGAGGTTAACGAAATCATCGTTCCTATGGCAAAAGACGGCAAAGAGCCACTTTCTGCAATGGGTGCCGACTGGCCGCTAGCGATTCTTTCGCACCAGTCACAACATCTATCAAACTACTTTAAGCAGCTGTTTGCTCAGGTAACTAACCCGCCAATCGACCCAATTCGTGAGCGTATGGTGATGTCTCTGAACACCTACCTAGGTAAGGATCAGAACCTATTGGCTGAGTCTCCAGAGCACTGTCAAAAGGTAGAGCTTGAGTCACCAGTTCTGTCTAACTCTGAGCTTGAGAAGCTACGTGCTATCGATAACGAGCACCTGCAAGCGAAGACATTAGACATCGTATTCCAAGCGAATGAAGATGAAGGCAAGCTAGAGCGCGCACTCAAGCGTATCTGTCAGTACGCAGAAGATGCAGTCGTTGATGGTTACTCAATCATCCTGCTAACAGACCGTGCGATTAACTCTAACCACGCAGCGATTCCTGCCATGCTGGCGGTTGGCGCGGTTCACCACCACCTAATCCGTAAGGGATTGCGTGCTAAGTGTGACATCGTGGTGGAAACGGGTGATGCTCGTGAAACGCACCACTTTGCAACGCTTGTGGGCTATGGTGCGAACGCCGTGAACCCATACCTCGTCATTGAAACTATGGTAGAGCTTCAGCGCACTAAGAAACTAGACCCTGAAGCAAGCATCAAAGAGCTGTTCGACAATTACCGCAATGCTATTAACGGCGGCCTGTTGAAGATTTTCTCGAAGATGGGTATCTCAACGCTACAGTCTTACCACGGCGCACAGATCTTTGAAGCACTGGGTGTTAGCAAGTCTGTGGTTGATAAATACTTCACGGGTACCGTTTCTCGAATCCAAGGTCTTACCATTGATGATATCGCGAAAGAAGTACTCGTCCGTCACCGTATTGGCTACCCAACACGTGAAATCCCTGTACAAGTACTTGATGTTGGTGGTGTTTACCAGTGGAAACAACGTGGTGAAAAACACCTGTTTAACCCTGAGACTATCTCGCTACTACAAGAATCGACACGTAACAAAGACTACGCTCAGTTCAAGAAGTACGCGAAAGCCGTTGATGACCAGGGCGATAACGCTGCAACGCTACGTAGCCAGCTAGATTTTGTTAAAAACCCAGCAGGCTCAATCCCGCTCGAAGAAGTTGAGCCAATCGAAAACATCCTTAAGCGTTTTGCAACAGGGGCAATGTCATTCGGTTCTATCTCGTACGAAGCACACTCAACGCTAGCGGTAGCAATGAACCGCATCGGCGCAAAATCGAACTCTGGTGAGGGTGGTGAAGACCCAACTCGTTTCGAGCGCAAAGAGAACGGTGATTGGGAACGCTCTGCAATCAAACAGGTGGCTTCAGGCCGTTTCGGTGTAACGTCTTACTACCTAACTAACGCAGATGAGCTACAGATCAAGATGGCTCAAGGCGCGAAACCAGGTGAAGGTGGTCAGCTACCAGGTGATAAGGTGGATGACTGGATCGGTGCAACACGTCACTCGACTCCAGGCGTAGGTCTAATCTCGCCACCGCCGCACCACGATATCTACTCAATCGAAGATTTGGCTCAGCTGATCTACGACTTGAAGAACGCAAACCGCGCAGGCCGCGTGAACGTGAAGCTGGTATCGGAAGCGGGTGTGGGTACCATCGCATCGGGTGTAGCAAAAGCAAAAGCTGACGTTGTACTGATCGCAGGTTTCGATGGCGGTACAGGTGCATCACCAATGTCGTCTATTCGTCACACAGGTCTACCTTGGGAGCTGGGTCTAGCGGAAACGCACCAAACGCTACTGAAGAATGGCCTACGTAACCGTATCGTGGTTCAGTCTGATGGTCAGATGAAGACGCCTCGTGACCTTGCAGTAGCAACGCTACTCGGTGCTGAGGAGTGGGGTGTAGCAACAGCAGCGCTCGTTGTTGAAGGCTGTATCATGATGCGTAAGTGTCATAAAAACACCTGTCCTGTGGGTATCGCAACTCAGAACAAGACACTACGTGAGCGCTTCGATGGCCGCGTAGAAGACGTCGTGACCTTCTTCCAATACATGGCAGAAGGTCTACGCGAAGTTATGGCTGAGCTTGGTTTCCGTACTATCGATGAGATGGTAGGTCAGTCGCACAAACTGAAAGTTCGTGAAGACATTACTCACTGGAAATACAAGAACCTAGACCTGTCTCCTGTGCTGCACATCGAGCAAGCACGTGAAGATGATGGCGTGTTCAACCAAACAGAGCAAAACCACAACCTAGAAGAGGTTCTTGACCGTAAGTTGATTCAAGCAGCCATTCCTGCGCTTGAGAAGGGCGAAGCCGTGAACGCTGAGTTCCCGATCATCAATACGGACCGTTCTGCAGGTACCATGCTGTCGAACGAAATCTCAAAAGTTTACAAAGACGCTGGTCTACCACAGCCAATGAACGTGAAATTCAATGGCTCTGCAGGTCAATCATTTGGTGCTTTCCTTGCCAAAGGCGTGAAGTTCGAAGTGGAAGGCGATGCGAATGACTACTGGGGTAAAGGCCTCTCTGGCGGTACGCTCGTGCTCTATCCTAATGCGAAGTCCACCATTGTCGCTGAAGACAATATCGTAGTCGGTAACGTCTGTTTCTACGGTGCAACCTCAGGTGAATCCTATATCCGTGGTATGGCTGGTGAACGTTTCTGTGTTCGAAACTCTGGTGCGAAAGTGGTCGTTGAAGGTGTTGGTGATCACGGTTGTGAGTACATGACTGGTGGTGTTGCCGTTATCCTTGGCTCTACTGGCCGCAACTTTGCAGCAGGCATGAGTGGCGGTGTCGCGTATGTTTGGGATAAGTCTGGTGATTTTGAGTCCAAGCTAAACCCTGAACTGGTTGACCTAGATCCAATCGAACAAGAAGATAGAGAATTACTACTCGACATGTTGACTAAGCATGTTGAATTCACAGGAAGTGAAGTTGCTCAGTCTTTCCTAGACAACTTTGAAGCAAGCCTTGCATCACTGGTGAAAGTTATGCCACGTGATTACAAAGCAGTGCTACAAAAGCGCAAGGCACAAGCAGAGCAAGCAGAAGTGGAGGCCGTATAATGGGTAAGCCTACTGGATTTTTAGAACATGGTCGTGAGCTTCCGAAGAAGCTCGACCCATCTGTTCGTATCGAAAACAACAAAGAGTTTGTTCTCAACGAAGAGTTTGGTGACAAGATCAATACTCAAGCATCGCGTTGTATGGACTGTGGTGTCCCTTTCTGTCACAGCGGTTGTCCGATTGGTAACATCATTCCTGAGTTTAACGATGCAGTGTATCGTGATAGTTGGGAAGAGGCTTGGAACATCTTAAGTTCTACCAATAACTTCCCTGAGTTCACAGGCCGTGTTTGTCCTTCTCCTTGTGAAAGTGCGTGTGTGTTGGGTATTAACCAAGACCCAATCACTATCTGTAACATCGAGAAAACCATCGTAGAAACTGCGTACCGTGAAGGGTACGCTAAACCTAAGACACCTCGCTCGCGCACTGGTAAAACAGTGGCGATTATCGGCTCTGGCCCAGCAGGTCTTGCCGCGGCAGAGCAGCTCAATAGTGCGGGTCACTCTGTGACGGTCTTTGAGCGCGATGAAAAAGTGGGCGGTCTACTGCGCTTTGGTATCCCAGATTTCAAACTGGGTATGGATGTGATTGATCGTAAGATCAATCTCATGGCAGAAGCGGGCGTTGAATTCAAAGTGAACCAGCACGTTGGTGTTGACGTGAATGCAGCTCAGCTTCGTCAAGAGTTCGATGTCGTGCTACTGACTGGCGGTTCAACGGTTCCTCGCGATCTTCCAGTTCCAGGTCGCGAACTGCAAGGCGTCCATTTTGCGATGGAGTTCTTAGGTCAAAACAACCGCCGTGCGAACAACATGGATCTTAAGGGTGAAGAAATTCACGCTAAAGACAAACATGTTGTAGTTATCGGTGGTGGTGATACGGGTTCTGACTGTGTGGGCACGTCTAACCGTCACAAAGCAGCAAGTGTGACTCAGGTTGAGATCATGCCGATTCCACCAGAGAAGCGTCCTGCGAATATGCCTTGGCCTCAGTATCCGATGATCATGAAAACCACCACTTCGCACGAAGAAGGTTGTGATCGTCACTGGAACATCCTGACCAAAGAGTTCATCGGCAACGATGAAGGTCAGGTAACGGGTCTACGTATCGCGGACATCGTATGGAAAGACGCTGCGCCAGGTGAGCGCCCTACTTTTGAAGAAGTGGCTAACTCTGAGCGTGTGATTCCGTGTGATATGGCCTTCTTAGCAATGGGCTTCCTACATCCAGAGCCGACGGGCGTACTTGCTCAGCTAGATATCAAGCTCGACGAGCGCGGTAATGTTGCAACCGAAGATTTTGCAACCAACCAGAAAGGTGTATTTGCCGCAGGTGATATGCGTACCGGCCAATCACTGGTTGTACGTTGTATCAATGAAGGTCGTGAATGTGCGATTGCCATTGATAGTTACCTAATGGGCAACTCAAACCTTGAAGCTAAAGCCAACTCGATGATGCTTTCAGCTTAAACTATAGATTCCTTCCATTTTAATTTGACCAGCCAGTTGGCTGGTCTTTTTTTGTCTGCAATTCAATATTGAATACATTTTGCGCCGTTCAAAATACTTGACCTCAATGGGCTCTAGATATAGGTTGTTAAATCGACAATTATTTATACAACATTTTTTTTACATACAAATTCAACACAAATGAAGGTTTATACCCTCATTTGTGTGCGCTCAGACAAGGCAGTAAACGGATTCATCTTCAACACACAATGCAATTCGTCACCGTCACATGAGCAGACCAACCCTGCATGGATGCAGGAAGCAAAGGGAGAGTTTGCAATGGCGTTATATGACCCCTCATTGGACAAAGACAATTGTGGCTTTGGCTTAATCGCTCATATGCAAGGCGAAACCAGCCACAAGCTAGTGCGCACCGCCATATATGCACTCGATAGAATGACCCACCGAGGTGGTATTGCCGCCGATGGAAAAACCGGTGATGGTTGCGGTTTATTACTGCAAAAGCCGGACTCTTACTTACGGCTGATCGCATCAGAGCAAGGATTCAATCTGGGCAAGCAGTATGCAATAGGCATGATCTTCTTTAGCCAAGACCCAATCAAAGCCCAATCAGCCAAAGACATTATCAATCGAGAACTGGCGCAAGAAACACTCACTGTTTCCGGCTGGCGAGACGTACCAACAAACTCTGACGTACTGGGCCCGATTGCCGCGAACTCGCTGCCTAATATCCAACAAGTGTTCATCTCGGCCCCGGCAGGCTGGCGCGAGAAAGACATTGAGCGCCGTCTATACATTGCCAGAAGAAGAATTGAAAAACAGATTACTGACGACAGCGACTTCTATATTTGTAGCCTCTCCACTCAGGTGATCGTCTACAAAGGCCTGTGTATGCCCGCCGATCTACCTCGCTTCTACCTTGATCTTGCTGATCTTCGCATGGAGTCTGCGATCTGCCTATTTCACCAAAGGTTCTCCACGAATACTCAACCTCGTTGGCCTCTTGCTCAACCATTTCGTTATCTGGCACACAATGGTGAGATCAACACTATTGAAGGTAATCGTCAGTGGGCTCGTGCTCGTGCCTATAAGTTCTCGTCCCCCCTGCTGCCCGACTTGCAAACTGCAGCCCCTTTCGTTAACGAGGTAGGCTCTGACTCTTCGAGCCTGGACAATATGCTAGATCTGTTCTTAGCCGGTGGCATGGATATCTTCCGCGCAATGCGCATGCTTGTGCCACCAGCTTGGCAAAACCACCCGGATATGGACGACGATCTTCGCGCCTTTTATGACTTTAACTCCAAGCATATGGAGCCTTGGGACGGCCCTGCGGGTATTGTCCTGTCGGATGGACGCTATGCCGCCTGCAATCTTGATCGCAACGGTTTGCGACCCGCTCGCTATGTGATCACCAAAGACAGCCTTATTACCCTCGCTTCAGAGGTAGGCATTTGGGATTATGCGCCAGATGAAGTCTCCACCAAAGGGCGTGTGGGCCCCGGTGAGCTGCTAGTGGTCGATACCAAGCAAGGCAAACTCTGGCAGTCTGAAGAGATCGATCACGATCTTAAGTCGCGACATCCCTATAAAGAGTGGATGACCAACAATGTTCAATCCCTCAAACCGCTGAGTGAACTCAGTGATGAGTCAGTCGGTGCTCGCAGCTTTGATGACCACCTGCTCGCCACATATCAAAAGCAGTTTGCGATGACCAATGAAGAGGTCAATCAAGTCCTGTTAGTGCTAGGAGATATGGGACAAGAGGCCGTGGGCTCGATGGGTGATGACACACCAATGGCCGTGCTCTCATCAAAAGAGAGGCTCGTGACGGACTATTTTCGCCAAAAATTTGCCCAGGTGACAAACCCACCAATAGACCCACTGCGCGAAAAGCACGTGATGTCGCTGGCGACGAGTATCGGCCAAGAGATGAATGTCTTTTGTGAAACCGATGGCCACGCTCATCGCGTGACATTTAACTCTCCGGTGCTGCTCTACTCTGACATGCAGCAGCTATTAGAGCTCGGTGATGAACACTACCGCAACACCATCCTAGACATTAACTACGATCCACAAATCCACTCTCTTGAGCAGGCCATAAACATGTTATGCGACAAAGCACAACAAGTGGTTCGTGACGGCTCTGTGCTGGTTGTCCTCTCTGACCGCGCATTAGTTAGAGGCAAACTACCGATACCTGCAGCTATGGCTGTAGGCGCTGTTCAGCGCAGCCTAACCGAGGCCAATTTACGTTGTGATGCCAACATCGTGATAGAAACAGCTACAGCTCGAGATCCGCACCAATTTGCAGTATTGCTTGGGTTTGGCGCGACCGCCGTCTATCCATACCTAGCCTATGAAACCTTGAGCAAATCGATAGATATTGGCGCTTTAGACAAAAGCTACCGTGAGGTCATGACCAACTATCAATCAGGAATCAACAAAGGTCTGTATAAAATCATGTCCAAGATGGGGATCTCGACCGTTGCTTCCTATCGTTGCTCACAGCTGTTTGAGGCCGTAGGACTGAGCCAAGCCGTTGTAGATACGTGCTTTAAGGGCGTGACAACGCGTATTCAAGGCGCTGATTTCGAGGACTTTCAGCAAGACCTTCTCAACCTCTCTCGCAAAGCTTGGGCCAAACGTAAATCAATTGAACATGGCGGCCTGCTCAAATATGTACATGGTGGCGAGTATCATGCCTACAATCCTGATGTCGTCGGCACGCTGCAAACTGCGGTGAAATCGGGTGATAATCACGACTACCGCTCTTTTGCCCAGCAAGTCAATCAACGACCTATCGCGACCTTACGCGATCTGCTCAAACTCAAGCCTGCACAAGAGCCACTTCAACTTGAGAAAATTGAGCCAACGAGCGAGTTATTCAAACGCTTTGATTCTGCAGCCATGTCAATTGGCGCGCTCAGCCCAGAAGCTCATGAAGCACTAGCCATGGCGATGAACCATCTGGGTGGTTATTCAAACTCAGGTGAAGGGGGCGAAGACCCGCGTCGCTTCGGCACCAATCGTAATTCACGCATCAAACAGGTCGCATCAGGGCGCTTCGGAGTAACACCACACTACCTCACCAATGCTGATGTTCTACAGATAAAAGTCGCCCAAGGCGCTAAACCTGGAGAGGGTGGCCAGCTTCCTGGACATAAGGTCACCGCAGAGATCGCAAAACTTAGGTACTCCGTGCAAGGAGTGACACTCATTTCGCCGCCCCCACACCATGACATCTACTCTATTGAAGACTTAGCCCAGCTCATTTTCGACCTTAAGCAGGTCAACCCCAATGCCTTAGTATCCGTCAAACTGGTCTCTGAGCCAGGCGTTGGCACTATCGCTACCGGCGTCGCCAAAGCTTATGCTGACCTAATTACCATTTCTGGCTACGACGGCGGTACCGCAGCAAGCCCACTGACATCGGTGAAATACGCGGGTAGCCCTTGGGAACTCGGTTTAGCAGAGACGCAGCAAGCACTTGTCGTTAATGGGCTACGTCATAAAATTCGTCTGCAGGTAGACGGGGGATTAAAGACCGGATTAGATGTGGTCAAAGCCGCAATACTCGGTGCCGAGAGCTTCGGCTTTGGCACGGCTCCAATGGTTGCTATGGGCTGCAAGTTCCTACGAATCTGCCACCTTAACAACTGTGCGACCGGTGTGGCCACTCAAGATGAAACCCTGCGTCGTGAGTACTTTAAAGGGTTACCCGATATGGTGGTCAACTACTTCACTGGCCTTGCTGAAGAGGTTCGTGAGCTGCTCGCTCTGCTCGGTGTAGAGAAGCTCACAGACCTGATTGGTCGTACTGATCTATTGGAAGCGCTTGATGGTTACACCGCTAAGCAAACCAAACTCGACCTATCTGATATTATCACCAAGCCAGAGTCCCCTGAAGGACATCCACTGTACTGGACTGAGCCAAACACTCCCTTTGATAAAGGCGCGCTAAACCAAACGATTCTCGACAATGCATTAGTAGCAGTTGAAAACCAACACAGCGCTCATCTGTTCTACCATGTGATCAATACTGACCGCTCGATTGGGGCTCGTCTATCTGGTGAAATCGCCAAACGTTACGGTAATCAGGGAATGGCTGCGACGCCGATAAAAATTCATCTCGATGGTACTGCAGGCCAGTCTTTCGGCGTGTGGAACGCTGGCGGAGTCGAGCTTTACCTAACGGGTGATGCGAACGACTATGTTGGTAAGGGCATGGCTGGAGGCAAGCTCGTCATCAAGCCCCACCTAGGCACTGCTTTTCACTGCCATGAAGCCTCTATCATTGGTAATACCTGCCTGTATGGTGCAACAGGAGGCAAACTGTTTGCAGCAGGTCTTGCTGGAGAACGCTTTGGTGTACGTAACTCGGGTACTATCGCTGTTATCGAAGGCGCGGGTGACAATGCTTGTGAGTATATGACTGGTGGTATCGTCGCTATTTTGGGGGCAACAGGGGTTAACTTTGGCGCAGGGATGACCGGGGGCTTTGCCTATGTCATGGACCAAAATAGTGAGTTTGCTGGCAGAGTCAACACCGAGTCTGTAGAGGCCATTGCCCTATCCGACCTCAATATTCACCAAGAGCATCTGCGTGGTCTGATCGCCGAGCATCTCGAAGAGACAGGCTCAGCCCATGCTGAAGCCATCTTAGCCAACTTTGATGAGTGGATTCCGAAGTTTTACCTCGTCAAACCCAAAGCAGCTGATCTCAACACCCTGCTTGGTCATCAGAGTCGAAGCGCCGCTGAACTGCGCGTTCAAGCCCAATAGTTGAGTTATCAAGGAGGATAATGATTATGAGCCAGAATGTTTACCAGTTTATTGATGTTCAGCGCGTAGACCCAGCGAAAAAGCCGATTAAGATTCGTAAAATTGAGTTTGTTGAAATCTATGAACCGTTTACCAAACAACAGGCGACTGCTCAAGCAGACCGCTGCCTGGATTGTGGTAACCCCTATTGTGAGTGGAAATGCCCGGTTCACAACTACATTCCGCAGTGGTTAAAGCTGGCTAATGAGGGTCGTATCATTGAAGCTGCAGAGCTCTCCCACCAAACCAACAGCCTGCCTGAGGTCTGTGGGCGAGTGTGCCCTCAAGATCGCCTCTGTGAGGGCTCATGCACCCTCAACGATGACTTTGGCGCCGTCACCATAGGCAATATTGAGAAATACATTACGGACAAAGCATTTGAGTTGGGCTGGAAGCCTGACATGTCGCAAGTAGAGTGGACAGATAAAAAAGTCGCCATCATTGGCGCTGGTCCTGCAGGACTTGCCGCTGCAGATATTCTAGTGCGCAATGGCGTCAAACCGGTCGTATTTGATCGCTACTCTGAAATTGGGGGGCTACTTACCTTTGGCATTCCCTCCTTCAAACTTGAAAAAGGGGTCATGGAAAATCGCCGTCGTATTTTTACAGAGATGGGGATCGAGTTTCAGCTCAATATCGAGGTAGGCAAAGATATCCACATGCAACAGCTCGTGGACGACTATGACGCCGTTTTTCTAGGGGTTGGCACATACAAAAATATGCGCGCTGGCTTAGCCAATGAAGATGCCCCAGGCGTTTATGACGCTCTCCCCTTCTTGATCTCCAACACTTATAAGGTCATGGGCCTTGATGATAGCAAGCCGTTTATCGATATGGCGGGCAAAAAGGTCGTGGTTCTTGGTGGCGGTGATACTGCGATGGACTGCGTGCGTACATCGATTCGTCAAAGTGCTAGCAGTGTTATTTGTGCCTACCGTCGAGATGAAGAGAACATGCCGGGCTCGCGCAGAGAGGTGAAGAACGCACGCGAAGAAGGCGTCAATTTTATGTTCAATCTTCAGCCTATCTCCATTGAAGTCGATAGCCAAGGCAAAGCAATTGGCGTTAAAGTAGTAAAAACCGCACTGGGCGACCCCGATACAGCAGGCCGTCGCCGACCTGAGCCCGTACCAGGCAGTGAGCATATCTTAGCGGCAGATGCGATTATCATGGCGTTTGGTTTCCAACCCCATCAGATGAGCTGGCTTGAGCCTTATGGTGTTGAGATAGATCAGTGGGGTCGCATCAAAGCCAGTCATGAACAGGAGTTTCAATATCAAACCACCAATGAAAAGATCTTTGCTGGCGGTGATGCCGTACGAGGGTCAGATTTAGTGGTAACAGCGATTGATGAAGGTCGAAAAGCCGCCGAAGGCATTCTCGACTATTTGGATGTCTAAAACAGGAAATGAATAATGAAAAACAGTGCTCTCATTGCTGTGATGGCGTTTACGCTAACAGCATGCAGTCAAGGAGTTGAACAGATGAGCGATCGCACAGCCAGCCCATGTGGTGATAAACCCAATTGTGTCTCAACAATCGACAACAGAGAGAAACACAGCATTGCCCCATACACTCTCAAGGCGGATACAACCATCGATGATATTGAGTCGATTGCCCTAACCTTAGCTGGAGCAAAAACGGCTGAAAAGGAAGGCAATTACTTACGTATCGAGTGCACCTCTAAAATCATGCGCTTTGTTGATGATCTTGAGTTAAAAATAGAGGGCAATAACCTTGTGGTACGCTCGGAGTCACGCACCGGTTACTCAGACTTTGGAGTTAACCGCAAGCGAGCCAATGAGCTGCGCAGTAAGCTTAAAGACGCGAACCTACTCGCACTATAGAGGCCGCTTTCTAGGGTTCGGACCAAACAAAAAGCCGAAGCAATTCTACACAAGAATAGACTTCGGCTTTATTGTCATAAACTCAGCAAGCTTTTGACTAAGACTCTACTTCGTCGCGAAATACAACTAGACGCTTAGGGGCCACTTTGCCATCTTTGTTTACTTCAGCAACCCCAATGAAAAGCTTCTCTTCACCGGAAGTCATACGCAGTGGCGTCCCTTCTGGAGCCCCAAACACCTGTACTGGCATCCCATGTTGAACTAAATCCGTGAGCTCAGCATTAAGATTGACCTCTGGCAGATCTTGAACAGCGGTATCCATTGGCATCAGCAGTGGGTCAAGCAACTCTTTCGGAGCTTTCTCTTCGCGATGTGCTTGCTCAAGCAACTCGTTCAGCTGCTCTAGGGTCACCATCTTCTCATACGGATACTTAGCAACACCCGTACGGCGTAGCATGGTTACGTGTGCACCACAGCCCAGCATCTCTCCCAGATCATCAACGATAGTACGAATGTAAGTCCCTTTCGAGCAGTGGACTTCCATCTCTACTTCATCACCCTCAAAGCGATGTAGAATGATCTCGTAAACCGTGATTTTACGCGCTTCACGTGGTACTTCGATACCTTGACGAGCATACTCATAGAGTGGCTTACCTTGATATTTCAGTGCAGAGAACATCGATGGTACTTGATCTGATTCACCACGGAACTGATCAATGCACGCTTCCAGTTTCTCAAGCTTGACATCCACTGGGCGAGTCTCAACCAGTTCACCATCTGAATCAGAGGTATTGGTACGCTCACCTAGCTTAGCGATCACTCGGTACCGCTTATCAGAGTCAAGAAGGAACTGAGAGAACTTGGTCGCTTCACCAAGACAGATAGGCAACATGCCCGTCGCAAGTGGGTCAAGAGCCCCTGTGTGTCCCGCTTTTTCAGCAAAGTAGATACGCTTTACTTTCTGAAGCGCATCATTTGATGAAATACCTGTTGGTTTATCTAGCAGGATAACACCGTTAATTGGACGACCTTTACGACGACGAGCCATTACTTCTCTTCTCCTTCAGAAGGCTGCTCATCAGAGCGACCTGCTTCTTCGAGCTTACGCTTATCTTCGTTGACAACTTCAGTCACTAGGTTAGACATACGCATACCATCAACCAAAGTGTTGTCGTAGTAAAAGCGGACCTCTGGCGTTAGGCGCAGACGAATGCGCTTACCTAGCATCATGCGAATGTGAACTTCGTGCTCACGCAATGCCGCTAGACAAGATTCAGGTGTCTGTTCACCGACACATAGGAAGGTAACGAACACTTTTACATACGCAAGGTCACGAGATACCTCAACGTCAGAAATAGTGACCATTCCAAGGCGCGAGTCACGAACTTCGCGCTGAAGAATCATAGCAAGCTCTTTCTGTAGCTGCTGGCCTACACGCTGTGTGCGGCTAAATTCTTTTGACATAATATTTACTCTTATTAGCAAGAATGGGGGGATGGTAAATACCAGCCCCCCATGGTGTATTCAACAACCCATCACTAAGTATCTCAATACAAGATAACTTTAGTCATGTTTGTCCATTAGTCTAGAGTACGTTTAACTTCGACAATCTCGAATACTTCGATTTGGTCACCAACGCGAACATCATTGTAGTTCTTAACGCCGATACCACATTCGTAGCCGTTCTTAACTTCTTGAACGTCATCTTTAAAGCGACGTAGTGATTCTAGCTCACCTTCGTAGATAACAACGTTGTCGCGCAGTACGCGAATTGGGTTGTTACGCTTGATAACACCTTCCGTTACCATACAACCAGCGATTGCGCCCAGTTTTGGTGACTTAAATACGTCACGTACTTCAGCAAGACCAATGATCTCTTGCTTGAATTCTGGAGCAAGCATACCGCCCATTGCTTGTTTCACTTCGTCAATCAATTGGTAAATGATTGAGTAGTAACGTAGGTCAACACTTGCAGCTTCAATCGCACGACGAGCTGATGCATCAGCACGTACGTTAAAGCCAAGGATGATAGCGTTAGATGCTTCAGCAAGTACTGCATCAGTCTCAGTGATACCACCAACACCAGAACCAACGATGTTCACTTTCACTTCGTCAGTAGATAGTTTCAGTAGTGAGTCAGCGATTGCTTCAACAGAGCCCTGTACGTCAGCTTTCAGTACGACGTTTAGCTCAGCAACTTCACCAGCAGCCATGTTAGAGAACATGTTCTCAAGTTTAGATTTCTGCTGACGAGCAAGTTTCACTTCACGGAACTTACCAGCACGGTAGTTTGCTACTTCACGAGCTTTACGCTCATCACGTACTACTGTTGCTTCATCACCTGATGCTGGAACACCAGATAGACCTAGAATCTCAACCGGGATAGATGGACCCGCTTCTGTGATCTCTTTACCTAGTTCATCACGCATTGCACGAACACGGCCGTATTCTTGACCACAAAGAACGATGTCGCCCTTGTTTAGCGTACCAGATTGAACCAGTACTGTTGCTACTGGACCGCGACCTTTGTCTAGACGAGATTCAACAACAACACCTGAAGCCATGCCTTCAGCAACCGCTGTTAGCTCAAGTACTTCAGATTGAAGTAGGATTGCTTCTAGAAGACCGTCGATGTTTGTACCCTGTTTCGCAGAGATGTGAACGAACATGTTGTCACCGCCCCACTCCTCTGGAATAACGTCATACTGAGCAAGTTCATTTTTAACGTTATCTGGGTTCGCATCTTCTTTATCGATCTTGTTCACAGCAACGATTAGAGGCACTTCAGCCGCTTTCGCGTGTTGGATAGCTTCAACCGTTTGTGGCATTACGCCATCGTCTGCTGCAACCACAAGAACAACGATATCTGTCGCTTGAGCACCACGAGCACGCATTGCGGTAAACGCCGCGTGTCCAGGAGTATCAAGGAAGGTAATCATACCGTTGTCAGTTTCTACGTGGTAAGCACCGATGTGCTGTGTAATACCACCCGCTTCGCCTGAAGCAACGTGTGTACGACGGATGTAGTCAAGCGTCGATGTCTTACCGTGGTCAACGTGACCCATGATAGTCACAACTGGTGCACGTGGAGACACTTCTGCATCGTTGTCACGATCAGACAGTACAGCTTCTTCTAGCTCGTTCTCTTTACGTAGAATAACCTTGTGACCCATCTCTTCTGCGACAAGTTGAGCAGTTTCTTGGTCAATCACTTGGTTGATGGTTGCCATCGCACCCATCTTCATCATTACTTTGATAACTTCTGTTGCTTTCACTGCCATCTTGTTAGCAAGTTCAGAAACAACAACCGTTTCACCGATAACAACGTCTTGCTTCGCTACTGTCGCTGACTTGTCAAAGCCATGCTGCATTGAAGTTGGTTTCGCTAGCTTACCTTTGTTACGGCCTTTGCCGCCACGTTGGTTGCGACCACCGCGTGGGTTGTCATCGCGAGCTGGCTTCTTCTTCTTACGACGGTTACCGCCTTCTTCTTTACGGTCTGCTGCATCTTCAGCTTCACGCGCATAAGTAGAAGTTGTCACATGGTAATCAGAGTTTTCTAGCTCTTTCTTCTTGGTCTCTTCTTCTGACCAACGAGCTTCGTTTTCTTCTGCAAGTTTACGCGCTTCTTCAACAAGCTTCGCTGCTTCTTGTTCCGCTTTACGTTGCGCTTCTTCTTCCTGACGGCGTTTTAGCTCATCAGCTTCTTTCTTCGCTTGCGTATTTGCATCCGCATTTTTTGCATTCATTTCTTTCTTGGCCTTTTCAGCTTGGGCGCGTTTTGCCTTTTCTTCAGCTTCACGTTTTGCATCCGCTTCTCGTTTCGCTTTTTCTTCGGCTTCGCGCTGTGCTTTCTCTGCAGCTTCGCGTTTGGCTTGTTCTTCAGCCTCACGTTTCGCAAGCTCTTCAGCTTCACGTTTTGCTGCTTCCTCAGCCTCACGTTTTGCATCGTCTTCGATAGTGCTGCGCTTCACGTATGTGCGCTTCTTACGCACTTCTACTTGAACGTCCTTACTCTTGCCGCCACCTGCTGCAACACTTAGCGTGCTGCGAGTCTTACGTTGCAGCGTAAGTCGTGTTGGTTCAGATTCGCCCGACGTATCGCCGTGCTCTTTTTTCAGGTGAGAGAGAAGTTGTTGCTTCTCATCTTCCGTAACGATATCCGTGTCTGCTTTCTTCATGCCTGCATCAGCAAGTTGTTCTACTAAGCGCTCAACTGGTGTACCAATCTCTTCGCTTAAAGCTTTAACTGTGACTTCTGTCATATAGCTCCCTCCTCGCTGAAATTATGCTTCTTCGCCAAACCAACAGATGTTACGCGCAGCCATAATTAGCTCGCCCGCACGCTCGTCAGTTAGGCCTTCAATACCTTCTAGATCATCAATACCTTGGTCTGCTAGGTCTTCAAGTGTTGCTACACCTTTAGCAGCAAGTTTGAATGCCATTTCACGCTCTAGACCCTCTAGGCCTAGTAGGTCTTCTGCTGGCTCTAGACCATCGAAAGACTCTTCTTGCGCCAGAGCTAGTGTCGTTAGTGCGTCTTTGGCACGGCTACGTAGCTCCTCTACTAGACCTTCGTCAAGACCGTCAACTTCTAGTAGTTCGTTTACTGGTACGTAAGCAACTTCTTCTAGCGTTGAGAAGCCTTCTTCAACTAGCAGTTCAGCAAAGTCTTGCTCGATATCTAGGTGCTTCATGAAGTTCTCAATTGAAGCTTGAGACTCTTCTTGGTGTTTCTTCTGCAGATCTTCAACCGTCATTACGTTTAGAGTCCAGCCAGTTAGCTGAGACGCTAGACGAACGTTTTGACCAGAACGGCCAATCGCTTGCGCTAGGTTGTCTGCTTCAACAGCGATGTCCATTGAGTTTGCATCTTCATCAACGATGATAGAAGCAACGTCTGCTGGTGCCATTGCATTGATAACAAATTGTGCTGGGTTATCGTCCCAAAGAACGATATCGATACGCTCACCGCCTAGGTCACCAGAAACAGCTTGTACACGTGCACCACGCATACCTACACACGCGCCTACTGGATCAATACGCTTATCGTTGGTTTTAACCGCGATTTTTGCGCGAGAACCTGGATCACGTGCAGCACCTTTTAGTTCAATTAGCTCTTCGCCAATCTCTGGTACTTCAACACGGAATAGTTCCGCAAGCATCTCTGGCTTAGAACGAGTGATGAACAGTTGGAAACCACGAGCTTCAGGAGCAACTTTGTAAAGAAGACCACGAACACGGTCGCCCGGACGGAAGTTTTCACGAGGAAGTTGATCATCACGCAAGATAACCGCTTCAGCATTGTTACCTAGGTCGAGGATAACCGTGTCACGGTTAACTTTCTTAACGATACCTGTTACTAGCTCACCTTCGTTGTCGATGAACTGCTCAACGATTTGAGCACGCTCAGCTTCACGTACTTTCTGCACGATAACTTGCTTCGCTGTCTGTGTCGTAATACGGTCGAAAGTCACTGACTCGATGTCATCTTCGATGAAACCACCCACTTCGATTGTCTCATCTTCGTAGCGTGCAGCTTCTAGAGAGATCTCGCGAGTTGGGCTTTCAACTTCTTCTACTACTTCCCAGCGACGGAAAGTTTCAAATTCACCCGTTTTACGGTCAATTTCCACACGAACTTCAATTTCGAATTCGTACTTTTTCTTAGTAGAAGTTGCTAGTGCCGTTTCAAGCGCTTCAAAAATACGCTCGCGAGGTACCGCTTTCTCGTTAGAAACCGCTTCAACTACCGCTAAAATTTCTTTGCTCATTTTTATCTAGCCTCTTAAGCTTAAATGTCTCGTGGAGAACTAAAATTTAGGAATGATGTTGGCTTTAGAAATATTGCTCAACACAAACTCTTCGTTCTGTCCATCAACAGTTAACGTGATGTTATCGCCATCAACTGAGTGGATAGTGCCCTTCCACTTGCGACGGTTGCCAACAGCCATATTTAGTACGAGGTTAACCTCTTGACCAATATGTTGCTCATAGTGAGCAGCTTTAAATAATGGTCGATCAAGTCCAGGAGAAGATACCTCTAAGCTATAAGCGACAGAGATAGGATCTTCAACATCCATAACTGCACTCACTTGGTGGCTTACTTCCGCACAATCATCAACATTAATTCCATTTTCGTGATCAATAAAGATACGTAATGTTGAGTGTTGGCCAGCACGAATAAACTCGATGCCTACCAGTTCGTAACCTGAAGCCTCTACCGGCGCTTCAAGCATTTCAATCAGCTGTCGCTCTAAACCTGTCATTTAGACGTTCTCCAGAAACAAAAAAAGGGCATAAGAGCCCAATTTAAATTCCATGCATTACCTGAATTCACAAAATTCAGATAACAAAAAACCCCGAAAAGTCGGGGTTTTTTGTTGCTGGACCCTGATAGATTGAGTATGACTCAATCCGCAGTGACTCGCACTGCCAAACTTGCAACATCTTAATGCTGAAACAATCATCGATTGACTCATCCACTAAGAATTGGTTGCGGGGGCCGGATTTGAACCGACGACCTTCGGGTTATGAGCCCGACGAGCTACCAAGCTGCTCCACCCCGCGTCCGACTTGCTGAGCATTATACGCTCAAGCCTGCTTTTTACAAGTTTGTAAAACATGGTGCCGAGAGAGGGACTCGAACCCTCACACCAAAGGCACCAGCACCTCATGCTGGCGTGTCTACCAATTTCACCATCTCGGCATAGAGTTAATTAAAACTCAAATTCTTATTGTGGGATCTCATCACCGCTTTCAGCAGGGATATCACTCACAGCGTCATCAGCTTGCTGGATAACTTGACCTTGACTTGGGTCAATCCAGTCTGACTCAGGTTTATGTGTTGACATATTACCTAGAGCCAAGCTAATCACGAAAAATACTGTCGCACAAAGTGCTGTCATACGTGTTAGGAAGTTACCTGAACCCGTTGCACCAAACACAGTGTTTGAAGCACCAGAGCCAAAAGAAGCTCCCATATCTGCGCCTTTACCTTGTTGAATCAACACAAGGCCAATGACACCAAGCGCCGCCAACAGATAAATCACAAGTAGAACCTGAAACATATTTTCCACCTATGTCTAAATTGTTCAGCTAAATACGCTTTGCGTTCAATTGAGATGAACGTCAGCGTCATTCAAGCGACCTCCTCATTGAAGGCGGAGGCAATACTAGCCGAAGCAATATACTCTGACAAGAGATATTTAACAAAAAAACGGGATATTACAATCAACCGCTCAAAATATCAGCGGTAAGGTTATTGTACACACATATCCCTTACCGCTCATCACTAATTATCTCATTTGAAAGATAATTTAAAAGCTGGCTTTAACTGCGTCTGCAATCTTAGTTGCGCTCGCTTGTACAAGCTCTGCATCTTCACCTTCCACCATCACTCGGATTAATGGCTCGGTACCAGACTTACGCAGAAGAACGCGGCCCTTGTCGCCGAGTTTCTCTTCCACTTCTTTTGTTGCTGTTACAACAGCATCTGCTTCAAGTGGGTTTGAGTCTCCAGAGAAACGCACGTTTTCTAGTACTTGCGGATAAAGCGTCATGCCTTGAGAAAGCTCATTTAGAGACATCTCACTGCCCACAACAGATGCCAACACTTGCAGTGCTGCAACAATCGCATCGCCCGTGGTCACTTTATCAAGCAAAATAACGTGGCCTGAGTTTTCTGCACCGATCTTCCAGCCTTTCGCCTGCAATTGCTCCATAACGTAGCGATCACCCACTGCGGCTCGGACGAATGGAATACCCAGCTGCTTGAGGCCATTTTCCATACCCAGGTTAGTCATGAGCGTCCCCACAACCCCACCTTTCAGCTCACCTCGACGCAATGCATCGCGAGCAATGATGTAAGCAATTTGGTCACCATCAATCTTGTTACCCAGGTGATCAACCATGATGATACGGTCACCGTCACCATCAAATGCCAGGCCTAAGTGTGCTTTCTCTTCCACCACTCGTTTTTGAATTGCACGTACATCGGTTGCACCGACTTCGTGGTTGATGTTAGTGCCGTTTGGTTCAACGCCCATCGCGATAACTTCAGCGCCTAACTCTGAAAATACCGAAGGGGCAATGTGGTAAGTTGCGCCATGCGCGCAGTCCACGACAATTTTCAGGTCTTTAAGGCTCAGCTCGTGAGGGAAAGTGCTCTTACAAAACTCAATGTAACGACCAGCCGCATCGTTTAAGCGCATTGCTTTCCCCAGAAGGGCCGATTCCACGCACTCAATCTCTTTATCTAGCTCTGCTTCAATCGCGAGTTCAATATCATCAGGGAGCTTAGTCCCCTCTGCCGAGAAGAACTTAATACCATTATCGTAGTACGGGTTGTGTGAGGCAGAAATGACAATACCCGCCTCAGCACGGAAAGTTTGGGTTAGGTAAGCAACCGCAGGTGTTGGCATTGGGCCAGTTAGTGTCGCTTTTAGACCCGCAGCAGCAAGACCCGCTTCCAGTGCAGATTCAAGCATGTAGCCGGAGATGCGCGTGTCTTTACCAATGATAACCTTCTTCGTGCCTTGTTTTGCAAGTACACGGCCCGCAGCCCAGCCAAGCTTAAGTACAAAATCCGGCGTGATCGGGTATTGACCCACTTTGCCACGGACACCATCTGTACCAAAATAACGTCTTTGATTCGACATACTCTATAACCTTCGTTGTTCTTATCTATAAATTTGTCGTCAAACAATCGCCGTCTTAAACGCCGCTTGCTTTTAACATAGAAACAATCTTCATCGCTTCTATGGTTTCATTCACATCATGCACACGAATAATTTGTGCACCCTTCATGGCGGCTATTGTGGCACAAACCACGCTGCCATTCACACTCTCTGCTGGTGCTTTATCCAGCAGCTTAAAAATCATCGACTTACGAGACATACCCGCAAGAAGTGGCAGCCCTAGTTGGTGAAACTTGTCAAGATGCTCAAGCAACTGATAGTTATGCTCAAGCGTTTTACCAAACCCAAACCCTGGATCAAGAATCAACATATCTCTCTTAAGCCCAGCCTGTTCACAAGCCGTGGTTCTCTCGTTGAGGAAGCTTGTCACATCTGCCAGCAAATCATCATAATGAGGCGCTTGCTGCATGGTTCTTGGTTGACCTTGCATATGCATTAAACAGACTGGGACCTGGCATTGAGCAGCAACTTCTAAAGCACCTGGTTCCTGCAGTGCTCGCACATCATTGATAAGATCCGCACCATGTTCCACTGCCTGCCTCATCACTTGCGCTTTGCTAGTATCAATGGAGATCCAAACCTCAGGATGTGCTTTCCTGATCGCTTTGATTGCCGGAATGACTCGTGCTAATTCATCTTCTAAGTTCACCTCTGGTGCACCTGGTCGCGTCGATTCGCCACCGATGTCAATAATACTCACACCAGCATCAATCATGGCTTGTGCTTGTTTTAGTGCAGCGTCAATTGAATTGAACTTACCGCCATCAGAAAATGAGTCAGGAGTCACATTGAGAATGCCCATCACACGTGGAGTCGATAGGTCGAGTTGCTTTTGTTTTGATTGGATAAACATAATCACTAAATAGACAAAAACCCCGAACAAGTTCGGGGTTTATTAGTTAGATTAATCTAAGAGAAGATTACTCACCATCTTTGTCACTTGAAGGCTCTTTTGATGGTTCTTGAGACTTAGCTTCCGCATCCGCTTCAGGCTTCTTCTCTTCAGCTTTCGCTTCTTGAGGCTTTGCTTCTGGCGCCGCTTTCACTTGGTCACCCCAGCCCGCAGGCTCACGGATGTCGTCTTTACGTTCCATCAAGTCATCAATTTGACCTGCATCGATGGTTTCGTATTTCATCAGTGCATCTTTCATTGTGTGCATGATGTCCATATTCTCTTCAAGGATCTTCTTCGCACGGTCGTAGTTGCGGTCGATGATTTGACGAACTTCATCATCAATCAGTTTCGCCGTATCATCAGACATGTGCTTAGTCTGAGTAACGCTACGTCCTAGGAAGACTTCACCCTCTTCCTCTGCATACAGCAGTGGACCGAGTTTTTCAGAGAAGCCCCATTGTGTCACCATCTTGCGAGCAATATCTGTCGCACGTTCAATATCGTTTGAAGCGCCTGTCGATACTTTATCAACACCGTAGATAAGCTCTTCTGCTAGACGACCACCGTACAGGCTAGAAATCATTGACTCTAGATGCTGGCGAGACATGCTAACGCGGTCTTGCTCTGGTAGGTACATCGTCACACCCAGTGCACGTCCACGAGGGATAATCGATACTTTGTACACAGGGTCATGCTCTGGCACCAAGCGGCCAACAATCGCGTGACCAGCTTCGTGGTAAGCCGTTGACTCTTTCGTGTCTTCAGACATCACCATTGAGCGGCGCTCTGCACCCATCATGATCTTGTCTTTCGCAAGTTCGAACTCAACCATAGATACGTTACGTTTGTTACCACGTGCAGCAAATAGAGCCGCTTCGTTTACTAGGTTAGCAAGGTCAGCACCAGAGAAGCCTGGCGTACCACGGGCAATCAACGATGGCTCAACATCACCCGCTAGCGGCACTTTACGCATGTGAACTTTAAGGATCTGCTCACGGCCACGGACATCTGGAAGACCAACCACAACCTGACGGTCAAAACGACCAGGGCGAAGAAGTGCAGGGTCTAGTACGTCTGGACGGTTCGTTGCTGCAATAACGATAATACCTTCGTTACCTTCAAAACCATCCATTTCAACCAGCATTTGGTTCAATGTTTGCTCACGCTCATCGTGACCACCACCAACACCAGCACCACGCTGACGGCCTACCGCATCAATCTCATCGATAAAGATGATACACGGTGCAGCTTTCTTTGCTTGCTCGAACATGTCACGCACACGAGATGCACCAACACCAACAAACATTTCTACGAAGTCAGAACCAGAGATAGTAAAGAACGGTACTTTCGCTTCACCGGCAATCGCTTTCGCAAGTAACGTTTTACCTGTACCAGGAGGACCAACTAGCAGCACACCTGTTGGAATTTTACCGCCCAGTTTTTGGAATCGGCTTGGATCACGTAGGTAATCCACCAATTCTTTTACGTCTTCTTTTGCTTCATCACAGCCAGCAACGTCTGAGAACAGCGTCTTGATTTGCTCTTCGCTCATCATGCGCGCTTTACTCTTACCAAAAGACATTGCGCCTTTGCCGCCGCCACCTTGCATCTGACGCATGAAGAAAATCCACACACCGATAAGCAGAATCATTGGGAACCACGAGATGAAGATCGAGCCAAGTAGGCTTTGCTCTTCTGGTGGTGTACCCTGAACTTTCACGTTCTGGTTGATTAGGTCGTCTAGAACCTTTTGGTCATAGACTGGCATGTATGTTACGAAACGGGAGCCGCCACCTCTACGAGTGAAAGTGATTTCACTATCTTTGAAGGTCGCTTCTTGAATCTGGCCTTGGCCAACTTCCTGTACAAATGTGGTGTAATCCACTGTTCTGCCACTACTTTCACCAGGGCCAAAGCTCTGGAATACTGACATTAAAACAACAGCGATGACGAGCCACAGAATTAAATTTTTTGCCATGTCACTCAAGGTGTCAGCCTCTCGATAACTAATTGTAATTAAAGGTAGGGTACTACAGTTTATGGGCTGTAGCTATACTGTTAACGCTTGCCATAATGGGCAAATAGTTAACCTTTGTAACCAGTGGCTACGATAAAGACTTCACGAGAACGCGCTCGAGAAGAGTCAGGTTTTCTCACTTTCACAGTTCTGAACATTTCACGTACATCTTTGACGTATTGATCAAACCCTTCGCCTTGGAAGACTTTAACCACAAAGCTACCATTAGTCGCTAGAACTTGTCGACACATATCCAATGCCAGCTCTACCAAATACATAGCGCGTGGTTGATCAACCGAATTGTTGCCTGCAATGTTTGGTGCCATGTCAGACATTACTACGTCAACCATGGATGGTTGAATTCTTTCAAGTAACGCTTCAAGTACCGCATCATCACGGAAGTCCCCTTGGAGGAAACTTACCCCAGCAATAGGATCCATCGGCAGTAAGTCACAAGCAATCACTTGTCCCTGTTCACCCAAGATTTTTGCCGCATATTGTGACCAACCTCCAGGTGCTGCACCCAGATCGACGACTGTCATTCCTGGTTTCAACAATTTGTCTTTCGTTTGGATCTCTTCCATTTTGAAATATGCACGAGAACGGTAACCCTTCTTTCTCGCTTCATTTGCATACTTGTCGTCGAAGTGTTCCTTCAGCCAACGGCCTGAACTGGCCGAATGTTTTTGTTTGCTCATTCTAATCCCAATAAGACACAAATAGGAGCTATTGCTTCAATAGGCTCAACCTATCACCCAAACAAATAGAAACGCAGCGATACGTCATTTCTCCTCCTTACTAAAGAGCATAGGCTAACTCTGTGATTATTGGGAAAAAATGAAAATAAAAATCGTCGCGATGATCCGTGAGAGGGGGATATTGCTTAATAAATTATAGTCTTCCACCATAGATGGCGGTAAAATAGAGGTTTTCAACCCTTATAGTAAAGAAAATTGGCCGCGTAATGAACCTAAGCACAAAACAAAAGCAGCATCTAAAAGGCCTAGCACACTCTCTAAAACCAGTTGTGCTACTTGGCGCAAATGGACTGACAGAGGCTGTTCTAGCGGAAATTGAAATCGCTCTAAACCACCACGAGCTGATTAAGGTAAAAGTTGCATCGGAAGACCGTGAAACTAAAAACCTAATCATCGATGCTATCGTGCGTGAAACTGGCGCAGAGAAAGTACAGACTATCGGCAAAACGCTTGTCCTGTACCGCCAAACTGAAGAGCGCAAAATCGAGCTTCCACGCAAGTAACCGGTACCCTGTATCAAGTGCTCTGTGTAGACATCGAATAAAAAAGGTCGCAGCTGCGACCTTTTTTTGTAGCTCATGTATGACCAAGACTCGATATGCGAGCGCTTAGATGTACTCTACGCTATCGATTTCAAAGTCTTTCGCACCACCAGGAGTGGTGATCATGACTTCATCGCCTTCCATCTTACCGATCAGACCACGAGCAATTGGCGAGCTCACTGAAATACGGCCAGCTTTAATGTCTGCTTCGTCATCGCCAACGATTTGGTAAGTTTTCTCTTCATCTGTGTCCACATCAATCAGCGTCACTGTTGAGCCGAAAATAACCTTGCCCGTGTTGTCCATCTGCGTCACATCAATGATTTGAGCAACAGATAGCTTGTATTCGATATCACGGATTTGCGCTTCACAGATACCCTGCTCTTCACGCGCAGCGTGGTATTCCGCATTTTCTTTCAAATCGCCAAGTTCACGCGCTTCAGCAATAGCTTCAGAGATCTGTGGGCGAAGTTTAAGTAAGCGATCAAGCTCTTGGCGCAGAAGGTCTGCACCACGAACAGTCATTGGAACCTTTTCCATTATATATACCCCTAAGCCAAAGTTATCTTTGGACAAAAAAACACCCCCCAGTCATAAAACCAGGTTGTGTGTTGAATTTGGTTGGTGGGTTGAGTGTAAACAAACTCTCGCGGTAAATCATCTAAATTGATCGATCTAAGTCAGCTATTTGCTAATCACATCGCGTGATCTGGATTCCAATCCTCTATTTATTATTCCCAAAGCTTCTCAGGCTATCGCAATGAAACTAAATTGAGATTTTGTTGTCACAATTTAGCCTGTCAGTTCGACTCATCCATCAACCCCATAGCAAACAAGCCCTTGAGTTTTTTTTACCCACAATAAAACGGTGTTCAAAAACCAAATTTATAACATTTTATTAGTCCCAGCCATTATGAACAGTGTACAAATATCATCTCAAGCAGCGGGTTTAACATTTATGCAGTAAATCTGACATAAATATGACGTGAATCGCTTGAATGACTTTTGGTATGCAAGCATGCTTACCCCCGCAAAAGGTGATCCCTTTCGCACAGTAACTACATGATTTATGGACAGTAAATTAGGACTTATAAGATGAACAAAACTCTGATTGCTCTAGCAGTTTCGGTTGCCGCACTGGCTACTGGCGCTAACGCAGCTAACGTATACAGCAGCGAAGGCACTGAACTAAACATCGGCGGTCGCGCGGAATTCCGTGGTGATTTCATTGGTTCAGATGGTGCAGAAATTGACGGAACTATGGCAAACCAAAGCCGCTTCCGTCTAAACGTTGGTGGCACAACTGAAATTACAAACAACCTATCTGGCTTCGGTTTCTATGAAGCGGAGCAAGGTGTTGGCTCTTCTGCAAATGACCAAGTGAGTGACGATACAAACACTGACTTCAAACAACGCTACATGTTTGCAGGTCTAAAAGGTGACTTCGGTGCTATCTCATTCGGTCGCCAAGATACTGCAGCTGTGCAAATCTCTCAAATGTCTGACGTAACTACCTTCACTGGTGCTCAAAAAGAGTTCATCAATGCAGGTAACGAGCAGATCAACAACACTATTCTTTACACTGGCGACTTTGACGCACTAACTGTTAAAGCGAGTGCTATCTTAGGCGAAGATAAAGACACCAATGGTTACGGTATCTCTGCTATCTACAACCTACCAATGGGTCTAGGCCTAGGTCTAGGTTACTCTGGTGGTGACAACGGTGAAGATAATGGTTCTGGTGATGCAATCATCGCTGGTGTTAACTACACATACGAATCTCTATACTTAGCAGGTACATACACGACTGGTGAAGTAGATGATAAAGATGGTTCTGACTTCAACGGTGTAGAACTTGCTGCTGTATACGGCTTTGGCAATGGTTTCTCTATTATGGGTGCTTACCAAAAGACTGACGTTAAAGTAAATGGTAGCAAAGAAGATCAAAGTGATTTCTTCGAAATTACTGGTGATTACGCATTCAACAAAAACATGAATGCTTACTTAGCTTATCAGCTAAATAACCTTGATAGTGAATATGTAGATGGTCTAAAAGTTCAAGGCGAAGACACTCTGCGTCTAGGTCTAAAATACTCTTTCTAAGAGTTAACTGAACCTAACACATTGATGAAGCTAGGCTAACGCCTGGCTTCTTTTTTATCTACGACCTCACACCATGCTATAAAACACGCTATGATAAACGAGCGCACACAAATAATAACGACGCTCACGGAACGACAGTATGGCTTACTCGCAACTTATCTCTGGCTCAAAATGGGCCGGTGCAATTCTATTCAGTTCTATCTCGGCGCAAACTGCCCTCGCCCTCCCACCAGTGGAAGCGCTTCCTGAAGGCAGTCGCGTCTCAACACAAATTGAAAGCCTCGCCAACAATCAATCCATCCAAAGCTTTGGTGATACTCAGCAATTATTCCCACCAGCCAGCACGCTAAAAGTTGTCACTGCATTGGCGGCAAAGCTAGAGCTTGGCGATAGCTTTCGCTTTGAAACTCGAGTAATCCAGAACCAGCAAGACTGGGTGATTCAATTTAGCGGCGACCCACTACTGACCAATAAAGACCTATCTGACATGCTCAGTCAGATTAAAGCCAAAGGAATCAAACAAGTTGATGGAGACATTTGGCTCGATAACAGTATCTTCAGTGGCTATGAACGTGCCGTCGGCTGGCCGTGGGATATTCTAGGGGTTTGCTATAGCGCACCAGCGAGTGCCATCACGTTAGATAAAAACTGCGTGCAAGCTTCTATTTATACCAACAACGATGGATCGACTCGCGTGTTTGTTCCAGAGCACCAGCCTATCTATGTCGAGACGCAAGCGAAAACCGTCACTAAGGTGGAGAAAGAGAGCAGTCAATGTTCACTGGAACTGACCACGGCAGACGACAACCATTTTAAGATCAATGGCTGCTTGGTGAGCCGTGATAAGCCCCTGCCGCTGCGCTTTGCGGTTCAGGACACGTCACTTTATGTATCTAGGGTGATGCAACGCCTGCTCAATCAGCAAGGTATCGCCTTCAATGGCCAGGTGAGAGTGGGCGCAAAGCCCAATACAAATTCAAGCAAACTGCTAGCATCACACAAATCGCCGTCGTTAGAACTAATGCTGGAAAAGATGCTCAAGTCCTCTAACAACTTGATTGCGGATAACCTCACCAAAACACTCGGCCACCATTTTTATCTTCAACCCGGCAGCTTTGCTAACGGAACCGAAGCCATCAAACAGATTATATTCGCTAATACCGGCATTGACTTGAGTCGCGCGCAATTGGCCGATGGCTCTGGCTTATCACGCAACAATCGTTTGACCAATCACAGCTTAAGCCAAGTGCTGCGCTATGTGTGGGAAAATGAGCAGCAACTTAGACTGATTGACATTATGCCGACAGCAGGAGAGTCAGGCACACTGCAGTATCGACGCAGCATGCGTAAATCTCCAGTAAAAGGCAATATTGTTGCTAAAAGTGGTTCTGTCTATGGAACTTACAATATGGCCGGCTTTGGATTAGATGAGAAAGGTGAGCCGCAAACGCTGTTCGTGCAGTTTGTCGCTGACTATTACCCAAATAAAAAGCGCGACAGTCAGCCGACTGTCGCGCCAATTACTCAATTTGAGACGCTGTTTTATCAACAGGTGGTGGAATTTTCTCAGGCAATACCCAAGAAGTAGTTCACAACCGTGAAGTAGATCCACATGCCTGAAATATCGACGATGGATGCCAGTACTGGGCTAACCAGTACCGCAGGGTCGAGTTTAAACGCACGCGCTAGAATAGGCAGTAAGCCACCTAAAATAGTCGAAATGGTCACCTGTATAAACAGAGCCACTGCGATAGCCAGTGCGATGGTATTTAAGTCAAAACCGCCGGTTGAAGAGCTATCGCTAAACACCAAGATGCGACCAACAATCACCAAAGCGATCACTGCCGCAATGCAGATTGCTACTCGACTCTCTTTCCAAAGCACATCCACCCACTGGCGCTTTTTCAGCTCTCCAGTAGCCAGGGCTCGAATCACCAAGGTTGCTGCCTGCGTACCCGTGTTACCCCCCGCAGCGGCAATAACTGGCATGTAGATCGCCAACAGCACAAGCTGACTTAGCGTGTCCTCATACTGAGCGATGATCAAACCTGACACGATGCCGAGCAGTGCCAATGCGACAATCCAGCCGATTCGCTGCTTAAAGTGGTCGAACACCGAAGTAGAGAGATAGCTGTTCGCTGGCTCGACCTCTGAGTGAATCAAACCCAAGTGGTGCGCAAAGTGACGCGCGAGTTTGTCGTGACCATCAATATCAAGTTGATTAATCAAATCCTGTACATGACCTAGCGAGCAGTAGTGCAAAATAGCCACCGCTTCTTCCATTGGCATCACAGTCAACAGTTCAACCTGTTTGTCTTGGTTGTACTGTAAAAATGCATTCCTTGCCGCCCCGATCTCTTCACGAGAATAGCGTGGCGCTTGCTCCAAAATAGTATTGCTCATTACCGTCATGGCGAATCTCCCGATTGGCAACAGGTAACGACCATCAAAGACAAACGCAAAGTGCCTATACCTAGACCTAGGCCTAGACAAATTTTAGGCGTGACAAAGCGTATCTCTTTAACTAGATAAACAGGAGAAAAATACGAGAGGAAACTTTTGAAAGTGTGTTAGAAAAGTGGACTCTCTACCGCAATGGTAGAGACAGAGATCGCCAATACCGAAGCGGGCTATTCTTCTCCCTTCATACTAGGAGGATGGTCGGTATTGTTCATAGTTATCTCCAAAGTGACTGCAACAATTGCAGTGGGCGGGAGTATAGCAAGTCATCGAATGAATTAATATGACAAATCAGTGATAGCTCACAAAAAAATGGGTCAAAATGTTTCCATCTTGACCCATCTATTCATAATTTGTTGTTCGTTCGCTTACTTAATCGTGATACGGGCAAACTTACGCTTACCCACCTGCATCACATAAGTACCTGCTTCTGGTGCAAACTTGGCATCAGCAACCTTCTCGCCGTCAATCTTTGCAGCACCCTGCTTCACCATACGCATCGCTTCAGAAGTAGAGGCACATAGACCTGCTTCTTTTAGGATGTTGCTCACTGGCAGACCCGCTTCAAAATCAAACTCAGGCATTTCGTCTGGGATCTGGTTCTTAGCAAAACGGTTTACAAACTCTTGCTCTGCCGCATCCGCATCCGCTTCAGAGTGGAAGCGAGCGATGATCTCTTTAGCGAGTAATACTTTTACGTCGCGTGGGTTTTTACCTGCTTCAACGCCCGCCTTGAACTGAGCGATCTCTTCTAGAGGACGGAATGATAGCAGCTCGTAGTAGCTCCACATTAGGTCATCAGAGATCGACATGATCTTACCGAACATCTCGCTTGGTGCTTCGCTCACACCAATGTAGTTGTGCGCTGATTTCGACATTTTCTTAACGCCGTCAAGGCCAACCAATAGTGGCATAGTCAGTACGACCTGTGGCTTCTGGCCGTTGGCTTTTTGCAGCTCACGACCCATTAGCAGGTTGAACTTCTGGTCCGTACCACCCAGCTCAACATCCGTTTCCATTGCAACTGAGTCATAACCTTGTAGGAGTGGGTACATAAACTCATGGATAGCGATTGGCTGGTTGTTACCGTAACGCTTTTTAAAGTCATCACGCTCAAGCATACGTGCAACCGTTTGACTTGCAGCAAGGCGAATCATGCCTTCAGCGCCAAGCTCCGATAGCCACTCAGAGTTGAATGCGATTTTCGTTTTCGCAGGATCTAGGATCTTAAATACCTGCTCTTTATACGTTTCAGCATTACGTAGCACGTCTTCACGCGTGAGTGGTGGACGAGTCGTGTTTTTACCTGTTGGATCACCAACCATCCCCGTGAAGTCACCAATTAGGAACGTCACGTCATGGCCTAGCTCTTGGAACGCGCGTAGCTTGTTCAAGATAACCGTGTGGCCTAGGTGGATGTCCGGCGCCGTTGGATCGGCCCCCAGTTTGATACGAAGAGGACGACCCTCTTTCAGTTTTGCAATCAGTTCTTCTTCTGGAATCAGTTCGTCAACACCGCGCTTAATCTCGGCTAGTGCAGCTTCAATGCTCGCCATTCTTGTTCACTCCCACAGATTTGGCAAAATTTAATAATCAGACAGTGTACTTGAATAGCAGCTACTTTTGAAACCAGTTAGACTGTAGTTACAACAAAAAAACTCATTGAGCGACAATCACACGCATCATGTTGTCTATTTTCCAACGCCTACCTTGGCTTCATCGTCTGCTTATCGGCTTTGCATCGGCCTTGATTACCTTTGCTCTGTTCTTTCTACCAGAGCCGCATACGCTCATCGACGAAACCAACAACTATGAAATTGGTAAGCCTTACGCTCTGACGGTTAAGCCTCGCCAGCTCTCTCCCAGCATCACCCTTCCCGACAGTGTTGGACTCAATTGGCAAAGCCATACGGTTGGCAGTGGCGAGAGTGCCGCGATACTGTTCCAGCGTTTGGGTTTGTCTTCTCGTCAGCTTTACCAGCTAACGTCAACGAATAAAGAGATCGAGAAGCAACTTTCTCGCCTCAAGCCTGGTGATGTTCTCGAGTTTGGGTTTGATGTCGAAGGGGAGCTGATTGAATTGCGCCGACCACAAAGCGCCTTTGAAACTTTTGTCATCACCAAAACCGCTCAAGGATTTGAGTCTCAACTGGCGACGAAAGACGTCATTTATCAATACAACTACGCTGAAGCGAGTATCTCATCTAACTTCTGGAATGCCGGACGCTCTGCTGGGTTAACGGCTAATCAAATTATGGAGCTCGCGGGAATTTTTGGTTGGGACATCGACTTTGCATTGGACATTCGCAAAGACGACCATTTCCAACTCCTATATCAAGAGCAAGTAGTGGAAGGTGAAGTGATTGGTAGAGGTAAGATCATCGCGGCGACCTTCAAAAACCAAGGAGATACCTTTACTGCGATCCTCGATGAAAAAACGGGCAACTATTTCGATCAAAATGGTCGAGCGATGAAGAAGGCTTTCTTACGTTCACCCCTCGATTTTCGTCGTGTGACCTCTAACTTCAATCCCACTCGGCGCCACCCAGTAACCGGGCAAGTCAGAGCTCATAGAGGCACCGACTACGCAGCGCCCGTCGGCACACCTATTTGGGCTGCGGGCGATGGGGTCGTTGAAAAGTCTGGCTACAACAAGTTTAACGGCAACTATGTCTTTATTCGCCATAGCAACACCTACATGACCAAATATCTCCACCTACAAAAGCGTAAAGTCAAAACAGGCCAACGCGTCAAGCAAGGGCAGACCATCGGGACGCTAGGCGGGACAGGCAGAGTGACAGGTCCACACCTTCACTATGAGTTCCTAGTAAATGGTGTACACAAGAACCCAAGAACGGTCAAACTACCGCAGTCTAAGTCGCTCTCTGGCAGTGCGAAAACGACCTTTATCGCGAATGCAGAGATCAAGCTGGCAAAGTTAGAGCGCTACAGTGAGCTTCTTTACACCAATTAGCAGCGACTCACTGCGCTAAATACTATTCGCTTACTTCCGTTTTATCTATCTCGTGCTTACGTCCTATCATCAAAAGACAGGGCGTAAGTACCAGAGTCAAAACAGTGGCAAAAGCTAAGCCCCCGGCGACTGCTGTCGCTAACTGTGACCACCATTGAGTGCTTGGCGCACCAAATTCAATTTTCTGATTCACTAAGTCAATGTTCATTTCCAACACCATTGGCAGCAAACCCAAAATGGTAGTGACCGTCGTTAACATCACCGGACGTAAACGCTGGACACCCGTGCGAAGTATCGCTTCATGCTTGTCTAAACCACGTTTGAGCAGTTGATTATAGGTATCAATCAGTACGATATTGTTGTTAACGACAATCCCTGCCAGCGCGATCACCCCAATACCTGACATAATAACGCCAAACGGTTTTTGGAAGATCAATAGACCAGCAAAGACCCCAACAGTCGAGAACAACACGGCGCTGAGAATAAGAAAAGCTTGATAGAAACTATTGAACTGCGTGATCAGTATCAGCGCCATGACCGCTAGCGCCACGATAAAGGCATTTTGTAGAAACGCTGATGAATTTTCCTGCTCTTCATTTTGACCACGTATCTTAAACTCTACACCTTCTGGCAATGGGAGCTGCGCAATCGCCTGTTGAATCTTGGGAAGCTCAAGCGCCAGGTTAAACCCTTCCCGCATGTCTGCTTGCACATTGATAACACGCTCACCATCAATACGAGTAATGGTGTCCTGTTTATGATCCGGCGTAATTTGAGCAAAGTTGGTGATTGGCACTAGCCCTGCGGGCGTTTTCACTCTGAGCTCATCAAAACGGCCAATATCGCGCTTCTCTTCAGGGTAACGCACCAATATGTCCACTTCTTCATCGGCGTCATCTGGCAAGTACTCACCAATTTTCAAACCATTGGTGACGAACTGAACCGTATTACCCACCAACGTTGCATCAGCGGCAAAACGCGCAGCATCATCTCGCTTGATATCAATTTGCCAATCAATACCGGGTTTGCTGGACGTGTCACTGATATTTGTAAACGCGCTGTAGGCATCCGCCCACGCTCTCACCTGTTTCGCTGCACCATCGAGCACTGAATTGTCACTTGAGGTCATCTCAATCACCAGATCATGCTCAACGGGCGGCCCTGCATCTGGAAACTTAAACTCGATTTCTACACCAGAAAAGCTTGCCGTTGTTTCCTCTAACTCTTCAATGATCGCCTTAACAGAACGTCGATATTGCCAATCGACAGGTGTAATCTGGATCTGGCCTATCTCATCGTCACCGCCAGTGCGAGTGTAGACACTTTCAAACTCATCATGCCCAAGCACCACTTGCTCAATGTCCGTCATGATGGTGTCTTTTTCATAAATAGAGAGGTCACCGTAAGAGCGAACCTTAACGGTAAAGAAAGGCGGGTCGACCTCTGGGAAAAACTCTGCCCCTAAACCCGCTTTGTTATAGGCAAAACCCACACCCACCGCCATCAGTATTGCCGCCAATAAGATCTTTAGTGGGTGATGGATAGCAATGGCTAGAGTGTGGTAATAGAGCTTAGTGATACCTGTCGCTTTAGAAAAATCCCCTTCATGCAAAGCGACCATTTTCTCCCTATTTGCATCGCTCACCTGTTGTGGCTTACCAATCAATCCGCCTAATACAGGCACAAACAGCATGGCCATAATCAGCGATGCCGACAAGGTTGCTATCAAGGTCAGAGGGAGATACTTCATGAACTCGCCTGTCACATCTGGCCAAAATAGCAATGGAGCAAACGCAGCCAACGTAGTGGCTGTAGAGGCCGTGATAGGCCATGCCATTCTTCTCGCCGCATCACGATAAGCTTGCTTTCTTGGTGTGCCTTCCTGCATTCGACGATCAGCAAACTCAGTGACGACGATCGCTCCGTCCACCAGCATACCCACCGCCATGATCAGAGCGAAAAGCACAATAATATTGACGGTTAAGCCAAACACCGACAACACCAATAACCCAGTGAGGAAAGAGCCTGGTATGGAAATACCCACCAGCAATGCCGTTCTCACGCCCAGAATAGCTATGATGACAATCACCACCAGAATCACAGCTGAGAGGATGTTGTTCTGCAGATCATTAAGCATCATTTCAACATCTTCCGACTGATCGCCCGTATACTTAACCAGCAAGTTACTCGGCCAATCTTCGCGCTCCTGCGCCCCTGCCATCACCGCTTTAACCAGCTCAACGGTTTCTATGATGTTTTCTCCCGCGCGCTTTTTCACATCTATTACGACCGCTGATTTACCGTCCATGCGGGCAAAGGACTCTGGATCACGAAACGCACGGCGCACGGTAGCGACATCACCAAACGTAATGACCTGCTTACCATCAACTTTGACCGGTAATTCAAGAACATCCTTGAGTGAAGAAAAAACAGAAGGGACTTTGACAGAAAAGCGGCCATAACCAGTATCAACAAAGCCTGCGGCGACCACTCGGTTATTTAGAGCAATAAGATTATAGATATCACCTTGATCTAGGCCATAGCTCTCCATTAGAAGTGGGTCGACAATGATCTCTACAATATCTTCACGATCACCTGCGATATCGACTTCTAGAATTTGACGATAACTCTCTAGTTTGTCGCGTAATTGCCGAGCAATTTGCACTATGGTTCGCTCCGGCACAGTGCCGTAGAGCACTACCGACAATACTGGCTCTTCAGAAGCTAACGTAACCTCATTGACTGTCGGCTCATCACTGTCTGAAGGCAGCTTCGGCTTTGCTTGGTCAACGGCATCTCGTACATCTGCCATCGCTTTGGCTAGGTCAACGCCGACACTAAACTCCAACATCACAGAGGCATGTCCCTCTGCCGCCGTAGAGGTCATCTCTTTCACCCCTTCAATCGATCGCAGCTCTTGCTCAATTGGTCGAACGAGCAGTCGCTCTGCATCATCGGGAGAGATCCCCTGATGCCCTACCGATACGTAGATGATCGGAATGGTAATATCTGGGCTCGATTCTTTTGGAATCGTGATATACGTGAGCGTGCCTGCAATTAAAATAAGCACCAGTAGAGTCAGCATGGTGCGAGAGCGAGACAACGCAGCGTCGATAATTGACAGCATAATGCCTCCTACTAATTGGCTTGGGTAGCAATCACTTGATCGCCATCGCGCACGAAACCTTGACCTGTAGTGATGATATTCACCTGTTTACCCAAGCCTGAAAGCCAAACACCGTCTTGTTCGGCTTTGACCAGTTGGATAGGCACAAACTTCACTCGATCATCAATTAAGGTTTTTACCCCCAAGTTGCCACTCTCATCTAGAGCCAACATAGCAGGCGTCACCTTAACTGCTTGAGTCTCTCTTAAGGCAAGCTCGACTTCTGAGCTGATCCCCGCTGGAATTCTTTGTTGCGGGTTCTCTATTTCAATCTCGATTGGGAATGTATTGGTGGTTTGTGAGGATACGCGAGAGATATATCGCACCTTGCCAGTGGCTTGATTGCCATCAATAAATCGGATCTGCGCCTGCTGACCAAGATCTAAGTCTTGAACATGACGCTCACTGACATCCGCTTCGATCACCACCTTTTCTAGATCAATTAAGTGCGCAATAGGGTCGCCCACCGCCACATAATCGCCTAACTCGATATGCAGGTTATCAACAATGCCTTTAAAGGGGGCCAACACCTGCGTGTTGCGCAAAGACAAGTGGACAGCACTGACCATAGCCTTAGCCTCCGCTAAAGAGGCTTGCGCGGAAGCAAAAGCCACTTCGCCTTGCAGGCCTTTGTTTTTCAGCGATTGAGCCGCGTTGTACTCTTTCTCGCGCACCTTGAGCATGGCACTGGCGCGGGCCATTTGAATATCGAGGTCGCCTTTGTCAATTTGCGCAATGACCTGCCCTTTCTCAACTTGGTCGCCTTTTTTGACCGCCAGTGAAGCGATTTTCCCTGGGTGTTCTGCGCCAATATTGGCTGATTTATTGGGGGCGGTACGTCCATAAAGGTCGATACTTTTAAAGGTATCTTCTGCTCGGAAGGACTCAAAAACGACTTTGGCTAAAGGTACAGCTTGGTCTTTGTTGTTGCCGGGTGGTGAATCAGCCTGAGCTGGCCCCATAGCAAGCCACAAAGTAAGAAGAATAAGAAGAAGTGCAGAGATAATCCAAGGTCGCTGAGTAAACTGCGCACCCAGACGCCCCAAGCCAACAGAGGGGAGCTTTGACATACCAAATCCTTTTGTTTTTCTTGCGTGTTTAACCGCTTATATGGCGACTTTTTTATCGATTCCTTCTATACGCAAGTATGGTGCAGTTGGTTCACACCAACTGCTGCATCTAATTGTTTTAATTGAGCTAATTAAACACTAAACGATGCGCCACAACCACAGGTTGTTGTAGCATTTGGGTTATCTACAAAGAAGCGACTACCTTCTAGACCTTCCGTATAATCCACCACGCCACCAACAAGATACTGCAGACTCATTGGGTCAACCACCAAGGTCACGCCACAGTTTTCAATCGTGGTATCGCCCTCGTTTACGGCTTCATCAAACGTAAAGCCGTACTGAAAACCACTACAACCGCCACCTGTGATGTACACACGCAGCTTCAGTTCTGGGTTTTCTTCTTCTGCAATCAGAGTTTTCACTCGTGTCGCTGCCGCTTCAGAAAACGACAATGGAATTTTTACTTCGCTCACAACTACTCTCCCGTAGAGCAGGTTTCATGATTTTCTCACACTCACCAGAATGAATTTGCGATAACTCACTCAAAGTGCAGAGGTGAAACCCAACTATTGTATTTTTCGCGATTATCTAATACCTGACTGTTCCATTCAAGTATTCTGCTCAGATGAGTCTATCTATTAATATTCATCGATAGAAAACTTGTGCTTATGGTATCGATATTTGCGGAGAGAAATTCGCAAACAAACCCTGATTGGGTATACAATGCGCGCTAACTTGGTCCAAGTAATCAGAAGAGGATAGTCGAATGACCAAATCAGCAGAGCTGTACGAAAAAGCTCAACAAACCATTCCTGGTGGCGTGAACTCACCGGTACGTGCTTTCAATGGTGTGGGTGGCTCACCGATCTTTATCGAGCGTGCCGATGGCCCGTTGATCTTTGATGCTGACGGCAAAGCGTACATCGACTATGTGGGCTCTTGGGGTCCAATGATCCTCGGCCACAACCACACGACTATCCGCGATGCTGTGATCAATGCAGCGCAGCGCGGTCTGAGCTTCGGCGCACCGACCGCGACAGAGATTGAGATGGCTGAACTTGTGAGCGAGCTGGTTCCATCAATGGAGCAAGTTCGTATGGTGAGCTCTGGTACTGAAGCGACAATGAGCGCGATTCGTCTTGCCCGTGGTTTCACTGGTCGCGACAAAATCATGAAATTTGAGGGCTGCTACCACGGTCATGCCGATAGCCTTCTTGTAAAAGCAGGCTCAGGTGCTTTGACACTAGGCCAACCTAGCTCACCGGGTGTACCTGCTGACTTTGCAAAGTACACACTCACAGCAACCTTCAATGACTTAGACTCTGTTCGTGAGCTATTTGCGGCGAACAAAGGTGAGATTGCTTGTATCATTGTTGAGCCAGTGGCGGGCAACATGAACTGTATTCCACCGGTAGCAGGCTTCCATGAAGGACTGCGTGAAATCTGTGACCAAGAAGGCGCACTACTTATTTTTGATGAAGTGATGACCGGCTTCCGCGTCGCACTTGGTGGCGCTCAAGCACACTACAACATCAAGCCTGACCTAACGACACTAGGTAAAGTCATTGGTGGCGGTATGCCAGTCGGTGCTTTTGGTGGTCGCAAAGATGTGATGCAGTACATCGCACCAACGGGGCCTGTTTACCAAGCAGGTACCCTTTCGGGTAACCCAGTCGCAATGGCGGCAGGTTTGGCTGCACTTAACCTCCTGCGCGAAGAAGGCAATGAAGAGCGTCTAGCAAAGAAAACCAAGCAACTGGCTGACGGCTTTAAGACGTTAGCAGACAAGCACGGCATTCCACTACAAGTAAACCAAGTCGGTGGTATGTTTGGCTTCTTCTTTACCGAGCAAGAGCAGATCACTTGCTACGAAGACGTGACTAAGTGTGATATCGACCGCTTCAAGCGCTTCTTCCACCTCATGCTAGAGCATGGCGTTTACTTAGCACCTTCTGCTTTTGAAGCAAGCTTTACCTCACTGGCTCACTCTGGCAAAGAGATCGAAGCAACACTGGATGCAGCAGACCACTGTTTCGCGATTCTAGCGCAAGAGAAATAGTCTCTCATTTAAGACTTAACTCTCTAGGCCAGCTCATAGATGCTGGCCTCTTTTATGTGTAAAGCAAAGTTCAACACCTCACTGCCAGTTCATCACCACCAAAACTGCCAGCACCGCCAGAGTTAACCTAAACCACGGAATTGATCTGCTTTTGTTACTCCCACAACTGTTTTCTTCCTGATTACAACAACCCATACATTGATAACCCTCTGTTTTACATCCATTATGTATCTAAACAAGCCGAATTGTCATTCGTGCAAACTCAGTTGGAACTATTTGTATGCAAGATAAAGTGAAAATTACCTCGAGTCATCGAGTTTTAATCGTCGCCCTGCTCGCGGCTGCATTTGCCTGTTATTTACTCGTAGCGCCTTACATTAACTCGATTGTGATGGCATTCATTATTTCTCTACTCATGTTCCCTATTCACGAATGGATTGAGAAGAAACTGCCAAAGGCACCAAACTTCGCGGCGTTTCTCTCTTGCACCGTTTTGACCTTCATTATTGTCATTCCACTGCTTTTCGTCTTTGCAGCCATCGTCCAACAAGGTTCAAGTTTCTCGCAAAATGCGTATCAGTGGGTGACGAGTGGCGGTATCCAAGAGCTGTTTAATCACCCTTGGGTAGTTAAAGGCTTGGCCTTTGTGAATAGCTATTTGCCGTTTGACGATATCGATCCAAAACAGATCGCAGAAAAAGCCGCACAGCTTGCCTCTACTCTGGGCACCAACTTAGTCGCGGTCAGTGCCAAGATCCTCGGTGATGCCACCAATTTCTTGATGAACTTCTTCTTGATGCTATTTGTGCTGTTCTTCTTGCTGCGCGACCACGACAAAATCATCACTGCCATGCGTCATATTTTGCCCTTTTCCCGCAGCCAAGAAGATAAGCTGTTGGAAGAAATTGAGCAGGTATCTAAATCCGCCGTCATGGGCTCTTTCTTAACGGCGATTGCTCAAGGTTTTGCGGGTGGTATTGGTATGTGGCTCGCAGGATTCCCCGGACTATTCTGGGGTACCATGATGGGCTTTGCTTCATTCATTCCCGTGGTGGGGACAGCGCTGATTTGGATTCCTGCTACCGCCTATCTATTCCTCACTGGTGATATCACTTGGGGTGTTTTCTTGGCTATTTGGAGTATCGCAATTGTGGGATCAATCGATAACATCCTGCGCCCACTGCTGATGCAAGGTAGCGCTGGAATGAATACCTTAATGATCTTCTTCTCACTGCTCGGTGGTATTCATCTGTTTGGTCTGATTGGTCTTATCTACGGCCCGCTGATCTTTGCTATTACTATTACTCTGTTCAACCTGTACGAAGAAGAGTTTAAGAGCTTTTTGGATTACCAAGATCACCATTAGATAGCACATAAGTAGTTAATCAGAGCCCGATTAGGGCGATTTCTCTTTCGTGACTTCAAGCAGGCGGCGGGTTGTGAGACAATCAGTCGTCTTTTTATTTTGATAGGTATGCTATGTCTGCTTACATTGCTCCAAGCCAAGTGGCTCAACGTCAACTCGAGTATTTTTCTGGTAAACATGTACTCGTCGCAGGTGAAATTGAAGATCTTTTTCCTGTCGAGCTACAGCAGCATTGTGAATCCGTGTCTGTTTTTACCACGCACTACGGCTACTACCGTCAAATTAAACAATACGACACCATTCAAAGCCAGTTTGCCGCTGAGTTTACACTGGATACACCAGCAGACTTGATCTTGTTGTACTGGCCCAAAGCAAAAGCCGAAGCCGAGTACCTATTAACGATGCTGCTGGCAAAACTGGGTAAAGACACCGAGATTGTGGTGGTGGGTGAAAACCGCTCTGGCGTGAAGAGCATTGAAAAAATGTTCAAGCCGTACGGACGTATTACTAAATATGACTCAGCTCGCCGCTGCTCTTTCTATTGGGGGCTATGCTCTGAGCAACCTGCACCGTTCGAGATAGCCAGCTGGTTTAAAGAGTATCAAGTGACCTATCAAGAGCAGCCACTCACGATTCGCAGTCTACCGGGCGTCTTTAGCCATGGTGAGTTTGATATTGGTAGCCGCCTGCTGTTAGATAACCTACCTGCACTAAGTGGCCATGTACTCGATTTCGGTTGTGGCGCTGGTGTTTTGGGAGCGGTGATGGCAAGACTAAACCCAAGCATCAAGCTGTCTATGTGCGACATCAGTGCACTTGCTATTGCCTCATCTCAAGCGACATTAGCGGCAAACAACCTACAGGGCGAAGTATTTGCCTCAGATGTGTATAGCGATATTGACGAGAAACTCGATTTCTTGGTGACCAATCCACCATTCCACTCTGGTCTAGACACCAGTTATAGCGCAACCGAAACTCTGCTAGCGCAAGCACCAAAACATCTCAATAAGTCAGGACAGATGTATGTCGTAGCGAATAGCTTCTTAAAGTACATCCCAATCATCGAGCAAGCTTTCGGCCATTGTGAGACGTTAGCCAAGACCAATAAGTTCGCAATTTATCAAGCGCACAGCTAATCGCTAAATCCATTTACTTTTCAAGTTCCATAAGCGCAGTTAATCAAAACTGCGCCATTCCACACGCTTTGCCAACAACTTACTTGCCAAAGAAAAAAAACTCGTTAGTTTTGTCAAAATAGTCGCGTAAAGAGTTCGAGCAATCTCATAAAAACAGTGTCATTTCCCCTGAGACTAGAGACAACTTTGACTCACGAGACTGATGGCTAGGTATTATGACTAACGTTTTTCTCCCCCAAGACAGAAAAATACAATCACAATCAATACCAGCTCAAGCAATTAATAAATAAGGTTAATTTCTATGTTTGGGTTGTATAAGAAACAAAAATTTAAGCGATTACAAAGCACCTTAATGATCGCATTCCTTACTTTGAGTATCATTCCACTCACAGGGATCGCACTTTTTTTCCTGCAGTCCCACACCAGTGATCTGCGCGAACAAAGCACCTCTCATCTCGTCTCAATTCGAGACACAAAAAAACAGCAAGTGCTCAACTACTTTGAGGCTAAAGAGTCTGAAGTGATGGGCTTTGTGCGATCAGAGCTTGCTTATGCCAGTGGCGGTCGATTCTATGGTTTAGTGAATGCGTTTCAAAACCTCGGACTCACCATTGAAGAGGCGCAAAGCTATGCTCAGCAGCGCTATATTCCTAGCTCTGGCGATCAGATAAAAACGTCAATATTGCCAGATTCGCCCATCTTCAATGGCAGCGAGCGATATCGCTTGCTACACAAGCGCTATCATTGGGCCTACCTAGAACTGCAAAAGCGCTCAGATTTCGACGACATTTTGCTCGTCGATAGAGAGGGTAATGTCACCTATTCAATCCATAAAAACAGCGACTATGGTACGAACCTTTTAACTGGCCGCTACAAAGACGAGAACCTAGGACAAACCTTCGCCCACCTGCGTGAATTGGTCACAGAACAACGCAAAACCAATGAGGACTTTACCCCCGTCGTGGTCTCCGATTTTTCTGAGCAAGACGGTAAGTTGTATGCTTGGTTTGGCGCTCCAATCGTTCAACAAGGCTATCTGCACAGCTATGCCCTATTCCGCCTTCCCAACAACGCGATTACCAAATTGATGGCCAATCAAAGTAATGAGAAAGGGGTTAAGACACTGATTGTCGGTGAGGATTACCTCAGCCGCACTATGGGGTACTCACAAGACGACATTCAAACCAGCTTGCAGGTCATCTCCTATGCATTAGAGGGCCTCACTAGCGTAGGCAGTTACCAAAACGCCCTCAACCAGGATATGTTAGCGGCCTATACGCCAGTGAATATCGACGAAACTCATTGGGCTATCGTGGTTGAACTAGCAGAAAGTGAGGCCTTTGCTGGGGTTCAACAACTCGAAAAAGTGTTCATTATCGTCATGTTAATCGCCATCTTACTGGTGGTCATTGCCTCCCACTACCTATCAAACTTCATCACCTCCCCACTCCTAAAGTTGACTTGGGCTGCTGAAAAAGCCTCAGCAGGTGATTTAGATGAGGCGATGCAAAATACCGAACGTAAGGATGAAATCGGCCGACTTGCCGTCAGTTTCGAGCGTATGCGACGTTCGATACGCGAGAAGATACTGCTGATCAAAAGCCAAAACGAGGAGTTGGAAGAGAACCTCTCGATCATCAAAAAACAGAATGAAGACCTGCAACTGGCCAACAAACTCAAAGATGAATTTCTCGCGACCACATCGCATGAGCTGCGCACACCACTGCACGGCATGGTGGGAATTGCAGAAGCACTGATCTCGGGAGCCAACGGCCCTATCTCTGCTGACCATCGCTATCAGTTAGATATTATCGTCAGCAGTGGGCAACGCCTATCAAACCTCGTTGATGACCTACTCGATTATCACAAGATGCGCTATGGCACCTTGGATATTGAAACCTCTGCCGTTAATCTTGCCAGCGCAACACGTTTGGTTCTTGAGCTGTCTAACCATCTACTCGGAAATAAGTCTATCCGCATTATCAATCAAGTCGATGAGAATCTATGGATTGATGCAGACCCGCAGCGCTTGGAGCAAGTGCTGTACAATCTGGTAGGCAATGCCATCAAATACACCAGCGAAGGCAAGATCGTCATTTCCGCCAGCGAAGTCGATGACAATATTCGAGTTCAAGTAGTGGATACAGGTCAAGGCATTCCAAGCGAGCAACTTGAGCATATTTTTGAACCACTGACTCAAGCTGGCAAAGACTCCACCCACTATCGCCAGGGAGCGGGACTTGGACTCTCAATTAGTCGCCAACTGGTAGAACTTATGCGTGGTGCGCTGTTTGTGAGTAGCCAACCTATGGTTGGCACAACCATGAGTTTTACACTACCAAAGGCCGATACTGCGCAAATTGAACAGTCGATACAACAGCCTGCTCAACCCCATTTCGATGCACCGACCATTATCGAACTTGAACAACAAACGCCTACTCTCTCTGTCAATGATGATAGCCCGGTCATCCTTATTGCTGATGATGAACCGGTCAACGTGCGAGTGCTCGATAGCTTCTTACGCCTAGAGGGCTATCAGGTCATCACTGCAACAGACGGTAAGCAAGCACTTACCATGGTTGAGCAGCATCAACCTGATCTGTTGCTTCTCGATATTATGATGCCTGAACTGAATGGTTATGAGGTATGTACTGAGCTACGTAAGAGCTATGACCATGCCCAACTGCCTATCATTATGCTAACAGCGTTGAATCAAACCGAAGACAAACTGAAAGGCTTTGACGTTGGTGCGAACGATTTCTTGTCAAAACCCTTCAACAAACCAGAGTTGGCAGCTCGGATCGTGGCTCATCTTCAAGCAAGCAAAGCGGAAGAGCGCAGGCAACAAAATGATCGGTTGCAACAGGAGTTAAAGCTTCGATTGGTCGCAGAAGCGAATCTATTAGAGACACAGGGGCGACTGCTTGAGCAGCTTGAATGTGCACCTGAAGCCATACTGTGCATTAAAGATGACCTGAAAGTTAAGTTTGCCAATGAAGCGGCCTCACGCTTGTTCAAGCGCAGTCATGAGCAACTTCTCCGCTCTAACGCCGAAGACTTCATTGCACCGAAATATCTCAACATTGACCAAGAGCGCTTCTGTGGCGATATCGACATTTTTGTAGAGGATACTCGCCAGTCGATATCCAGTGATGTCCTGACACTACCAGAGGGCTCTGGGCTGCGAAGTATGTATATTTTCAATGTTGGAGGGGGCGTGAATGCCAACCGTATCTACAATCTAGAGTCCGCGGTTGAAGCCTTAACCAGCTATGCCTTTGAGGGAGATAAAGAGAAGCTTCAGCAACTGCAGGGCTTAGGGGGCGAGTTCACCGAGCTTGCAGCAAGGGCGATGAAAAGCAACCAGTCTAAACAAGATATTATGCGTGAGGTCCTGGTTGACGCGATGACTAATGGCCTTGATTACTGGGAAAGTGCTACGGGCCAGACCAAGTTCACCTTTGCAGAGGAAAGTGGCCTGTGGCGTGTTTATCTTGACCGAAGCACACTGCAAACACGTACTTTGGATAAATACTTACGTATCGAAACGTTACCCAAAACACCGCGCTGGCGAACCGTTCTCAACTCCCTCGATTACATCCTTGAATACTGCGCGAGTGAAACACCTCAGAGACAACACATCATCGCGCTAAGAGACAAGTTGCAACATCTCATTGCGAGTTAAACCTCAGCAAAAACCTTCCCTTTCAAGGCTCCTAACGGAGCCTTTCTTTGCTCGCCGATCCAGTTTATTTCTCGGTTAAAATAAGATGACTTCAAAGGTTCTAATCGGCGATAAACGCGGGTAAATTTGAACATATCTAAGGTAAACACCCCCTCCAAATGTATTTAATTGATTCATTTGAGAGGTGAATCACAACAAAACGGCACTATCAATTTTACATCTAAAATTATGATACTCACGCTTGAGTGACCAAGATCGCCATTTGTATTAATTTCTCTCCAAGCTTTAATCTACAAATATCTATAGGTAAGTATTCACTTACATTATAAGAAATCAAGACTATAAAATGCGAGTGATATCTCAAGGCAACCTACGCTTAAAAAAACAGCAACCAACACAATATAAACGTAATTGACGTTGCACTTTAACGTTTTAACGGTTTTAACGAGAATTGGAATTGCCTATTCTGCGCAAAGGGTGTTTTCTTACCTTACCTAAGGCCTACAGGCCACTCGACGTAACCTTGAAATCAAACGCATTGTTACCCCTCATCGAGGTAGGTCTTAGTGAGAAAGGCTCACATTGAGTGCTTCTCTATATTCCACATAGTGAAACTAAAGCAAATAGTAAGGAACAGCTATGCTTACCAATATTAAAAAAACTGCACTGGCTACCGCGGTCATCGCAACTGCAACCACAGGCTTTGCTTCTGTTGCAACAGCGGCAGAGCGCAGCGAGCTGACAGTCCACCCTAAAGAGTTCACGACTTTTGTACGTAACTTTAACCCTTACCTAGGGGCAACTAACCTGCATACGACAACGGACTTCATGTACGAACCGCTTGTTGTTTTTAATGAGATGCACGGAAACAAGCCTGTCTTCCGTTTAGCAGAAAACTACACGATGTCAGACGACCTAATGACAGTAACGTTTGACATCCGTAAGGGTGTAAAGTGGTCTGACGGCGAAGCCTTTAACGCGGATGACGTGATTTTCTCTTTCGAGCTAGTAAAAGCCAAGCCAGAGCTTGATCAGAGCGGCATCAACTCTTGGGTAACCAGTGTTGAGAAATTGAACGACTACCAGGTTCGCTTTAAACTTACCGAAGCAAACTCAAATGTTCCTTACGAGATTGCTAAAGTGCCTGTCGTTCCAGAGCACGTCTGGAGCAAGATTGATGATCCAGCAACCTTCACCAACGAAAACCCTGTCGGCTCTGGTCCATTTACGGTCGTTGATACCTTTACACCGCAACTTTATATCCAATGTCGTAACCCGAACTACTGGGACAACGACAATCTAGAGGTTGATTGTCTGCGCGTTCCACAAATCGCTAACAACGATCAGTTCCTTGGCAAGGTGGTAAATAGTGAAATGGACTGGACATCTTCATTTGTTCCAGACATTGACCGCACCTATGCAGCTGCAAGCCCGAACCATCAGTACTGGTATCCACCAGCGGGCACTCAAGCCTTTGTTGTGAACTACAAAAACCCAGATCCTGCGAAGCAAGAAGCACTAAACAATGTCGACTTCCGCCGCGCATTCTCTATGGCGCTTGACCGTCAGACTATCATTGATATCGCATTCTATGGTGGTGGTACGGTGAACGACTTTGCATCAGGTTTAGGCTACGCATTTGAGGCTTGGTCTGATGAAGCTACGCATAAGAAGTACCAGAAATTCAACAGCTACGATGCTGATGGTGCAAAGGCACTGCTTGCTCAGGCTGGCTTTAAGGACACCAATAAAGATGGTTTTGTTGAAACACCATCAGGTAAGAAATTTGAGCTACTGATTCAATCACCGAATGGCTGGACGGATTTTAATAACACTGTGCAGCTTGCCGTAGAACAGCTACAAGAAGTGGGTATTCGTGCTCGAGCACGTACGCCTGATTTCTCTGTATACAACCAGTCGATGCTTGAAGGCTCTTATGATGTTGCGTATACCAACTACTTCCATGGTGCGGATCCATACACCTACTGGAACAGTGGCTACAACTCAACACTGCAATCTGGTGATGGTATGCCTCGCTTCGCGATGCACTTCTACAAAAACGATCAGCTAGATGGCCTACTTGATAGCTTCTACAAGACCGCTAACCGAGATGAACAGCTAGAGATCGCCCACGGCATCCAGAAGATCATTGCAGCGGACCAAGTGACTATCCCTGTGCTGTCTGGTGCTTACATGTACCAATACAACACAACGCGCTTCACTGGTTGGTGGAACGAAGAAAATCCAAAAGGCCGTCCAAACATTTGGGCTGGTATCCCTGAGCGTCTGCTACACGTACTGGACCTAAAACCAGTTAAGTAACGTTCTTTTCTTGCGGCGTACCCTCGTGCGCCGCCTTTAAAACCTCTTCTAACTATTTTTTGTATGGCGCTTAGCGTCAGGGGTTTGTTCGCTCAAAATTTCGCTAGGAGCGACCTGAATCCAGAAACAGGAATTATCTGGGTGAGTAAGGTGTGAGTTATGGGTTACTTTTTAAGACGTCTAACGTTCTATTTAATTGCGCTGCTTGTTGCAGCAACTTTAAACTTTATTATTCCACGAGCAATGCCGGGTGATCCCGTCACCATGATGTTTGCTCATACCACGGTGCAGGTGACACCAGAGCGTATCGCAGCAATGAAAGAGCTACTTGGCTTCGTTGATGGCGGTTTACTGGTTCAATACCTCACCTACATGAAAAATATTCTGACCTGGGAGCTAGGAACCTCGATTCAGTTCTACCCGCTTTCAGTGAATGCACTCCTTGGCAGCGCTTTTGGTTGGTCTCTCTTCCTCGCGGGTACCGCTGTTGTGCTCTCTTTCTCCATTGGTTCGATTCTTGGCATTTTTGCCGCTTGGAAACGCGGTAGCAAATACGATGCGTTTGTGACGCCAGGTATGCTGATTCTTCAAGCCGTACCGCAAGTAGTCATCGCAATGCTCGCACTGTTTACCTTTGCAATCGGCCTAAAATGGTTCCCGACTGGTTATGCCTATACCGCAGGTACGATCCCTGATTGGACAAGCTGGGAACTTATAAAAGACGTCGCTTATCACGCTGTTTTACCTCTATTTTGTGCCTCAGTTGTGCAGATTGGTGGCTTCCTGGTGAACATGCGCAACAATATGATCAACCTATTGGCTGAAGACTACATCACGATGGCCAAAGGGAAAGGCTTGAGTGAAAACCGCGTGGTTTTCCACTACGCCGCACGCAACGCCCTACTGCCAAGTGTCACAGCACTATCAATGTCTCTAGGTATGGCCATTGGTGGTCAGCTCATTATCGAGATCATCTTCAACTATCCAGGTCTTGGCTCTGTCTTGTTCAACGCGATCAACGCTCGTGACTACCAAGTTCTCCAAGGACAGCTTCTAATCATGACGCTATTCATGCTGTTCTTTAACCTCGTTGCCGACATGCTTTATGTGGTACTCGACCCTCGTCTACGTAAGGGTGGTAAATAATCATGAAAGAATTTGCAAAACTCATCTGGCGCAACCCAATGGCTCTGACTGGGGTCATCATTCTTGCAGCCTTCCTATTCATTGCAGCTTTTGCTCCACTACTGACTCAACACGCTCCCGACAAGCGCACGGGCAAGCCGCATGAGTACCCAGGTTTCGTGGTAAAAGCGGCGCAGAACAACCCGACAGGTTGGATCTCTGAGAACCTAGCCACCGATCGTCGTACGCTTGCGATGTCAAAAGATGCAGAGCATGTGTTAGGCACAACCCGAATGGGACGTGATGTCTGGTCACAAGTCGCACATGGCGCTCGTGTATCGCTTGCTGTGGGCTTTGGCGCTGGTATCACTGTCTGTATTCTCGCGACAGTGATTGGGGTGTCTGCGGGTTACTTTGGTGGACGGGTCGACGATGTGCTGACCGCAGCAATGAACATTATGCTGGTGATACCACAATACCCGCTACTGTTTGTCGTGGCCGCCTTCATTGGTGAAGCAGGCCCACTAACCATTACCCTGGTGATCGGTTTTATGTCCTGGGCTTGGGGGGCGAGGGTGATACGCTCACAAACACTTGCTCTACGTGAGAAGGAGTTTGTTAAAGCGGCGGAAGTACTAGGGGAATCCTCTTGGCGCATCATTTTCGTCGAGATTCTGCCAAACCTTATCTCTATCGTAGGGGCAAGTTTCATCGGCTCAGTGATGTACGCCATCATGATGGAAGCCACTCTTTCATTCTTGGGACTTGGCGATCCGAACACCATCAGCTGGGGCATCATGCTGTACAACGTACAGACCTCCTCTTCGATGTTGATTGGCGCTTGGTGGGAGCTACTCGCTCCATGTATCGCCCTAACATTACTCGTTACTGGTCTTGCTCTTCTCAACTTCGCCGTTGATGAGATCGCTAACCCTCAGCTTCGCTCTCACAAAGGTATGAAGCGCTGGAAAAAGCTGGCTAAACAAGACAAAGAAGACCGTGAGCCAGAGATGGCACCACAAAATGCACTTTGGAGCGGAGATAAATAATCATGACTGCACCTCTTATTTCTATCCGTAACCTCTGCGTAGATTACATTACTGATGCCGGCGATGTGCGCGCGTGTAATAACGTGAGCTTTGATATCGCTCCAGGTGAGGTGTTTGGCCTCGCTGGTGAATCTGGCTGCGGTAAATCAACGGTCGCCTTCTCGCTGATGCGTCTGCATAAGCCGCCTGCTTTCATTACCGGTGGCCAAGTAATCTTCAATGGTGAAGACATACTCAAGTACAGCGATGAGCGCATGCAAGCATTTCGCTGGAGTGAAATGTCCATGGTGTTTCAAAGTGCAATGAACGCTCTCAACCCTGTATTGACCATGGAAGAACAGTTCTGCGATGTCATCATGCGACACACCAATATGACTCGCGAACAAGCCAAGCGTCGCGCTGAAGGTCTTTTGGAGATTGTTGATATCCACCCAAGCCGATTGAACGACTACCCTCACCAATTTTCCGGTGGTATGCGTCAGCGTTTAGTGATTGCCATTGCTCTGGCGCTGAATCCGAAAATGATCATCATGGATGAGCCGACAACGGCGCTCGATGTCGTTGTTCAGCGTGAAATTCTGCAAAAAATCTACGCACTAAAAGAAGAGTTCGGCTTCTCGATTCTCTTCATCACTCACGACTTGTCTTTGATGGTGGAGTTCTCTGATCGCATCGGAATTATGTACTCGGGTGAACTGATTGAAGTTGCTCCTTCAAAACAGATTCTAGAGAGCCCATACCACCCTTACACCAAAGGTCTAGGCAGCTCATTCCCTCCACTCACTGGGCCAAAAACCAAACTAACGGGTATTCCAGGTAACCCTCTTAACCTGCTGGAGGTGCCACAAGGCTGCCGTTTCCAAGCGCGCTGTGATCGTGTGCACGAAGCTTGTTCCCGTGTGCCAACCAACCTACGTCAAATTGAGCCAGGCCGCTTATCAAACTGCCATCTTTATGGTGAGCCGATTGCACAGGCCCAGGTTTAGCCCTCTAGCAGTAATTAAAGATTTTGGAGAATACTATGAGTACACAATTTGGCGAACTGTTGATTGAGGGTAAAAACCTGATCAAAGACTTTCCAATCAACAGTAATGCACTCAACCAACCTATGATGCGTGCGATTAATGACGTGTCGTTCAAAATGTACAAAAGTCGCGGCCTATCGGTTGTGGGGGAGTCAGGCTCTGGCAAATCAACCACTGCCAAAATGATCGCCAAAATGTATGCCCCTTCTGGCGGAGCGATTGAATACAAAGGACGTGACATTCAAGGCATTGAGTCTAAATCGGACATGATGACTTACCGAGAAGGCGTACAGATGGTGTGGCAAGACCCGTTTGGCTCTCTCAACCCAACCCACACCATTTTCCACCATATTGCCCGCCCTCTGTTGATTCATAAAAAAATCACGTCAGGCAACAAGAAAGAGCTCGAAGAGCGCGTGTACGACCTGCTCGAGCAAGTTGGCCTGATTCCGCCAAAAGAGACGGCGGCGAAGTACCCTCACCAACTTTCTGGGGGACAGCGTCAGCGTGTGAACCTTGCTAGAAACATTGCGGTGGGCGCTGAGGTTGTACTGGCTGATGAGCCAACTTCGATGCTCGATGTTTCAATACGTGCCGGTGTCCTCAACCTGATGGAAGAGATGAAGTTTGAAAAGAAAATGTCGCTTCTCTACATCACCCACGATATCGCAACTGCGCGCTACATCGCCGAAGATCTTGCGGTTATGTATGTCGGACACATGGTGGAGTGGGGCGATACTGAGGAGATCATTCACGATCCACAACACCCTTACACCAAGCTTCTGGTCTCAGCAGTGCCTGATCCTAGTAAATCGATTCACCACAAACTCGAAGGCAACAAAGGAGAGATTCCTCTTTGGACTCCAGAGTCAGCAGGCTGCCCTTTCGCTGGTCGCTGCACTCATGCGAGTGAACGATGCAAAGAGAAACTACCTAGCGTAACTCAACTCTCTGATAACCACTTTGTGCGTTGTTACCTATACGAAAACTAGAACGATATGGGAGGTTCACCCCTCCCCTTTTCAAATGCCTCGGAGAGGGTAAATGAAACTATTGATAAACCACATCGGCTACACCCCGGCTAGTCCTAAACTTGGGGTCGTCATGCTAGAAAGCGCTGAGCCGATTACCTCACTCGACCTTGTCTGTGCGCAGACAAACCAAGTGCAGCTGCAGCTAGCGGTGACTCATTCAGGATGTTGTGACCATTGGCACCAAGGTGAATTTGCAACAGTCGACTTCTCGCACTTTGGTCAGACAGGTGAATATTACTTACGTGCCCACGATGCACAATCTGAGCGATTTACCATCGGCGAAGACTTGCTTTTTCAGCGCACATTTTCCGATGTTCTTCACTACTTCAAATCTCAACGCTGCTCTGGAGAGTTTGAGCGACAAGACACGAAGGCAAAGCTCTACGGCTCTGATGAGAAAGTCGATGTTCATGGTGGTTGGTATGACGCATCGGGTGATGTGAGCAAATACCTCAGCCACTTATCCTACGCGAACTATCTCAATCCACAGCAAACCCCGATGGTGGCTTGGAACATGTTAAAAGCGGCAAGCTTGCTGAAAGACAAAGCAGAGTTTGCAAAATTCAGTCGCACACGGCTGTTTGATGAAGCGCTGTATGGCGTCGATTTTCTCTATCGTATGCAACACCCCGATGGCTTTTTCTATATGACCGTTTTTGATAAATGGAGCAAAGACCCTGAGCAGCGAGAAATCTGTGCCTACGCGACTCAATTGGGACACAAATCTTCCGATTATCAAGCGGCATTTCGCCAAGGTGCAGGTATGAGTATTGCGTCACTCGCTCTTGTATATCAACTCGGTGAAACGGGAGATTACACCAGTAACGACTACCTCATTGCGGCGGAGCAAGGCTATCACCATCTTAAAACTCATAACCTTGATTACCTAGATGATGGTGAGGAGAACATCATCGATGAATATTGTGCCTTGCTTGCTAGTGTCGAGCTCTACAAATCAACCGATATCGACTTCTATCTTAATGAAGCTCGCTCATGGGCAAGCGCCTTGGTTGAACGTCAAGTCTCCGATCAACACATCCAAAATTACTGGTCTGCCAATGAAGATGGCTCTCGCCCTTACTATCACGCGTCCGATGCTGGGCTACCCGTCATTGCTCTCAATGAATTTCTCACCATTGAATCAGACACTCAGTTAGCTGCTCAAGTGCAAACGGTCATTGAGCAAGCATGTCAATTTGAACTAGACATCACTCATAAGGTCGCCAACCCATTTGGCTATCCTCGCCAATATGTCAAAGGCGTAGATGAAGAAAAAAGAGAGGCGTTCTTTATCGCTCACAACAATGAGTCAGGCTACTGGTGGCAGGGTGAAAATGCTCGTCTAGCCTCACTTGCATCCATGGCTTGGCTCGTTCAAGACACCATTGATTCAGTACAAGTTCGTGAAGCGCTCAATGAATATGCACAACGTGCCATCGATTGGGTCTTAGGCTCTAACCCTTACAACATGTGCATGCTCGATGGGCACGGTCAAAACAACCCCAACTATTTACCGCAATTGGGTTTTAGTAATGCTCGTGGCGGTATCTGTAATGGCATTACCGCTGGCTTCGAAAATGAGCGCGACATCGCTTTTAACCCTGAAAATCAAAAAGACGACATGCTGCAGAACTGGCGTTGGGGTGAACAGTGGATTCCTCATGCAGGCTGGTTCCTATTGGCGATTACTGCCCAAAGCATACTCTCGGTAGGAGCAGATAAATGATTGAATATTATGTCGGTATTGATGGGGGGGGGACCTCATGTCGCGCGCGCATTCGTGACAATCAAGGTCGCCTACTTGGAGAAGCAAAAACCGGTAGTGCCAATATTCTATTAGGGGTGGAGTCGGCAATGGGCTCAGTCATTGAGGCCATTACACAAGCGGCGATTCAAGCCAGCTTGACCATAGATGATTATCGCTACATGCATGTGGGCCTCGCTTTAGCTGGTGCCGAGCAGCGTGATGCTTGGCAAGCATTCAAGTGCCTAACACACCCATTTAAATCAATCACTCTCAACACTGATGCCTACGGCGCTTGTCTAGGCGCACACAATGGTGACGATGGCGCCATCATGATTGCCGGCACTGGGTCTTGTGGCCTTTTGCTACTTAATGGTGAACAGCATGTGGTTGGGGGGCGAGAATTCCCCATCTCAGACCAAGGGAGTGGTGCGGTAATGGGGCTGCATCTCATTCAGCAAGTGCTACTGATTCAAGATGGCGTTGTTCCTGATAGCCCGCTCGGCCAAGAAGTGATGAGTGAGTTTAACAACGATATCGATGCCATCGTTGCTTGGTCTAAAACAGCTCTGCCTCGTGACTACGGCCAATTCTGTCCAAGAGTGTTTTACTTTGCAGAGCAGCGAGACACTTTAGCGGTTCGCCTCCTTCAACAAACCGCACAAGATATCGAGATGTTCCTCAATGCCTTAATTACCAAAGGGGCGACTCGCATCTGCCTAATGGGCAGTATTGCACAGCGTATCTTACCTTGGCTTTCGCCGCCGATTCAGCAGTGGATTGTTGAACCTCAATTCGACGCGATTGAGGGAGCAATCATGCTCGCGGGTCGCCCTGAACATAACCTATATTGAGGTGAGTTATGAGCTATCGAGTAGACTTTAATGTTGTATCGCAACAAGAGAATCTCAGTCGTTTGGCTGTGACCTTGCACAACCTGAGTGACGATACCATTACCATTAAGCGCTTCAACTTCATTTTTGATCGTTTCATTACCCCGAGCAGCGTCAAAGAAGGGGACTTTTCTCAGGTTGGAAGTTATTGCCAGTACACCCCTCACTCTCCTCTGTTGCAGGCAAACACGAGCATGTACTTTGAATTTGACGTCGTGACTTTCCCGCTGCGCTACCTGACCGATGGATTGAAAGACGCTTCCATTGATATCAAGGAATCAAACGAGACACTGCCGGTTACGCTGACGCCTTTTGTTTTGCTTGAACCGATAACTCACACACCATCGATTGACGACGTAAACGAGGAGTGCATCGCTCTGATTCCTAAGCCATTAAAGCAAACTGAGACTCAGGGCTATTTGGAACTTGGACGAACTTTCAACCTTATCTCTAGTCACCCGCAAGCAGATAACGCCCTGAACTGGCTGCAAACCGAAGCGCTGCAACTGCTCGGTTTGAGCTTAAATCGAGTGCCATCTGATGCTAATCCAAGTGTCGATTTTCTGCTCAACCCGGTTCTGGAAAGCGAGTGCTATAAAATTACCATTACCGAGCTTGGCTGCCGCGTTGAAGCCAATGATCGAGCTGGCTTTCATAACGCTAGCGCGACTTTACTGCAGCTTTTCACAATACGCTCCAACGGTGAATGTCGTTTGCCGCTATTGACCATTCAAGACCAGCCACGCTTTAACTACCGCGGCTTTATGCTCGATTGTGCTCGCCATTTTCACTCGCTAGAGAGTGTCAAGCGACTCATCAATCAACTGGCCCACTACAAAATCAACACCTTTCACTGGCATCTAACCGACGATGAAGCTTGGCGTATTGAAATCAAAGCGTTGCCGCAACTCACCGATATTGGTGCTTGGCGGGGACCGACATTACCCATTGCTCCACAGTTCAGCCACGCGGCACAGACTTATGGCGGCTATTACACCCAAGAAGAGATAAAGGATGTCATCCACTATGCGCAGCAACGTGGCATTACCGTTATCCCTGAAATCGATATTCCGGGGCACTGTCGAGCGGCGATTCGTTCTCTTCCAGAGATGTTAGTGGATGGTAATGATTTCTCTCAATATCGCAGTGTACAGAGCTACACCGATAATGTGCTTTCTCCCGCGCTCGCTGGGACCTATGAGTTCCTTGATATTGTACTCACTGAAATCGCAGAGCTATTCCCTGCAAAGTGGGTTCATATTGGCGCTGATGAGGTGCCTAAAGGCGTTTGGACCGATAGCCCTGCCTGCCAACAAATGATGGCTGAACAGGGTTACCAATCTCCTCTTGAGCTTCAAGGTCACCTTCTTCGTTACGCTGAACAGAAGCTCAAAAACCTTGGTAAGCGTATGGTTGGCTGGGAAGAAGCTCAGCATGGTAACAAGGTGAGTAAAGACACGGTTATTTACTCCTGGCTCAGTGAGCAAGCGGCCATTGACTGCGCCAAACAAGGCTTTGATGTCATTTTGCAGCCAGCGCAATACACCTACCTCGATATGGCGCAATCAGAATGCACGAATGAACCCGGTGTCGACTGGGCGAACGCCATTTCACTTGAGCACGCCTATCACTATCAACCGCTAGCCAGTATTGATGAGCGAGACCCTATCCATAAGCGCGTACAGGGTATCCAAGCTGCGATTTGGTGCGAAATTGTACCGAATCAAGAGCGACTCGACTACATGCTGTTTCCGCGCATTACCGCGCTAGCAGAGGTGATGTGGAGTAGCAACCAGCAACGCAATTGGTCCAATTACCTCGCCAGACTTAAAGGACACCTCCCAAGGCTGGAACAACAAAATATTGCCTATAGGCCACCCTGGGCTCACTGACACAAACACTAATGGCAAGCCTAGCTTGCCCACGCTAATTTGCAGATTTATCGCTGCCTGAGCAGCACACGAACAAGGAAATGACAATGAAATACGGCTATTTCGACAACCAAAACCGAGAGTACGTCATCACCAGACCAGATGTCCCTGCCCCATGGACAAACTACCTCGGCACCGAAAAGTTTTGTACGGTTATCTCACATAATGCTGGCGGCTATTCGTTCTACAACTCACCAGAGTACAACCGTGTCACTAAGTTTAGACCCAATGCCTCATTTGACCGCCCGGGTCACTATGTCTATCTGCGCGATGATCACAGCGGTGATTACTGGTCAATTTCGTGGCAGCCGGTAGCAAAAAGCCTTGATGAGGCATCCTATGAGGTTCGCCATGGTCTTTCTTACTCAAAGTTTCAGTGTGACTACAACGGTATTCACGCCACCAAAACTCTGTTTGTTCCCAAAGGTGAAGACGCCGAAGTGTGGGACGTGGTGATCAAAAACACCTCTGACACCCCACGCACCATCAGTGCTTTCTCATTTGTAGAGTTTTCTTTCAGCCATATCCAGTCAGATAATCAAAACCACCAAATGTCACTCTACTCTGCTGGTACTGAGTACAACGATGGGGTGATTGAGTACGACCTTTACTACAACACCGATGAATTTGAGGGCTTCTACTATCTAGCGTCAACTTTCTCTCCTGACTCTTACGACGGTCAACGAGATAACTTCTTGGGGCTTTATCGCGACGAGGCCAATCCTATTGCTGTTGAGCAAGGGCGTTGCTCAAACACAGCCCAGACCTGTTACAACCACTGTGGCTCTTTGCACAAACAGTTCACGTTGCAACCGGGTGAAGAGGTGCGCTTTGCTTATATTCTTGGCATTGGTAAAGGCAACGGCGCAAGACTGCGAGAGAAGTTCCAAGACATTGCGAATGTTGATGCTGCATTTGCTCAAATTAAGGCCCACTGGGATGAGCGCTGTAACAAGTTCCAAGTCTCCTCACCAAACCAAGGCCTAGATACCATGATCAATACATGGACCCTCTATCAAGCTGAAACCTGTGTGGTGTGGTCGCGCTTTGCTTCTTTCATTGAAGTGGGCGGAAGAACCGGACTTGGCTATCGAGATACTGCACAAGATGCGATCTCGGTCCCTCACTCTAACCCAGAGATGACACGTAAACGCCTCGTCGACCTCTTACGTGGTCAAGTGAAGGCGGGCTATGGTTTACACCTATTTGATCCTGACTGGTTCGATCCAGAAAAAGCCGATGTCGCCCCCTCAAAATCGCCAACGGTTGTACCTACCCCATCCGACGAAGATAAGATCCACGGCATCAAAGACACCTGTTCTGATGATCACCTGTGGCTCGTTCCAACTATCTGTAATTTTATCAAAGAGACGGGCGAAGAGAGCTTTATTGATCAAGTCATTCCTTATGCCGATGGGGGTGAAGCAAGCGTCTATGAACACATGAAGGCCGCACTCGACTTCTCTGCCGAATATGTTGGTCAAACCGGCATCTGTAAAGGGCTTCGCGCCGACTGGAATGACTGCCTCAACCTGGGCGGTGGTGAGTCAGCCATGGTTTCTTTCCTTCATTACTGGGCGCTAGAATCCTTCATTGAGCTTGCTGAGTATCGTGGTGAGCAAGACGATGCTGAAAAGTATCGTGCCATGGCCGAAGGCGTTCGAGAAGCATGTGAAACCCATCTTTGGGATGACGAAGGGCAGTGGTATATCCGCGGTTTAACCAAAGACGGTGACAAGATCGGTACCGCCCAACAAACAGAGGGAAGAGTTCATCTTGAGTCCAATACATTGGCCGTCCTTTCTGGTGCGGTGTCACAACAGCGTGGCGAAAAAGCGATGGATGCGGTGGATGAAAACCTGTTCTCTGAATACGGATTGCATCTGAACGCCCCATCGTTTGCAACGCCAAATGACGACATTGGTTTTGTTACTCGAGTTTACCAAGGGGTAAAAGAGAACGGAGCTATCTTCTCTCACCCTAACCCTTGGGCATGGGTTGCTGAAGCAAAATTGGGACGCGGCGATCGTGCAATGAAATTCTATGATGCGCTCAACCCGTATAACCAAAATGACATGATTGAAAAGCGCATTGCTGAACCCTACTCCTATGTGCAATTTGTAATGGGACGTGACCATCAAGACCACGGACGCGCTAACCACCCATGGTTAACGGGCACGTCAGGCTGGGCCTACTACGCGGTCACCAACTTTATCCTTGGTGTACGTACTGGTTTTGATGGCCTCACCATCGACCCATGTATTCCGACAGAGTGGCCAGAGTTCAGTATCACCCGTCAATGGCGAGGTGCCACGTATGAAATCAAAGTGCTTAATCCGAAGGGGGTGAGCAAAGGAGTGGCGTCGATAGAGGTCAATGGTGACGCTATCAACGGCGCTGTACCCATTTATGCACCTGGCAGCACCAACCATGTTGTTGTCACTCTAGGCTAACGACCCTATGAGCGACATCGAAGATGTCGCTCTCGATATAAGGAATAGAATCATGATTCAATTTGGAACTGGTGGCTGGCGCGCGTTTATCGGCGAAGAATTCACCCGCGACAATGTCGAACTCGTCGCACAAGCTGTTGCCAATATTTTAACCAATGAAAAGGTGGTTGAACGCGGTTTTGTCGTGGGTTACGACCGCCGTTTTCTCTCAGATAAAGCCGGAAAGTGGTTTGCTCAAGTTCTTGCGGCTAACCAAATCAAAGTCAGCTTCATCGATAAATTTGTGCCTACTCCAGTGGTGATGTTTAAGGCGAAGCAGATGAACTGTGCCTACTCAGCATGTATTACCGCCTCTCACAACCCAGCAGATTACAACGGCATCAAAATCTTTATTGAAGGCGGCCGTGACGCCGATGAAATCATCACTCAAAAAGTTGAAGCTCAAATCGCCTATCTGACGAAGGCCGATGTACGAACAATAGAATTTGAGATCGCGATTGAGCAACAGCTGATTGAAGTGATCAACCCAATGAATGAGTTTGTCGACTCTATTATCGAGTTCATTGATATTGAATCGATCAAAAAAGCCAACCTCAAAGTGCTTATCGACCCTATGTTTGGGGTGGCAAAAAATGCGCTGCAAACCGTTTTGATCAATGGGCGCTGCGATGTCGACGTGATCAACGATGGCAAAAATCCTGATTTTGGTGGCCTAATGCCGTCTCCTAGTGCCGCCACCCTTTATCGTCTTAAACACCTGGTGGCCAGTGAAGGTTACGACTTAGGGATCGGCACCGATGGGGATGCTGACCGCTTGGGTATTATCGATGAGAAAGGGAACTTTATTCACCCTAATGAAGTGTTGATGCTGCTGTACTACTACCTACTGGAATATAAAGGCTGGACAGGTTCAGTGGTGCGCAATCTCGCGACCACCCACCTTCTCGATAAGATTGCAGAAGATCACGGCGAACAGTGTTTTGAAGTACCGGTTGGTTTCAAACATATTAGCTCGAAGATGGAGGAGGATAATTCTCTGATTGGGGGAGAAAGCTCCGGAGGTCTGACAATTAGAGGCCACATCAAGGGGAAAGATGGTGTTTTTGCCTCAAGCCTTTTGGTGGAAATGCTCTCAGTGACACACAAGAAGCTCTCTGAACTGCTAAATGAAATCTACTCAAAGTATGGCTACGCCTATATGGCTGAAGGTGACTGTCAGTTTAAGCCAAGTGAAAAACAGCGCATTTTTGACAAGATCTATGTAGAGAAAGCACTGCCTGACTTTGCTTTTGAAATAGAGAAAGTCAGCTATGACGATGGTGCTAAGGTGTACTTTAAAAACGGTGGGTGGGTGATTGCTCGCTTCTCGGGCACAGAACCACTACTGCGAATTTTTGCGGAAATGCAAGATAAAGAAACTGCCGAATGTGTCCTTCAACAATTTAAGGACTTTCTAGCTCTATGAGTTAGAAGTACTTATCCTGTCATACTCCTATAGGTGAAGGACACACTTGCCCAGCCATTCGGCTGGGCCTTTTTATATATGGGCCTATTTGGCGTGGTAAGCCAAGATGCCTTGCATATCGACCTCAACCGATACCGACTGGCCACGAACCAGTGGTTGTGGCGATGTAGCGAGCAAACGATGACCATCAATATCAATCACATAGCGGCAGTGATCTCCCATGAACTGCTGCTCAATAACCTCTATTTGGCTCTCTTCTGAAGGCGTAATCACCACATGCTGTGGACGCAATAACAACTCACAGCGAGCACCTACTGTAATGTCATCCTGCGCTTTTGCTTCTATATTGCCTAGGCGAGTAGCAAACACATCATCTGCCAAGCGCTCTGCGGGTAAGTAGCTACCACCACCTAAGAAGTCAGCAACAAACTTACTTGAAGGCTCGAAATACAGCTCGGATGCCGTGCCATATTGCTCAATAACCCCTTGGTTCATTACTGCCATTTTATCCGCAAACGCAAAGGCCTCTTCGCGGGAGTGAGTCACAAAAATGGCCGTCACACCCTGCTTTTTAAACAAGCGACGAATTTCACCAATCAACTCATGGCGAACCTGAGTATCGATATTAGAAAACGGCTCATCGAGTAGCAACAAATCGGGCTTGTAGGCTAAAGCGCGCGCAATAGCAACACGCTGTTGCTGACCGCCAGAAAGTTGGTGCGGGTAGCGATCACCAAACGGAGTCAGGTGTACCAACTCCAGCATCTCCGCAACCTTTTCGGCCTGTTGTGACTTGGTGAGTTCACGCAAACCAAAAGCGATGTTTTGCGCCACGGTAAGATGTGGAAATAGCGCATAGTCTTGAAAGATCATGCCTATGTTGCGCTGCTCGGGTGGTACCCAGTTCTCACCATCATCAATGGTCATACAGTTTAGGCTCATTTGCCCTGCTGACAGGGGAATCAATCCAGCAATGGCTTTTAGTAGCGTGGTTTTACCACAGCCACTTGCGCCCAAAAGACAAACAATTTCACCATGGTCAACCAACAGAGAGAGGTTCTCTAGAACCGTTTGGTCATCATACTGACACGTTAATTGATTAACCGATAATGCACAGCTCATAGCATCGACTCCAAAGTGTTAATGGGTATGCTCTAGTGAGCGATTGACAACAACAAGTGGGATAAGCCCCACCACCACGAGCAAAATAGCTGGTAAAGCCGCAAGCTCTAGGTGTTCATCTGAGGCGAAGTTATACACATACGTCGCCAGTGTTTCAAAGTTAAACGGACGCAGCAGAATCGCTGCATTCAACTCTTTCATCGACTCAATAAACACCAATAGCCCAGCAATCAATGCACCGCGGCGAATCAAAGGCAGATGCACACGCCACAGCATAAAATTAGAGTTACAGCCCATGGTGCGTGATGCCATATCTAGAGATGGTGACACTTTATTTAAGCTGCTCTCAACACTACCAATCGCGACCGCCGAAAAGCGCACAACTAGAGCAAAAATAATGGCAAACATTGAGCCAGAGAAGATTAAGCCGGGTCTGCCCCACTCCATCCACCGCGCAAAGTCATTCACCATATGATCCATCGCGATCACAGGCACTAGAATACCGATGGCCAGTACAGTACCAGGTACCGCATAGCCCATTGAAGAAAAACGAATGGCCGCCAAATTCGACTTGCTCGCTTTGAGGCGATGATTAAAGTTCACAATGATTGCAATCGCAGTTGCAATGACTGCTGCCACCACAGAAACATACAAACTGTTGAAGGCATACTGCTTAAATTCCGTTGTCCAACTCTGATCAAAGTAGATATACGCATACTTCACAAGTTGCCCGAGAGGAAGAATAAACGCAATCAATACCAAGCCCCAACACCATGCAACCGCAAGCCATTTTTTCCAGCCTCTAAGCTCATAGCGAAAGTCTTCATGGCTACTAAATGTGGTTTGAAATAGCTTTTGACGCCTGCGACTGTAGCGCTCTGCACTGAGCAGGACAAGCACAAAGACCAGCATTACTGCAGAGATCTTAGCGGCTGCTGACAAGCTTGAGTAGCCAAGCCATGTATCGTAAACAGCGGTAGTAAGAGTACTGACGGAGAAGTAGTTCACCGCGCCGAAATCACCGATGGTTTCCATGGCGACAAGTGACAAGCCCACCGCAATCGACGGCCTTGCCAACGGCAACGAAATTCGTACAAAGCTTTCCCAAGGAGAGCACTTCAAAAGGCGAGCAGATTGAAGCAAAGAGACATTCTGCTCCATGAAAGCAGCGCGAGCGAGAAGATAGACGTAAGGATAAAGTACCAGTGATAGAACCCAAGTCGCACCGCCTAGCGTGCGAATGTCGGGAAACCAATACTCGCCTGGTCCCCACCCAGTGATATCACGCAGGAATATCTGAACGGGGCCGGCAAAATCAAACCAGTCAGTAAAAATGTAACCAACGATGTATCCAGGCATTGCCAGCGGCAAAACCAGCGCCCACTGCAGCACTTTTTCCCCCGGAACACGACACATCGCCATAAGCCAAGCGGAAGGGATGCCGAAAACCAATGACAAAAACATCACGCCCGCCACCAAAAGCAGCGTATTGGAGATATAGGTTGGCATCACCGTAGACATAAGATGACCAAAGATGTCGTCTGTTTCGCTAACGGCGGTATAAAAAATGGCTAAAATAGGCAAAACCAGCAGCAATGCGAGGGCAAAGCTGCTGGTTTTCCATAAATAATTACTTTGTTTCATCAACTAGTATGAGAATGTGATGCTAGTGAGAATGACTCTCATAGACCTTTATAAAATTAGGGGTACAGTTATACCCCTAGATGACATTAAAGGTCAAACTTCACTTCGTCTAGAAGACGAATTGCCGCTGAATGGTAAGAGGCAATTTCATCCAAAGAGATGCTATCTGCTTTGAAGTCCCCCCAAGACTCGACGAGCTCAGAACGCTTCACACCTTCTTTCACTGGGTACTCGTAGTTCACTTCTGCGTAAAGCTGTTGTGCTTTATCGGCAGTTAGGAACTCCATTAATTTCAGAGCGTTGTCACGGTTAGGAGAGTATTTCGCCATGGCCATACCAGAAACGTTTACATGAGTACCCTCTGTCTCTTGGTTCGGGAAGTTGATGTATACCGCGTCTGCCCAGGCTTTTTGCTCAGCATCATTAACCATCTTACCTAGGTAGTAGCTGTTGCCCAGAGAGACATCACATAGGCCTTCACGGATAGCTTTTACTTGTGCACGGTCATTGCCTTGAGGCTTACGTGCTAGGTTGGCTTTTACGCCCTCAAGCCACGCTTTCGCTTCCGCTTCACCGTGGTGTGCAATCATCGAAGAAACCAGTGATACATTGTAAGGGTGCTTACCTTGACGAGTACAGATTTTACCTTTGAACTCTGGGTTCGCTAGGTCTGCATAATTAAATTCTGCGCCAAGTTTACCTACGCGATCGCGTGACGAGTACACGTTACGAGTACGTAGAGTCAGTGCAAACCACTCATTTTCGTTATCACGGTATTGTGCAGGAACATTACCTTCAATCACGTCACTTTCAACGACTTGAACTAGACCTCGGTCTGTCAGTTCTGCCAAACGGCTGATGTCAGTCGTAAGCAGTACGTCTGCTGGGCTGTATTCACCCTCTTGAGCCAGTTTCTCAGCAATACCTTGTTTCGCGAACATAACATTGACTTTGATGCCAGTCTCTTTCGTAAACTCATTGAACATTGGCTCAACCAAGAATGGTTGGCGGTAAGAGTAAACATTCACCTCACCTGCAGCCATCACTGAAGGTGCGATTGAAGCACATGCTAGTGCAGAGAGAGTAAGCAGTTTTTTCATTGTCTGTCGTCCGTTTATTTCATGACGGCGAAAATGCGCCGATTAATTGTTAATGATAATGTTTATCAGTTTCGTTATTATATTTAGTAAACTTTGTTTTGCAATGATCAAAAACAAAAAAAAGCCCGCCAGTTTATGGCGAGCTTTAGAAGTTTTAGTTATATCGAGTTACTTAACCGTAACAAACTCTGGGTAAGCACCAACACCACAGTCGTGCATGTCCATACCTTCCAACTCTTCTTCTTCCGTTACACGGATACCGATTGTTGCTTTTAGTACGCCCCATACCGCTAGACTTGCTGCGAATACCCAACCGAAGATAACAACTGCACCTAGAAGCTGAGCACCGAACGTTGCGTCACCGTTACTTAATGGAACAACCATCAGGCCAAAGAAACCACACACACCGTGAACAGAGATAGCACCTACTGGATCGTCAATCTTAAGTTTATCTAGACCGATGATACTGAATACCACTAGCGCACCTGATACCGCACCCACACTTACCGCAGCCAATGGCGATGGAGATAGTGGGTCAGCTGTGATAGCAACAAGACCTGCTAGCGCACCGTTAAGAATCATTGTTAGGTCAGCTTTGCCCCAAGTCGTTTTACAAACAAGTAGCGCTGCAATTGCACCTGCTGCCGCTGCTGCATTGGTGTTCAAGAAGATTTGACCTACTGCTGTCGCGTTCTCGAAATCAGATACCATTAGTTGAGAACCGCCGTTGAAGCCGAACCAACCAAACCACAGGATAAATGTACCCAATGTTGCTAGAGGCATGTTTGAACCAGGAATCGGGTAGATTTCACCGTTTTTGCCGTATTTACCTTTACGAGCACCTAGCAGTAGTACGCCAGATAGTGCTGCTGCTGCACCCGCCATGTGTACAATACCTGAGCCAGCAAAGTCACTGAAGCCTGCCTCTGCTAGGAAACCGCCACCCCAAGTCCAGTAGCCTTCCATTGGGTAGATAAAGCCTGTTAGTACCACTGCGAAGATGAGGAAAGACCAAAGTTTCATACGTTCAGCTACCGCGCCAGACACCACTGACATTGCTGTAGCAACGAATACAACTTGGAAGAAGAAGTCAGACTCTAATGAATGGTCTGCACCTTCACCTTGAGTGCCGATTAGCGCACCAAATGATGGCAACCAACCGCCTTCGCCATTATCGACATACATAATGTGATAGCCGACCACCAAGTACATAGTACAAGCGATAGCGTAAAGACAAACGTTCTTGGTTAAGATTTCTGTCGTGTTCTTTGAGCGAACAAGACCGGCCTCAAGCATGGCAAAGCCTGCTGCCATCCACATCACTAACGCACCCGAAATGAGGAAGAAAAAGGTATCTAGTGCGTAACGTAGTTCAGATACTGTTACTGAAAGTTCCATAATTGTTCTCCAATCCTTTGAATTCTTATAGTGCTTCTGTGTCCATCTCACCGGTACGGATACGCACGGCTTGACTTAGGTCGTAAACGAAAATTTTACCGTCACCGATTTTACCGGTGTGTGCCGCTTTAGTGATTGCTTCTATAACACGGTCAACATTCTCTGCCTGTGTTGCAATCTCTAGCTTCACTTTAGGCAAGAAGTCCACTTGGTACTCTGCACCACGGTATAGCTCTGTGTGACCTTTTTGACGCCCGAAACCCTTCACTTCAGATACCGTCATCCCTTCGATACCTACGTCAGCGAGTGCTTCGCGCACATCGTCCAATTTAAATGGTTTTACAATCGCATTGATTAGTTTCATCGCTTCCTCTCCGAAAACATTCATCTCTGGTTTGATTCCACTAATCCAATCTACGTGCCAACTTTTTTAAACCTTTAATTTCAACAACTTATGATGAGAAGTAATTTGTCACTGACGAACTACGCACCAAAACAGTGCAGTGCACTCACGAAAATGAAGCAAAGTTTTAACATTTCCCCATTTCAGTGCATCTAACCGACAAACTCTCGCCATTGAATCAACAGCGACTCAAAATCATCTAAACCACAGACGGCTTCTGTCTCGTCGGAAAAACTCCCTAACTCTTCATCATGCCAGTCACTGCTATCATCTTGCACCGTATGTGCTGTGACGGTGACTTCATTGTCATAAACAGATAAGTTATACCCCTGCCCCAATACATTGATCTCGTTGAATGGGTTATTACGTGCTTGAGCTAATAGTTCCAAGTGCTTATCAACTCTCGCTATTTGCGTGCCTAATTCGGATTCAACCCATTGAGCCACCGCCTCATGCCCCATGCTGCAGTAAACTGTGTATGTACCTAATAAGGTGTTCTTTTTAAATTCAAAATCCATCACTCTACCTTTGTGAGGCTCATCGCCAGCAGAAAAAGTCGCCCATTATACCATTTTCTTGATATTTCCGGGCGACCGGCAGACTATTGTCCTCGGTAGCATGAGAATCTAAATTGGGGTAAAGATGCAGTTAAACGAAATGATTGCCCGACAAATAGTTGAACGTACGATGAAAATCATCCCTCACTCCATTAATGTGATGGATGATAAAGGGCGTATTATCGGCTCGGGAGATCAGGCTAGGTTGCACCAAAAGCACGAGGGGGCTGTTCTCGCTATTACTGAGTCCCGCGTAGTGGAGATCGATGAAGCAACAGCGGATCACCTAAAAGGCGTCAAACCTGGAATCAATCTTCCAATCCTATATCAAGCACAGGTCATCGGCGTGATTGGTATCTCCGGCAAACCGCAGGATGTGCATCATTTTGGTGAATTGGTAAAAATGACCGCGGAGCTCATTGTGGAGCAAGCTGCTCTAATGTCGCAGATAGAGTGGAATAAGCGTCACCGTGAAGAGTTAGTATTGCAGTTAATCAAAGGAACGACACTTAATGAGATGCAACTTGATGCGATTGCGGACAGACTTGATCTGGATCTCGCCCAACCTCGCATTGCTGCCGTTGTAAAAGTCTTGCCCGAAAAAAACAAGCCCCTATCGCTTGAGCACCTGCAGCAACTCGTACACCTGCTGGAATACCCTGAGCGCGATAATCTAGTGGGCATCTTATCGGTTTCACAAAACGAAGTGGTGGTGCTCAAACCTATTACTCTGACGGCTGACGGTTGGTCGAAAGAGACTGAGACCAAACGCATCAACCAACTGTTACGCCGAGTGAAAAAAGAGGCTAATTTCAAGATCAAGATTGCGTTGGGGGATTACTTTACCGGTTTAAGTGGACTTGCGCGCTCATACGATACGGCTCAATTGACTCTCAACAGCGTCGCCAACCGACAAGGAGAGGTATTCTTCTATCAGGACTATCGTTTACCCGTCATCATGAGCAGTCTACTCAACGAACCATGGCGTCGAGAGCAGCTCGAGCAACCCTACCTTGCATTGCAAAAGGGAGATAGCAAAGGATTACTCGTTAAGACCCTCAAGATCTATTTTCTACAAAATTGCGATTCAGCTCTCACTTGTGAAAAGCTGCATATTCACCGTAATACCCTAAGGTATCGACTAGAGAAAATTGAGCAACTAACATCATTAAATATCAACAAGATAGATGACATTATGCAGTTGTATATTACGATTAACTTATTTCACTGGGCAAAGTAAATTTGTGCAAGCGCACAATAAAACGACCTGTCTGGTGATGAACATTTGTCACTTACGCTAAAGACTCTTTCGTTCTGTCACTCTATATTTGCGAAAAAATTCGCTTATCCATTTGGAAATAGAACATGATTGAAGTCTCTACACTCGGTGCTCTATCCGCGCTTGTCGTGGCGATTGCCCTAATCCTCAAAAAAGTTCCACCAGCGTACGGCATGATTATTGGTGCGCTGGTCGGTGGTATCGTTGGTGGCGTCTCACTGACCGACACTGTTGGCCTGATGATTGGTGGTGCGCAAGGTATTGTCACTGCAGTCCTACGTATTCTAGCGGCAGGTGTGCTAGCTGGTGTCCTGATTGAGTCTGGTGCAGCCACTTCGATTGCTGAAACCATTGTCAAAAAAGTCGGTGAGACACGAGCGCTGCTAGCGCTTGCTCTCGCAACAATGATTTTAACCGCTGTGGGCGTTTTTGTAGATGTCGCAGTCATTACCGTATCTCCGATCGCCTTGGCGATTGCTCGTCGTGCTGACATCTCGAAAACGGCCATCCTTTTAGCGATGGTCGGCGGCGGTAAAGCGGGTAACGTCATGTCACCTAATCCAAATGCTATCGCCGCCGCAGATGCTTTTGATGTCCCTTTGACCTCTGTTATGGCTGCAGGTGTTGTTCCTGGCTTATGTGGCATGCTACTGGCTTACTTCATCGCTAAGCGTCTGGTCAATAGAGGAACCAAAGTAGCGGAGTCTGAAGTCGTTGCTGTAGACCATAGTCGTCTTCCTTCTTTTGGTGCAGCGATTGTTGCCCCACTGGTCGCTATTGCGCTACTCGCTTTGCGTCCAATTGCTGGCGTTAATGTTGATCCTCTCATCGCATTGCCACTAGGCGGCTTGCTTGGTGCTGTGATCATGGGACGTTTCAGAGATTCTAACCACTTTGCAGTGTCTGGCCTGAACCGTATGGCTCCGGTCGCAGTGATGCTGCTTGGCACAGGTACACTCGCAGGCATCGTCGCAAACTCAGCGCTGAGAGATGGCTTGATTGACCTACTTACTGCCTCTGGTTTGCCGTCATACCTACTTGCACCAATCTCTGGTGCCATGATGGCGCTAGCAACGGCCTCCACGACAGCTGGTACAGCCGTTGCCTCTAGTGTGTTTAGCACCACGATTTTGGACTTAGGTGTTCCTGCTCTTGCAGGCGCTGCCATGATTCACTCCGGTGCGACTGTTCTTGACCATATGCCACACGGCAGCTTTTTCCACGCAACCGGTGGTGCCGTTCATATGGATATTCGTGAGCGTCTAAAGCTGATCCCATATGAATCGGCAGTGGGTCTGATGATCGCGTTCGTCTCTGTGATGATGTTTGGTGTGTTTGGTCTGTTTGTTTAAAGTCTTAAGGTATTGAAATGAAAATTGTAATTGCTCCAGATTCTTATAAAGAAAGCCTAACGGCAATGGGTGTGGCTCAAGCGATTGAGAACGGCTTTAAGCAAGTGCTTCCAGAGGCTGAATACATCAAACTGCCAATGGCAGATGGCGGCGAGGGAACGGTGCAGTCTCTCGTCGATGCAACAGGTGGTTCTATCATTCCTCAGCCAGTGATTGGCCCTCTAGGTCAAATTGTTGAAGGTTTCTATGGTCTTTTAGGCGATGGTAAGACCGCGGTTATCGAGATGGCTGCCGCTTCTGGCCTCCACTTAGCTCAGCCTGAACAACGTAACCCTCTTAAAACCACCACTTACGGTACGGGTGAGCTGATTAAAGCGGTTTTGGATAAAGGTGTTGAGCACATCATTATCGGTATTGGGGGCAGCGCAACCAATGATGGTGGCTTGGGCATGGCGCAAGCACTTGGCATTCGTATGCTCGATAAAGATGAAAAAGAGCTGGGTTTTGGTGGCGGTGAGCTATCACGCCTACAAAAAATTGACCTTAGCAACCTAGACCCAAGACTTACCCAAGTTCGCCTTGAAGTGGCTTGTGATGTTGATAATCCACTTTGTGGCCCTAAGGGCGCTTCACATGTGTTTGGCCCACAAAAAGGCGCGACGCCTGAAATGGTTGAAACGCTGGATATGAACCTGGCTCACTATGCAGGTATTATGAAAGCCCAGCTTGATAAAGATGTTATCGATATGCCGGGTGCAGGGGCGGCTGGTGGCCTTGGTGCCGCACTAGTGGGTTTGCTGGGAGCAGAGCTTCGCCCTGGTATCAATATCGTGATGGATGCAGTAAACCTCAGCCAAGTCGTTGCGGATGCTGATCTCGTGATTACTGGTGAAGGCCGTATTGACAGTCAAACCATTCATGGCAAAACACCGATTGGTGTTGCGCGCACTGCGAAGCAATACGACTTACCTGTGATTGGTATTGCTGGTTGCCTATCATCAGATTGCGGTGTGGTACACGAACACGGTATTGATTCTGTTTTTGCTGTAGTTAACCGCTCTGTCGACCTACCGACAGCACTGACTGAGGCGGCAGAAAACGTTGAGATCACTGCGCGCAATGTGGCTGCAATCTTTAATATGACTCGTTAACCTAACGCTGAAACACAGATCAAAAACAAGGCCGCTATCTCTAGCGGCCTTCTCTTTTTCAATTACCTGTTCAATACAAGCTCTGCGGATTAAGCAGGCTCTTGGAAGATCACTTCATCTGCTTTCTTCGTGTACTGGTCCATTTTATGGAAGTTGAGGTAACGATACGTATCTGCCGCTGTTGCATCTATCTGCTTCGCATACTCAAGGTACTCTTCCATCGTTGGGATTCGACCAAGAATCGCACCGACTGCAGCCAGCTCAGCAGAAGACAGGTAAACATTAGCGCCTGTACCAAGACGGTTAGGGAAGTTACGCGTTGAAGTCGACATAACGGTTGCCTTATCAGCAACACGCGCTTGGTTACCCATACACAAAGAACACCCTGGAGTCTCTATACGTACACCAGCACGGCCGAAGATGCCGTAGTAGCCCTCTTCTGTCAGCTGGTCTTTGTCCATCTTAGTTGGTGGGGCAACCCATAAGCGTGTATCTAGCTGACCCGAGAACTTATCGAGTAGCTTACCTGCCGCACGGAAGTGACCAATGTTGGTCATACATGAACCAATGAACACCTCATCAATGTTAGTGCCCTGAACTTCTGACAGCAGACGCGCATCGTCAGGGTCATTCGGCGCACACAAGATTGGCTCTTTGATTTCAGCAAGGTCAATCTCGATAACGTGCGCATATTCTGCATCGCTATCTGCCTCCATCAACTCGGGATTGGCCAGCCACTCTTGCATTGCAGAAATGCGGCGTTCAATCGTACGACGATCGCCGTAACCTTCTGATAGCATCCACTTAAGCATGACTATATTTGAATTCAAGTACTCTTCAATCGACTCTTGAGATAGCTTAACAGTACAACCTGCTGCAGAGCGCTCAGCTGAGGCATCAGACAGCTCAAATGCTTGCTCAACAGTGAGATGCTCTACGCCTTCTATCTCTAGAACACGACCAGAGAACTCATTGATCTTACCGGCTTTTTCAACCGTTAGCAGGCCTTGCTGAATACCGTAGTATGGAATTGCATGTACCAGGTCACGCAGAGTAATACCAGGCTGCATTTCACCCTTGAAGCGGACAAGGATGGATTCAGGCATATCCAGTGGCATCACGCCTGTTGCTGCCGCAAATGCAACCAGACCAGAGCCTGCTGGGAATGAAATACCAAGCGGAAAACGAGTATGCGAGTCACCACCGGTACCGACCGTGTCAGGTAGCAGCATGCGGTTTAGCCATGAGTGGATAACACCATCACCTGGGCGCAATGATACACCCCCACGATTCATAATAAAATCAGGCAATGTATGGTGCGTATTCACGTCAACAGGTTTTGGGTATGCCGATGTATGACAGAATGACTGCATGACAAGGTCAGCAGAGAAGCCCAGACAAGCAAGATCTTTAAGCTCATCACGCGTCATAGGCCCCGTCGTATCTTGAGAGCCTACAGTCGTCATTTTAGGCTCGCAGTATTGACCAGCGCGGACACCTTCAACGCCACACGCTTTACCTACCATTTTCTGGGCAAGGGTATAGCCTTTATCCGATGCTGAAGGATCAACCGGTTTCGCGAATAGATCCGTCTCATCCAAACCAAGCGATGTGCGCGCTCGGCTCGTTAGGCCGCGACCGATGATCAATGGAATGCGACCACCCGCACGAACTTCATCCAGCAATACCTTGCTCAGCTCAAAGTTCGAAATAACTTCATTGTTTTTACGCACAACACCTTCGTATGGGAAGATGTCGATCACATCCCCCATGTTCATGTTCTGTACGTCAAGTTCAATTGGCAGTGCGCCAGAATCTTCCATGGTGTTGTAGAAGATAGGGGCGATCTTGCCACCTAGACAGATACCACCTGTGCGCTTGTTTGGCACATATGGGATATCTTCGCCCATGAACCAAAGTACTGAGTTAGTCGCCGATTTACGCGATGAACCCGTACCAACCACATCACCGACATACGCCAGAGGAATGCCGTCTTTTTGTAGATCTTCAATTTGACTGATTGGGCCAACACTGCCTGGCTGATCTGGATTGATACCATCACGTTCCATCTTCAGCATCGCTTTCGCATGCACAGGAATATCAGGACGAGACCAAGCATCAGGTGCCGGTGACAGATCATCCGTGTTGGTTTCGCCAGTTACTTTAAATACCTTAACGGTAATTTTCTCAGCCACTTTCTCTTTTGAAGTGAACCACTCAGCGTCTGCCCATGACTGCAAAACTTGTTTCGCATACTGGTTACCCGCTTTTGCTTTCTCTTCAACGTCATAGAAGGCATCAAACATCAAAAGGGTGTGTGACAGGGCTTTCGCGGCGATGGGTGCCAACAGGTCATCTTCAAGAAATTCAACCAGTGGCGCAATGTTGTAACCACCCTGCATCGTGCCAAGCAACTCTGCTGCTTTTTCACGACTAACCAGTGGTGAGGCAACCTCACTTTTCGAGACTGCGGTTAGAAAACCCGCTTTCACATAAGCAGCTTCATCAACACCTGGTGGGATACGATTCTCTAGAAGATCAAGAATAAAGGCTTCTTCACCTTGTGGGGGATTTTTCAGAAGTTCAACAAGTCCAGCAACTTGCTCCGCGTCTAGCGGTTTAGGTACAACTCCTTCAGAAGCACGCTCTTCGACGTGTTTACGGTAGGCTTCAAGCACGACTATTTCCTCTCATTGCGGTCCATCCTTATAGTTAGAATAGGATTGGACATCCTTGGAAAAATTGGCAACTCCTTCGCCTTTTCAATTATTTAACTAAATTGAGGTCATTCTAAAGATAAGAATGAACAGCGCCAGAGAGGCCAAACTGTGGGACGTAAGATAGCAAATTTAACGATAAATTAAAATCTCACCACTTTGACCAACATAGCAAGTTGAGACAAAAGTGATGAGATTTTCACCGCTATCTAGAATGAAGTCCCGAGAATTAGATAAACCGAATCGTTGTTCTCTTCGGTTCGTCCATAAGCAAACATTATTGGTCCAATTGGGGAGTCTATTCCCGCAAAAACCGAACCAGCAACATACAATGGGGCATCATCAAAGCGAACGTCCGTATCATTCCATACACCGCCATATTCTAATGAGCCACCGAGATATACCGGAGATTTGAACATACCAAAGTCGTTGTCAAACCAACGGTAGCGATACACAACACTACCAAACAGTAGGTTATTACCGATCATACTATTACGTGAGATACCTGATAGGCTCAAAAAGCCCCCTAGCTCTTTAGGATCAACAGGAAACTCACCAACCGAGTTCTCTACAATGCCGTAGTCAAACTTACCCACAAAGGTATGACGGTCAAAACTGTGGGCTGCACTGGCTTCGACGGAAAACTCCTGAACGCGATCATTACTAACTTTATCAATAATATCAACCACATCACTAGGTTCGACATTGTCCAGTGAGTATAAGTACTCAACATTCAGATAATAGCCTTTGGTTGGCAATGAAAAACTATCTAGGGTATCGACACGCAGATTGACGAAAGCGCCAACTCGATCAAAGTCCACCTTGCCCGCAGAGCCGATGGTGGTGAATTCAGCCTGCCCTCGGGTGTAGCGACCACCTAACCTAATCAAACGCCAGAGCTCGGTATGTAAGCCGACGGCTAGCTCTGCCTGGAATTGTTTATAAGTAATTGGAACAAAGTCATCTATCGCGCCTAAGCTTGGTTCTGGTATCTCTCCAGTTTCAAAATCAACTGGCATATGACGTTGCTCATCGGTGTATTTCAGCGATGAAGTGGAGAACCAGTTTAGACTTGACGAGAGCGGGGTATAAAAATCCGCTTCGAGTAGCTTATCTGTGCCCATCTCAACGTTGGTTTTAAGCTCTGCACCGTGACTGTTAAGGTCAGTAAAGTTAATAGATGCTCCGATGGCATATTGGCTACTCGTGTCAAAATCATCTTCCAAGAAGAAACGGAAGTTCAGGTAGTTGGGCCCCCAGCGCTTCTCCTCAACATCGACCTTCAAGACATTTTCATCTTCGTGTTTGTCATATTGGTAAGTAACACGTTCAAAACGGTCGAGCACGTACAATCGGTCGACGCTCTTTTCAAGCTCTTCAAAAGTCAGTGCTTTGCCCTGCTCTATATTGAGGCGATTTTCAATCACTTCATCATTGTAGTGGGAGTTATTGACTAGCTCGATGCGATCGACCGTCAGCTCATGACCAAAATCGAGTGCGCTACGTCGCTGCTGTTTTTCGTCAATATATTGTTGGAACTCAGTTGAAGATACCGACAACTTAGCCAGTTTATCTGCGTTTTCATGGGCGATTTGATAGCCTTTCTCAAAGGCAGAAGGCATACGTTCAAACTCTGTAGTTTGCATATCACCCACTTCTGGGTGCATATAAATATCACCTTCGCGAAGATACTCTTTTTGCTCTCTGGTGCTGCGGCGCACCATATAGTTAGATAGCTGATCTGCCACGGTAAACAGGCTGGTAAACTCATCAAGCTCTTTATAATCACTACTGATATCAACAGCGATCACTACATCGGCGCCCATTTCATAGGCAACATCTACCGGCATATTATTGGTGACACCGCCATCCACCAACAGACGACCATCAATTTCATAAGGGGGAAGTGCACCAGGAACCGACATACTCGCCATCATGGCATCAATAAGATAACCATCGCCGATGACAACAGGCTCTAGTTCTACGATATCACTGGCCACTGAACGGTAGGGGATGGCGAGCTCATCAAAGGAGTCTAGGCGCGCTACATTCCCCGTAGTTTCACGCAAAATACGCAGCATTCCTTGCCCCTGAACTAATCCGCGAGGCGAACGAAACTCACCGAAGCCAATACCCAGCTCTGGATTGAGTGTGTAGCGGTCTTCATACTCTTTATCGCGCACTCGACGCTCAGTGCGCGAAACACGGTCACGATAACCGTTGTTCCATTCCACACTGTAGATAAAGCTTTCGATTTCATCAGCAGACATACCTGTGGCATAGAGCCCACCGACAAATGAGCCCATACTGGTGCCTGTGACGATATCAACAGGAATTTGCATCTCTTCTAGGGCTTTGATGACCCCGATGTGAGCCGCCCCCTTTGCGCCACCACCAGCCAATACTAATGCGATGGTTGGACGCTTTTTCTCTGTACTTTGATCCTGAACTGTAGCGTTCGTTTCATTAGCTGCTGCATGGAATGGGGAGACCAAAGCAGCAACTGCCGTCAATGTTAAGCAAAAATGACGCAGCATAACGTTCCTTGTATTTTATTATAAGGTGCTGTTTATGAAGCTTATAATCTACCACGTAAACAGCTTTTTCAACCAATCCGTTGGTTGCGACTCACAACCTTTCTGAAAGTGCCCTTGAGGGTCCCAGACAGGCAACGTTGTATTACTTCGGCAGTCATACTCTAAACCGCCGCTCTCCTCACGACGGAAGCCGACGGTGGAGATCTGCTGAGGCCAAGGCAACACTAGCTGCTGTGGGATACGATCATTCAGATAATGAGCATACACTCGCAGTGCGCCACTTGAGCCAGTGAGCTTAGTCGGTTTGTTGTCATCTCGTCCAAGCCAAACAGTAGTCACTTCTCGCCCATCGACACCAACAAACCAGCTATCACGTGTATCATTGCTGGTACCTGTTTTACCCGCCAATTGCGCCCAGGCAAACTGCGACTGTAAGAAGCGCCCGGTGCCCGTTGCTACCCCCTGTTTCATGGCAAAAGTGGTGAGCCAAGCTGCCTGCTCAGGCACAGCCCTGGATACTCGAGGCAGCGAGTCAAACAGCACTTTTCCGTCGTTATCCACCACTGAACGTAATGCAGAAAGCGGCGCAATTCGACCACTATTGGTAAGCGTTTGATACATTTGCGCCACTTGATACGGCGTCAACGTAAACGAGCCAAGCAGCAAGCTTGGGACAGGGCGGATCTCCTGTCTATCTACGCCTAGCTTTTCAAAGGTATCAATCACCGCTGGCAGACCTAATGCCATACCTAACTGTACTGTAGGAACATTAAGTGACTTTGACAACGCCTCATACAAGGGAACATCGCCTCGGTATTGACGATCATAGTTACGCGGCGACCACACGTTTCCTTGGCTGCCTTGCAATGTAATTGGTTTGTCTTGCAAAGTGGTGGCTAGTTGATATTCATCTGGCTTAGCCAACGCCGTCAGATACACGGCGGGCTTGGCTAATGAACCTATTTGACGACTCGCATTTAGGGCGCGGTTAAAGCCATCGTAACCGGTGCGCTTACCTCCCACCATGGCACGGATTTCACCCGTCTGCCTATCTACTGCAATGGCTGCTCCTTCCAGCCCCGCGCCTGCCACTCGCTCCAACTCTGGTACTTTTTGCGCAACCGATTTCTCCAGTTTCGATTGAGAGACAGGATCGAGTGAGGTAAAGACTTTAAGACCGATACCAGAGCGAAATGCATCGCCGACCTTCTCTGATAGTTCACGGTTTACTTGCTGGAAGTACGCTGGCTGGCGACTGGCAATGCGTGGGTTATCTTGAATATCCAATGGACGACTTGCCGCTTCATTGAACTCACTAGCCGTCAACAACTCATTTTGCATCATCAAGCGCAGCACCAAGTCGCGGCGCTCTTTGGCGCGGGCTGGGTGGCGTACTGGATTGTAATAGGAGGGACCTTTCACCATTCCCACTAGCAGTGCAAGCTGGTCAATACGCAGCTCTTGAATTGGTTGCCCGAAGTACAAGCGAGAAGCAAGACCAAAGCCGTGAATCGCCTGCCCGCCACTTTGCCCTAAATAGACTTCATTGAGGTATGCCTCCAGAATACGGTCTTTGCTGTAGCGGTGATCAAGTAAAATGGCGATGTAAGCTTCACGAATTTTTCGCCACAAAGTGCGATCACTGGACAAGAATAAGTTCTTTGCTAACTGCTGGGTAAGTGTACTGCCCCCTTGTACCGTGCGTCCGGCTTTCATATTGACAACGAAGGCACGCGCAATCGCGACGGGTGACACACCATCATGTTGATAGAAGTTTCGATCTTCGGTGACAAGCAGTGCATCCACCATAATCTCTGGAAACTGGTCCCGCTTGAGGAATAAGCGCTGCTCACCGACATTTTTCTCCAACATGCCGAGCATCTTGGGATCAATGCGCAAATAACCAAGATCACCACTGCGATCCAACGATTGAATGCGATTAATCTGGCCGCTGCCAAAATGCAGCATCACACGACGCTCTTGCTCTGCGCCATCGGTAAATTCAAATGGACGACGAATCAACTCGATTCGAGTCGCTGATGATGAATACTCTCCAGGATATTTGGGCTGTGACACTTTACGATAGTTCAGCACATCAAGCTCATTACGCACTTCTTGAATGGTAATCTCTTGTCCTGGAGTCAGCGTCAAAATACGCGCATAAACGACAGTAGGCAGATCAAACAGCTGGCCATCAAACTTCTGTCGAACAATCGTATCGAGATAAATCCCCACGACCACCAACACGGCCAACAAAGCCAAGCCGCTCTTCCAAGTGAGTGACCAAAGAGTCCCTACCCAGCCACGCTTTGATTTTTTGGTACTCATTTTGCGTTTTGCTGCTGGCTTCTTTTTGGCTGCTGTTTTCGTCGCAGTGGGCTTTTTTGCCGTCGTCTTGCGTTTGGTGGCAGGCTTTTTCGCCGCCGGTTTTTTCTTTTGTTCTGTCATTATGCTGTTCTTTAGTGTCCAAGCTGACGTTTGGTTTTCGTTGTTGCTTGATGCTGCGCTGGATCATCAGGCCAAACATGCTTTGGATAGCGTCCCTTCATCTCTTTTTGCACCTCACGGTACGAACCGGACCAGAAACCCGCGAGATCTTTTGTCACTTGCAAAGGTCGATGTGCTGGTGAAAGCAGCTCTATCACCACGGCAATTTTGCCCAGTGCCACGGTTGGCGACTGAGGCTCACCATACATCTCCTGCATGCGAACCGACAACATCGGCTCTTTCCCTTGTTGATAGTGCAAATGTTGTGCTCGCCCTGTTGGCAGAACAATCGCTTGAGGCACCCACTCATCTAGCTGTTGATTGAGCGGCCAGCCTAACCTTGCTAGCAACGCCTCCGAAACATTGACTCGGCTTAACTGCTTAACACTATTCACCCCGTTAAGATAGGGCAATAACCACGACTCAATGTCATCAATCAGTGATTGTTTTTCCATCAATGGCCAATTTTGCTCTGGAAGCCAATCTATCGCACATAAAACTCGTTGATAAAGCTGCTCGGTATGCGCATTCCAATCGAGTACCTCCAGTCCTTTTCTCTGCACATAACTGAGCAATGCTTGGGACATTTGACTGGAATCTGGCTCAGGAAGTGACTCTCTGGCGATAAGCAGGTTACCGAGCAGTTGCTGCTTTTCTGCCACCAAACGCCCTTTAGCTTCACTCCAATCGACACGTTCATGCCAGATAAACAAGCTTGGAGACTGCTGCTCTAGAGCCTTGATGTCCACAGAGCAAGCGGCTTGAATAACGCTGGCTCTGCCAGCGATACGCATCACATCCACCGCAACAACATAGTCTTGGTCAATAAACAATGACTCATCATAAAACTGCGCGCCATGTCCGTTGGCTAAACGATAATCTTGGGTTTGTGCTGAGCGGCGCTGGGCAACTCTGTCCGGATAACCCAAAGCAAGAGCTAGCCCAATGTCAGCATCTGTCATTGAAGGTATGTTCACCTTAGTGCTTAATTTTCGTGCTAATACATCGATGCGTTTTTTGACTAAGGCTTGTCTATCATGACGTCCGGTTTGTAGACGATGTAATGAGTGAGCAAGGTCCACCACATTGCGTTCAACCTCTTCGATGAGCGCGGCAGCGACAATCGCAGACATCAAAGACTTTTCTCCATGTGACTTCGCCTGCAGTAACATACTAGCAAGGCGAGGCTCTAAACCCAATTGATAGGCCTGTTTTCCCATCGAAGTGAGGCGGCGAGCGTCATCAATCAAGCCTAAGGTACACAGTAGGCCAAAAGCTTGGTTCATGGCCGCGGGAGGAGGAAGGTCCAGCCACTGCAGCTCACTTGGTTCATGAGCTCCCCAATTGAGTAGCTCCATCGCTAAAGGAGCTAAATCAGAATGTAAAATATCAGGATTTGGTACCACAGGCTGCTGCATCAGTTGAGATTCAGAGTAGAGGCGAACACACACACCTGGCTCAAGACGACCAGCTCGACCACTACGCTGCTCTGCTGACGACTGGGCAATACGCTGCTGCTCAAGCTGAGTGATCCCCGTGGTTAAATCAAACTTTGCCACTCGCTCAAGTCCGGAGTCCACAACCATACGGATTCCCTCAATGGTTAATGAGGTCTCCGCAATATTGGTCGCCAGTACGATTTTTCGTCTTCCCTTGGCGCTTGGCGCAATCGCCAACTGCTGCTGTTTAAAGTCCAATGCACCGTACAAAGGATAAATATCGACATCTACCCCAAGGCGTGCTGAGTCGTTAAGTAAGCTCTCGACCTGCTTAATGGCGCCAACACCTGGTAAGAATGCCAACAGCGAACCGCTCTGGTTTGCCATCAAGCCCTCGATTTGCGCACTCATCACTGCAGGCAATCGCTCATTGGGTGTCAGCGCACGATATTGGTGCTCGACCGGATAAGCTCGACCCTGTGACTCAATGTAGATTGCTTCAGGCAATAGCGCTCGTAACGCTTCATCATCCAACGTCGCAGACATCACCACCAGCGTAAGATCATCACGTAGCGCGGCTTGAATCTCTAAGCTCAACGCCAACGCTGTATCAGCGTGTAAGCTACGCTCATGAAACTCATCAAACAGCAAAACATCGACATCACTCAACTCTGGATCGGACTGGATCATTCTAGTCAAGATACCCTCAGTCACAATCTCAAGCTTGGTGTGTGAACTACTCTTGGTCTCCCCCTTGATGCGATAACCAACACTTTCACCCACATTCTCCCCTTTTTGCTGGGCAATATAATTAGCAATACTCTTGGCTGCCAATCGGCGAGGTTCAAGCATAATGATCTTACCCGCCCCCTGATGCTGTTCGAGCAGTTTCAATGGAAAATGGGTTGACTTACCGGCACCTGGCGCCGCTTTTAAGATCACTTGAGATTGTTGTTCAACCGCGCTAAGTAGCTGTGGAAGAACGTTATTGATGGGTAATTGTGACAACTCACGAGTCCTGTGATGTAATGCTTTGTCACTATTCTAACGTCAAGATTGCATCGCGGCTAACAGCGAATGAAAAACAATAAGCAACTTGACCCTAACCACACTAAGCTCAATAGATTATGAATTTTGAACCTAAACTTGAATCCGCAACCCTGATTAAGCGCTATAAACGCTTTCTCGCGGATATTACACTCAAAGATGGAACAACACGCACCATTCACTGTGCCAACACAGGCGCAATGACCGGGTGTGCCGACGAGGGCGATACGGTATGGTTTTCCACCTCCGACAATCCAAAAAGGAAATATCCCAACACCTGGGAGCTCACGCAAAAGCCAAATGGTGATGTGATTGCGATTAATACTGTCCGTGCTAATCAACTTGCGGTAGAAGCCATCAACAATGGCACTATTGAGGAATTGCAAGGTTATGAGTCATTACGCACGGAAGTAAAATATGGGCAAGAGAATAGTAAAATTGACATATTGCTCGAAGACAACCAGCGTCCTTCGTGTTACATAGAGGTAAAGAGCGTCACCCTGCTTGCTCAGGATAAATATGGACAAGGCTTTTTTCCCGATGCCGTCACCACTCGTGGTCAAAAACACCTACGAGAGCTGATGGAAGTCGCAAATTCCGGTCAAAGAGCCGTGTTATTATTCACTATTTTACATTCAGGCATTGAAAAAGTCTCAGCTGCCCTCCATATAGACGCGAAATATCATCAATTATTGAAACAAGCACAAGCCGCAGGCGTAGAAGTACTGTGCTACAAAGCGCAACTTTCGCCGCAAGCGATTCAGTTACAAAAAGCAATAGAATTTGTTAATTGTGAGCAGTAAAAATGCTGCCATGTTCACATTGATAAACACTTTGTTAGGGAACGTTTGCCACACTTGCCGCTTTCTGCTATAGATACCCGCCTTAAAACAACTGTAGGAAACAGTTGCTAGGTGTTATTAGGAGATGCTGTATGCCAGAATCTAAGAAAAAAGCGCTAGGCATCCTAGCTATTGCTGGAGTTGAGCCGTACCAAGAGAAAGCAGGTGAAGAATACATGTCACCTGAGCAAATGGCTCACTTCGAAGTAATTTTGAAAGCTTGGCGCGACCAGTTACGTCACGAAGTTGATCGTACTGTTCACCACATGCAGGACGAAGCAGCAAACTTCCCTGATCCCGTTGACCGTGCTTCTCAGGAAGAAGAGTTCAGTCTAGAACTTCGCAACCGAGATCGCGAACGTCGTCTAATCAAGAAAATTGAGAAGACGCTAAACAAGATCGAAGAAGATGACTTCGGTTTCTGTGAGTCTTGTGGCGTTGAGATCGGCATCCGCCGTCTTGAAGCACGCCCAACGGCTGATCTTTGTATCGACTGCAAAACGCTTGCTGAGATCAAAGAGCGTCAAATGCAAGGTTAACCCTTGGTTTGTCAACGTCCATGAGGGAGCTTAGGCTCCCTTTTGTTGTTTTTGTACGCTAGGATAACAAATCATTCCCATGACAGATTATGTTGGTCGTTTTGCCCCATCTCCTTCAGGGCCACTACACTTTGGTTCGCTCATGGCGGCTTTAGGCAGCTATTTTCAAGCTAAGTCACAACAAGGGCATTGGTTAGTTCGTATTGAAGACCTTGACCCACCTCGGGAGCAACCAGGTGCGGCAGAGTCTATTCTACGTACACTCGAAAACTACCAACTGGGCTGGGACGGTGATGTGGTGTATCAAAGCCAGCGCCATGAGCTTTATCAAGCGCAAATTGACCATTGGCTTACGACAGGTGAAGCATACTACTGCCAGTGCACCCGCAAGCAAATTAAAGCGATGGGTGGTTTCTATAGCGGACACTGTAGAGCACTGCAACTCGCGGATCCGCACCATTGCTCAGTGCGTCTTCATATCGAGCAACCCGTCACTGAGTTTATTGACCTTAAACACGGCAACATACCACTGCCTAAAGCGCTAGCAGAAGAAGACTTCATCATCAAACGTCGAGACGGTTTATACGCTTATAATCTCGCAGTGGTGTTAGATGATATCGACCAAGGCGTTACCGAAGTGGTGCGAGGGGCTGACTTGATTGAACCGACGGGTCGTCAAATGTCGCTGTATCACCAACTAAAACAACCGGTTGTGCGCTATCTTCACCTACCACTGGCACTAGACGAAAATGGCAATAAGCTCTCGAAACAGAACCACGCTCCAGCGATTGATGCTTTAGACACCAAGAGCACCTTGCTTAAAGCGATGCAGTGTTTAGGCTTTGCCATCGAACCGTCACTCAAGGATGGGACGATAGAAGAAATTGTCCAATGGGGCGTGAGGCATTGGTCCCTCTTACAGTTGCCAGAGTCGACAGAAATCACACCAAGATTCTCAAATGGCTCCGTCTAGGCTATTATTAGCCGCAAATTGCGTGCTGAAGGGAACACTCCAGCACTAAAACGAATACAAAAATATCGAAACTTCATGAACATAAACGACCAAACATCGATGATATATCCAGAGCTGTCGCTGAATATTATTGCTCGCGAGCAACACAATATTTCTCGTAAACAGATCAGTGATAACGCGCTCAAAGTCCTTTACCGACTGCATGGAGCGGGCTTTCAAGCCTTCCTTGTTGGTGGTGGTGTTCGCGACCTGCTACTTGGCGGTCAACCCAAAGACTTCGATATTGCGACCAACGCAACCCCAGAGCAAATCAAAGGTCTATTCAGAAACTGTCGTCTCATCGGTCGTCGCTTCCGTCTTGCGCACATTATGTTCGGTCGCGATATCATTGAGGTGGCCACATTCCGTGGTCATCACCAGGAGACAACAAAGAACGTCTCGCAAAAGTCAGATGCCGGCCTGTTACTACGTGACAACGTGTACGGCACCATTGATCAAGATGCAGAACGTCGCGATTTTAGTATCAACGCGATGTACTACAGCATTGATGACTACAGTATTCATGACTACGCCGGTGGTATAGAGGACTTAGAAGACAGACTCGTTCGCCTGATTGGTGATCCCGAAACTCGCTACCGCGAAGACCCGGTTCGTATGCTGCGAGCTGTGCGTTTTGCTGTAAAGCTTGATTTTGACATCGAAGAAGATACCGCAGAGCCAATCGAAGAGCTTGCTCCGCTGCTGCGTGATATTCCCGCTGCCCGCCTGTATGAAGAGTCATTGAAAATGCTGCAATCTGGCTATGGGTTAGAGACGTACCACTTAATGCGTGAGTACAACCTGTTCCAGCAGCTCTTCCCTAGAGTGGCAGAGTTCTTCACTGAAGATTATGAATCTCCAGCCGAGCAGATGCTCGACCTAGCGCTGGACTCAACTGACCAACGTCATGATGAAGGTAAGCGTATCAACCCTGCATTTATGTTTGCCGCTATTTTGTGGTATCCAGTCAAAGCGTTGGCTGACCACTTTATGCAGTCACGCAAAATGACAGAGTACGATGCGATCATGGAAGCGGGTAATGTTGTACTTGATGAACAAGTACGCAGCACTGCGATTCCACGTCGTCATACCGCGACGATTCGTGAAATTTGGCAGCTACAACTGCGCCTACCGCGTCGTTCGGGTAAACGTGCCTTCCGTTTGATGGAGCTAAACAAGTTCCGTGCGGGCTTTGACTTCTTAGAGATGCGTGGCGAAATTGAGCAAGGCGAAACAAAAGAGCTTGCAGAGTGGTGGGCAACCTTCCAAAATGCTGGCCGTAACATGCGCCAAGCCATGGTGGCAGACTTAGATGACGGAGGCGCAAAATCCCCCCGCCGTCGCCGTCGCCCAAAAAAGAGCAAGCCTAAGTCATGAGCACGGTATACATTGCTATCGGTAGCAATATGGCTACCCCTGTAGAGCAGGCACAACAAGCGATTGAAGCCCTTAAGAGCTTGCCAAAATCTCGCCTGATAAAGTGCTCGCAACTTTACAGCAGCACCCCAATGGGACCGCAAGATCAGCCTGACTACATTAATGCTGTCGCTGAGATAGAAACAGAATTAACGCCACTTGACCTACTCGATTGCACACAAGCGATTGAGTTAGAACAAGGGCGTGTCCGTAAAGAAGAGCGCTGGGGGCCGAGAACCCTCGACCTAGACATTATTCTTTTCGGCAATGAGGTGATAGATTCCGAGCGCTTGACGATTCCTCACTACGGAATGAAAGTGAGAGAATTTGTCCTCTACCCGCTAGCGGAAATCGCACCAAATTTAACACTCCCTGACGGGACTGAGCTCCAAGACCTCATTCAGAAGGTTGACCGAAACGGGCTCGATGTTTGGCAATCATAGCCAAATCCTATTAAGGAAAAATCATGAAAAAAATCAATATCAACGACCTTATGAAGTGGAAACACGAAGGCCGTAAATTTGCTAGTTCAACTGCTTACGACGCTAGCTTTGCACAACTATTCGAAAGCCAAGAGATGCCTGTCCTTCTGGTCGGTGACTCTTTAGGTATGGTTCTACAAGGTAAGAATGACACGCTACCAGTAACCATAGAGGATATTGCTTACCACACGCGCTGTGTACGCGCTGGTAGCCCAAACACTCTACTAATGGCAGATATGCCATTCATGAGCTACGCAACGCCTGAGCAAGCTTGTGAGAGCGCAGCGCAGCTGATGCGCGCAGGCGCAAATATGGTCAAGCTAGAAGGCGGTGACTGGTTAGTTGATACCGTTAAGATGCTAACAGAGCGCGCTGTACCTGTTTGTGCGCACCTGGGTCTTACTCCACAGTCTGTCAACATTTTTGGTGGTTACAAGGTTCAAGGTCGTGAGCAAGACAAAGCAGACCGTATGGTTCGTGACGCCCTTGCTTTGCAAGAAGCAGGCGCTCAAATCGTGCTACTTGAATGTGTTCCAGCTGAGCTAGCAACACGCATTACAGAGGTTCTAGACGTACCTGTCATCGGCATTGGTGCGGGTAACGGTACGGATGGCCAGATCTTGGTCATGCACGATATGTTCGGTATTTCTGCCAATTATATGCCGAAGTTCTCAAAGAACTATCTCGCAGAGACTGGCGATATGCGCAAAGCCGTAGCAAAATACATCGAAGAGGTTGAAGCAGGAAGCTTCCCTGATGCCGCGCACACCATAGCTTAGAGGAAACAGCATGCAGTCTTTTGATGATATTGCTTTATTACGTGAGCAGATCAAACTTTACAAACGTGAAGGTCGTAAAGTTGCTTTTGTCCCAACAATGGGCAATCTACACGAAGGTCACTTGACCCTTGTTCGCAAAGCACGTGAACACGCTGATGTGGTCGTCGTGAGCATCTTTGTGAACCCGATGCAGTTTGAGCGTGCCGATGATCTGGCTAACTACCCTCGCACAATGGAAGCGGATCTTGAAAAACTCTCAGCAGAGGCGGTTGAAGTGGTGTTCACGCCAACGCCAGAGATGATGTACCCACAAGGCCTAGATTCACACACTGCGGTCGAAGTCCCTGGGCTGTCTAATATCCTTGAAGGTGCGTCTCGCCCTGGTCATTTCCGTGGTGTTGCAACCGTTGTGACCAAGCTATTCAACATTGTGCAACCGGACGTTGCCTGCTTCGGTAAAAAAGACTTTCAGCAACTTGCTGTCATCCGCAAAATGGTTGAAGACCTAGCAATGGACATCAAAATTGTTGGTGTGGCGACAGTGCGTGAGATGGATGGTCTGGCAATGAGCTCTCGCAACAACCTTCTAACGGTTGATGAGCGCCAACGTGCGCCTGTTTTGGCGCGCACGATGCGTTGGATCAGCAGTGCCATTCGTGGCGGTCGTGACGATTACGCCTCTGTTGTGGAAGATGCGAACGATCAACTGCGTGCTGCAGGTCTGAACCCAGATGAGATCTTCATTCGCGACTCTCGCACACTGCAAGCCGTTACCCCTGAGTCTAAGCAAGCGGTCATTTTGATGTCAGCTTTCCTTGGTAATGTTCGTTTGATTGACAATCAAACCCTTGATCTTGCGAGTGAAAAAGACGAAGTAGTGACTGAAGAGAGTCACTCTGAAGCAAACTAATATCACAAACAGCATGTTCTTTTACGAATATGAAAAAGGTCAGCATTTGCTGACCTTTTTGCTATCTATCGACTTTAAAATTAGCTGCGTAGACCGATGCCTTTGCTCACAAGGTGATGCGCTATCGCGTAGAGAACCACAACAAAGATACTCAGAACACCAAATGAAGTGACGATACCGACGTCTGATACCCCCAAGAAGCCGTAGCGGAAGGCGTTAACCATGTAGACGATTGGGTTCACTTTTGACACGCCTTGCCAGACCTCAGGAAGCAAGCTAATTGAGTAGAACACACCACCAAGGTACGTCAGTGGCGTTAACACAAAGGTCGGGATAATCGAGATATCGTCAAACGTTTTGGCAAACACGGCATTAATCAGGCCGCCGAGTGAAAACACAACGGAGGTCATGAAAACGGTGGCGATAATGATGCCCCAGTGCTCCACCTGTAGATCGACAAACAGCAGAGATACGGCCGTGACGATCGTCCCTACCAATAGACCACGCGTCACGCCGCCCATCACAAAACCAGCAATAATGACATAGTTTGGCACAGGGGCAACCAACAACTCTTCAATGTTCTTTTGGAACTTTGCACTGAAAAATGACGAAGCGACATTGGAGTAGGAGTTCGTAATCACCGACATCATGATCAGACCCGGCACAATATACTCCATATAGCTAAAGCCCCCCATTTCGCCGATACGCGAACCAATGAGACTACCAAAAATGATGAAGTACAACGTCATAGTGATCGCAGGCGGTACTAAGGTTTGCACCCAAATGCGTGTAAAACGATTGATCTCTTTAGCCAGTAAGCTCTTAAAGGCCGTCCAGTATAGTTGATACATGCTGATGTTTTTCCTTATCTCACTGGCTGGGATTGCTCACGCACAATCGTGACAAACAGCTCTTCTAATCGGTTTGCCTTGTTACGCATAGACAGTACTTTAACGCCCTGCTCAGTCAATTGAGTAAAGATCGCATTCAAGCCCTGCGTCTTATCAATCTCAATTTCAAGCGAGCCATTGGTAAATGCTTGGCGGGCGACACCGGTCAATTGCGGTTCAACGGAACCCTCTTCCAAGTCCAAGATAAAGGTTTCCACCTTTAGCTTTCCTAGCAGGGATTTCATGCTGGTGTTTTCAATCAATTCACCACGGTTGATAATGCCGATATTACGACACAACATTTCTGCTTCTTCTAAGTAGTGGGTGGTCAAAATAATCGTGATGCCTTGCTCGCGGTTGATCTCTTTCAAGAACTCCCACATTGAGCGACGTAGTTCGATATCCACCCCGGCTGTCGGTTCATCTAAGATCAAAAGCTTAGGCTCATGCATAAGCGCACGTGCGATCATCAGGCGGCGCTTCATACCCCCAGATAGATTACGCGCACGTTCGGCACGCTTTTCCCACAAGTCGAGCTTAGTGAGGTATTTTTTCGCACGCTCTTTAGCAAGTTCACGTGACACGCCATAGTAACCAGCTTGCTGCAACACAATCTGTTCAACCGTTTCAAATTGATTGAAGTTGAACTCTTGAGGCACGAGGCCAAGATGCTGCTTAGCCAACTCTAGGTCGGTATCGATATCGTGACCAAAGACCTTAACTTTACCGGAGGTTTTATTGATCAGAGATGAAACGACTCCGATCGATGTTGATTTTCCCGCGCCATTTGGACCAAGCAGGGCGTAAAAGTCCCCCTTATCAACACTCAGGCTGATACCTTTAAGGGCCTCAAAGCCACCTGCGTAGGTCTTACGTAGGTTTTCTATTTCTAACGCATACATAGTGATTTTCGTCTTCGTTTTTAAGAGTGACACTGAACAAGCAGTGTTTGATGGCAAGTAGTCTAGCGCTGAACTATGGGGACTACAATTGATAATTCCATATTAATCGAAATGAAAAGCTCATATCGGACTATGAGCTTTAATCTGATGAGAGTGTACTTAATTGATCACTTGCAGCGTTTCAGTTTCTTGCACAGAAGATACCCCTTCCACGGCTGCATTGAGCGCCTGAGAACGGAAGCTGAAGGTATTACTATCTGGCACCAAATCCAAGACGTGAAACTTCTCTAGCTGCTGCTTAGTCGCTTCATTAGGGCAGAGCAGATAAACCTGACAATCAGCATCGAGCGCATCTTTGATCGCATTCTCTAGGGCAAGCCCAACGGTGACATCAATCATAGGAACATCGGTCAGATCTAATATCATCGCTTGATAATCGGAGATACTACTGTGCTGTCGTGATATTGCCTTTGAAACACTGAAGATCATCGGCCCAGACAGGTAGAAAAACAGCACCTTGCCGCCCGCTTTGTCGAGTAACTGACGTTCACTGTCCGTCAATGGCACATCATCTTCGTCTGCATCACTGATGGCTTTGACTTGGCGAGCCTGTTCACGACTCAAGCGCTCAATGATAATGATGTTAGAAATAAAGACACCAAGACCAACCGCCACAATCAGGTCAACAAACACCGTGAGCATCATTACGCCATACATCACGGCCATACCAGGGAAACTGACTTTGTGAGCACGCTGAATAAAACTCCAGTCCAAGATATTGAAGCCAACATAGACCGCGATACCTGCGAGTACTGCCATTGGGATAGGTTCTGTTAAGCCACCCGCAACCAGTACCACAAGCGCTAAGACCAATGCGCGCGCGACACCCGATAGTGGTGAACGAGCACCCACTTGAATGTTGGTCACCGTGCCCATCGTCGCCCCCGCGCCAGGTAGGGCGCCAAACAAGCCAGAGATCATATTAGCGAGCCCTTGACCACGCAGCTCTTTGTCGGAGTCATGCTCTTTCCGCGTCAAGGAGTCACCAATGACCGCAGTCAACAAGGTATCAATACAGCCCAGCGTGCCCAACACAAGCGCATCGATAACCATCTCTGTGAACATAGCAGGGTTAATATGGGGAATAACCAGTGAAGGCAAACCTGCCGGAATCTCTCCAATGCGACGAATTGACTCGGTATCAAATAGAATGACCGACAAGAGCGTCACAGCAACCAGTGCCACCAGCTGTGCCGGGACATACTTGCGGTACTTTTTCGGAAACAGAAATAAGATAGATAACGTCAGTAACCCAAGCAACAGTTCGCTAAATTTAAGATTCTCAACAATATCCGGTAATGCCTTGAGTGTGCCGAGAACCCCACCTGCTGGCGCAGCATGCCCCATCAATGGTGAGAGCTGGAGAATAATCAATATCACGCCAATCCCGGACATGAAGCCTGAGATCACACTGTAGGGCATCAAGGTGACGTATTTCCCAAGCTTGAGTGTGCCCAAAAGGACTTGGAAGGCCCCCGCCATCATGACGACAGTAAAGGTCATCGCCATACCGGATTCCGGGTACTTTGCCATCATGCTGGTTAACACCGCCGTCATGATCACGGTCATTGGGCCAGTCGGCTCTGAAATCAGCGTATTTGAACCACCAAACAAGGAGGCAAATAAACCCACTAAAATCGCCCCCCATAAACCGGCTTCCGCTCCTGCTCCCGATGCCACACCGAAAGCAAGCGCCAAAGGCAAAGAGATGATTGCCGTTGTCACACCACCAAACAGATCACCTTTTAGGTTGATATCATCAAAACGATTTCCAAACACGTTGTAACTCCATCTATATCAACATTTTTCAAAGGGTTATCGCCACCCCCTACGCGTGATGGATATTCCGCTAATTGTAACAAAACATCAATAACGGATAGTAAGGTCGTCAATAATCTTGGTTATAACTGGTAAATCCCTTAACTGATAAGACGTCAGACAAGTGAAACGCAAACGATTAAATGAGGAAGCCACATCAAACATCAGGTATAGTGGCGGTAGATTTTTTGTTATGGGTGAGTAAGTAAGATGCCTGAAATTAAACAGTTATTTGAGAATAACTCAAAGTGGTCTGAGTCATTGAAAGCTGAGACGCCGGAGTACTTTGCCAAGCTAGAAGAGGGACAAAGCCCGGGTTTTCTATGGATTGGTTGCTCAGACAGTCGTGTACCCGCAGAGCGATTAACTGGGCTCTACTCGGGTGAGCTATTCGTACACCGTAATGTAGCAAACCAAGTTGTTCATACTGACTTAAACTGCTTGTCAGTGGTGCAGTATGCGGTTGATGTCCTGAAAGTAAAACACATCATCGTATGTGGTCACTACGGTTGTGGTGGTGTGAATGCCGCTATTGATAATCCACAGCTGGGTCTGATCAACAACTGGCTGCTGCATATTCGCGATCTCTACCGCACTCATAAGTCCTACTTAGAAGAGCTACCTCGCGAGCAGTGGGGCGATAAGCTGTGTGAGATTAACGTGGCAGAGCAAGTATACAACCTTGGTAACTCAACCATCCTCCAGTCAGCTTGGGAGCGTGGTCAAGATATTGAGATTCACGGAGTGGTCTACGGTATCGGTGATGGTGTATTGAAAGATCTTGGTGTGCGCTGTGATAGCAGAGAAACACTAGAGGCAAACTACCCATTAGCCATGGTGAAAATCCTCAACTCGGGTATTTTGAAATAACTCATTGTGCTAGAAAGAAAAAAGGAAGGCGAATGAATGCCTTCCTTTTTTGTTGTTTCGGGTTTATTACAGCTTGCGTCTGAGCAGCATAATCGCCACGGATAAGAACACCAAACTTGGAGCAACGGCGCCAAGTACTGGAGGGAAACCGTAGACCAAACTCAACGGACCAAAGAATTCGCTTGAGATGTAGAAACTAAATCCAGCAATCACACCAGAGAGGATTCTTGCCCCCATGGTCACGCTGCGTAGTGGACCAAAAATAAACGACAGAGCCATCAGCATCATAACCGCAATCGAAAACGGCTGTGTCACCTTGCGCCACAGTGCCAGCTCATAGCGCGAAGAGTCTTGCTCAGATGCCTTCAAAAACGTGACATAATCCCAGAGACCACTGAGTGAAAGCTCTTCAGGCTTCACCGTCACAACGGCCAACTTGTCAGGCTCTAGAGCCGTTTGCCAGCGATACCCCGCGAGCACGCTCTTAGAAATCTCTGCCCCTTGGCTATCAAAGCTGGTGACATGAGCCCCTTGCATCTGCCAGACACTGTCTTCAATAAAAATCGCTTCTTCACTGGTGATCACCTGCTTTAACTCGCGATCTTGGTCAAAACGCCAAATATTCACGCCGTATAAGCGATCATCATCGACTTTAGCGATAAAGATAAAATCATTGGTATCTCGTGCCCATACACCGGTACGAACAGATAGTATCTGACCACCAGAGGTCGCTATCGCACGTAAATCACGCGCCATTTTTTGCGCCTGCGGTGCCCCCCACTCCCCTAACAGCATGACAATTACCATCAGAGGCAGTGCGGTCTTGAGGACCGACATTCCGATATTCAATTTGGAGAAGCCTGCCGCCTGCATCACCACCAGCTCTGAACTTGATGCCAACATCCCAAGACCGATAAGCGCACCCAGCAGTGCTGCCATCGGAAAGAACATCTCAACATCACGAGGGATACTCAGTAACACAAAAAACAGCGCTTGAATAAGGTCATAACTGCCCTGACCGACTTTTCGCAGCTGCTCAACATACTTAATGATGCCTGACAGCCCGACAAACGTCGCTAAAACTAGAGAAGACGTCGCAATAATGGTGCGACCGATATACCAGTCTAATAACTTAAACACGAGCTTTGGCTATCCTTTTCTGTCTGAGTTTGTCTTTAAATTTGCGTACTTGAATACTGTCTAAACTGTTGGCACCGATCGCGGTAAACAGCAGGGCAATATTGATTGGCCACATACCAATAAAGGTAGGGATCGTCCCATCTTCAAGGGCAGATTTGGTTGCACTGATCGAAAGGAAGTAAGCCAAATAGATCAGAATCGCAGGTCCCATTTTAGCAAAACGCCCTTGGCGAGGGTTTACCGCAGACAAAGGCACCACAAGCATGGTCAACAGTGGAATACACACCACCAGAGAGATACGCCACTGCAGCTCTGCTTGCGCTTTCGGGTCGTCCATTTTGGCTAGAGTTAGCGTTGGCAACGCTTCCCAATCACGCCCTCTGCGTTTCACTTCACGTTGGCCTATCACCCCTTCGTACTGCTCAAAATTGGTAATTCGATAATCGACGCGCGTCGGTAGACCTTCATAGCGTGTCCCATCAAACATCTTGATCACCTGACGGCCATCACTGGTCTCTTGCACCACACCTGACTTAGAAAACATCACACTAGGGAGCAGCGAATCACGCGGCTGCAGCTGGGCAACGAACACGCTATCAAGTTGCTTACCCTTAATATCATCGATAAAGACCACCGATGAACCATCTGGCGTACGCTGAAAGCTACCCGTTTGTAGAAGCTCTACACTGTTTTCTGAGGCAAACTCCTCAAGTAATTTTGCTTCTTTGTCTTGCGCCCAAGGAGCCAGGTAAAAAGCATTGAATGCCGCGACAGTACCCGTGATGATCGCAAGATAAAGTGATGCTCTCACGAGAAACTTGTTGCCGATACCCGTCGCATTCATCACGGTAATCTCACTTTCGGCGTATAGGCGGCCATAAGTCAGCAAAATACCGATAAACAAACTCAGCGGTAGCATCAACAACCCCATCGCAGGCATGTTCAAACCCACGATAGACATAATCATACGTGCAGGAATATCGCCATCAGAGGCATCAGCCAAAACTCGAATGAATTTTTGGCTCAAAAACACTAAAAAAAGGATAAAGAAGATAGCAAATTGGCTCTTCAATGTTTCCCGGATCAAATATCGAACAATTATCACGCCGAAATTACCTATACAAAACTTGTTTTTTTGGTCGAATAACTATAATTTCTCGTTGAACCTTTTAATTTTATCTATTTTGTCTAACTGTGAGATACAAGGTCAACGTCGCCAAAAGTAAGTACGCTGGTGAGGAATATCTCTATTATCTAACATTTAGCACTATTTGTCTTTAGGATGTAGGAGTACGCATGGAGTTCAGTGTAAAAAGTGGCAGTCCGGAGAAGCAACGCAGCGCGTGTATCGTCGTTGGCGTCTTTGAACCACGCCGACTATCTCCAGTTGCAGAGCAACTTGATAAAATCAGTGACGGCTACATCAGTTCACTACTACGCCGCGGTGACCTAGAAGGAAAACCTGGCCAGATGCTACTTCTGCATCAAGTACCGGGCGTGCTCTCAGAGCGTGTTCTTCTTGTTGGCTGTGGCAAAGAGCGTGAGCTTGGTGAGCGTCAATACAAAGAAATTATTCAAAAGACCATCAATACGCTTAACGAAACAGGCTCAATGGAAGCCGTATGTTTCTTAACGGAGCTGCACGTAAAAGGTCGCGACACCTACTGGAAAGTGCGCCAAGCAGTAGAAGCAACCAAAGATGGTCTTTACACTTTCGACCAATTCAAAAGCCAAAAGCCTGAAACACGCCGCCCACTGCGCAAGCTCGTATTTAACGTGCCAACCCGCCGTGAGCTAAACCTTGGCGAAAAAGCCATTGCACACGGTCTTGCCATTGCCTCTGGCGTAAAAGCGTCTAAAGATCTAGGCAACATGCCACCAAACATTGCTAACCCAGCTTACCTTGCCTCTCAAGCTCGTCGTCTAGCAGACGACTACGACACGGTAACGACTAAGATCATCGGTGAGCAAGAGATGGAAAAGCTAGGTATGACGTCATACCTAGCAGTGGGTCGCGGCTCTAAGAATGAGTCGATGATGTCCATCATGGAATACAAAGGTAACCCAGATGCTGAAGCCAAACCGATTGTTCTTATCGGTAAAGGCCTAACCTTCGATTCTGGGGGTATTTCACTCAAGCCAGGTGAAGGTATGGATGAGATGAAGTACGACATGTGTGGTGCTGCTTCTGTCTTCGGTGCGATGAAAGCGCTCGCGAAACTGAACCTACCAATCAATGTGATTGGTGTTCTCGCCGGTTGTGAAAACATGCCGGGCAGCAACGCATATCGCCCTGGTGATATCCTGACAACAATGTCAGGTCAAACCGTTGAAGTGCTCAACACCGATGCGGAAGGCCGCCTCGTTCTTTGTGATGCACTCACCTACTCTGAACGCTTCGAACCAGACTGTGTTGTCGACGTTGCAACGCTAACGGGTGCGTGTGTGATTGCACTGGGCCATCACATCAGTGGTGTGATTTCAAACCATAACCCACTTGCACACGAGCTGGTGAATGCTTCTGAGCAGGCAAGTGACCGCGCATGGCGTCTACCTATGGCAGATGAGTACCATGAGCAACTACGTAGCCCATTTGCTGATATGCAAAACATTGGCGGCCGTCCTGCGGGCACAATCACGGCAGGCTGCTTCCTATCGAAGTTCGCGAAGAAGTACAATTGGGCACACCTTGATATTGCAGGTACGGCTTGGAAGTCTGGCGCTGCAAAAGGTTCAACCGGTCGTCCGGTCTCTATGCTTGTCCAATTCCTGCTTAACCGCAGTGGCCAAGAGACAGAAGAGTAAAATTCTGATTATCGAAAGGGCCGCAAGGCCCTTTTTTCGTTTTGGGGAAAGAGCGTCTAATGCCAAATGCCACCTTCTACCTTGCTCAGGAGAACAGCCCGCAATCGACTATCGAGGGGCTGATTTCATATACGGTTTTTCTCGCTCAGCATTTTGCTAAACAAGGTGCTAAGGTTTATATCAATGCCAACAATAAAGAGCAGGCAGAGACGCTAGCCGAAGCGTTTTGGCAAGTGGAACCCTCTGAGTTTATTGGCCACAACTTAGTGGGGGAAGGCCCCAAGTATGGCACCAGCATTGAGATCGGCCACCAAGGCGTTAAGCCCATGTGGAATCGACAACTGGTAATTAATTTGGCTGAAAATAACACAACCTTTGCGAACAAGTTTAACGAAGTGGTAGACTTCGTGCCTTGCGAAGAAAAAGCCAAGCAACAAGCTCGAGAAAGATATAAAATCTACCGTCAAGCTGGCTATCAGCTGCAAACTATCGCAATCGAGAATCAATAACGGTCAATCCTTATAGATAAGGCGATCTTCAACAAGATCCCTCACTTATAAAGATTGACTAAGCATTAACCATCAACGTATCAATTAAAAGAGCGCTATGGAAACGACATACAACCCAACTTCAATTGAACAAGCTCTATACCAAGCTTGGGAAGAGAAAGGCTACTTTAAGCCACACGGTGACACGACGAAAGAATCATACAGCATCATGATCCCACCACCGAACGTCACTGGTAGCCTGCACATGGGGCACGCGTTCCAAGATACGATCATGGACACTCTGATCCGTGCAGAACGTATGAAGGGCAAAAACACCCTTTGGCAAGTTGGTACTGACCACGCTGGTATCGCGACTCAAATGGTTGTTGAGCGCAAAATCGCAGCAGAAGAAGGAAAAACTAAGCACGATTACGGTCGTGACGCTTTCATCGACAAGATCTGGGAATGGAAAAACGAATCTGGTGGCACAATTACTAAGCAGCTTCGTCGCCTAGGTGCATCAGTAGACTGGGACCGTGAGCGTTTCACAATGGATGATGGTCTGTCTAACGCAGTTCAAGAAGTATTCGTTCGTCTATACGAAGAAGATCTAATCTACCGCGGTAAGCGTCTGGTTAACTGGGACCCGAAACTACACACAGCTATCTCTGACCTTGAAGTTGAAAACAAAGACAAAAAAGGTCATATGTGGCACTTCCGCTACCCTCTAGCTGACGGCGTTAAGACAGCTGAAGGCAAAGACTACATCGTAGTGGCAACAACGCGTCCAGAAACCATGCTTGGTGATACTGGCGTTGCGGTTAACCCAGAAGATCCTCGCTATAAAGATCTGATCGGTAAAGAAATCCTACTTCCTCTTGTTGACCGTCGCATCCCAATCGTTGGTGATGAGCACGCAGACATGGAGAAAGGTACAGGTTGTGTAAAAATCACGCCAGCACACGACTTTAATGACTACGAAGTTGGTAAGCGCTGTAAGCTACCAATGATCAACATCCTGACGTTTGATGCAAACATCCGCAACGAAGCGGAAGTGTTCTGCACTAACGGTGAAGCAAGTGATGTTTACGCAACTGACCTGCCTGAAGAATTCCAAGGCATGGAGCGTTTCGCTGCTCGTAAGGCAATCGTTGCGAAATTCGAAGAGCTAGGTCTACTAGACGAAATCAAAGATCACGACCTAACTGTGCCTTACGGTGACCGTGGCGGCGTGGTTATTGAACCAATGCTAACGGACCAATGGTATGTACGTGCTGCACCTCTTGCTGAGCCTGCAGTTAAAGCGGTTGAAGATGGCGAAATCCAATTCGTTCCTAAGCAATACGAAAACATGTACTTCTCTTGGATGCGTGACATTCAAGATTGGTGTATCTCTCGTCAGCTTTGGTGGGGTCACCGCATCCCAGCATGGTACGACAACGATGGCAACGTATACGTAGGTCGCACAGAAGAAGATGTACGTGCAAATAACAACCTTGCACCTGTCGTTGTTCTGCGCCAAGACGACGACGTACTAGATACATGGTTCTCTTCTGCACTTTGGACGTTCGGCACGCAAGGCTGGCCAGAGCAAACTGAAGACCTGAAGACGTTCCACCCATCTGACGTTCTTGTAACGGGCTTCGACATTATCTTCTTCTGGGTTGCGCGTATGATCATGATGACCATGCACTTCAACAAAGATGAGAACGGTAAAGCACAAGTACCATTCAAGACAGTTTATGTGACGGGCCTTATCCGTGACGAGAACGGCGACAAGATGTCTAAGTCTAAGGGTAACGTACTTGACCCAATCGACATGATTGATGGTATCGACCTTGAGTCTCTAGTAGAGAAGCGTTGTGGCAACATGATGCAGCCTCAACTAGCGAAGAAGATTGAGAAAAACACGCGTAAGACTTTCGAAAACGGTATCGAACCATACGGTACTGATGCACTGCGTTTCACTCTTGCTGCCATGGCTTCAACTGGCCGTGACATCAACTGGGATATGAAGCGTCTTGAGGGTTACCGTAACTTCTGTAATAAGCTATGGAACGCAAGCCGTTACGTATTGATGAACACAGAAGAACACGATTGTGGCATGTCTCTATCAGCAGAAGAGCGCGCTAACATGGAATTCTCTCTAGCTGACAAGTGGATTGAATCTCAATTTGAAATCGCAGCGAAAGAGTTTAACGCTCACCTAGACAACTACCGTCTAGACATGGCAGCAAATACGCTTTACGAATTCATCTGGAACCAATTCTGTGACTGGTACCTAGAGCTAACGAAACCTGTTCTTTGGAAGGGTACTGAAGCTCAGCAGCAAGCGACTCGTTACACGCTAATCACGGTTCTTGAGAAGACGCTACGTCTGGCTCACCCAGTACTGCCTTACATCACTGAATCTATCTGGCAGAGCGTGAAGCCGCTAGTAGATGGCGTTGACGGTGAGACAATAATGACTCAAGCTCTGCCTCAGTTTAACGAAGAGAACTTCGACGCTGAGATCGTAGCTGACATCGAGTGGGTTAAGACATTCATCACAGCTATCCGTAACCTACGTGCTGAATACGACATTGCCCCAAGCAAGGGTCTATCAGTAATGGTTAAACTGGCTGATGAGAAAGACGCAGCACGTATCGAAGCAAACAAGACGGTACTAAGCTCGCTAGCTAAGCTAGACGAGATTAAAGTACTCGCAGAAGGCGAAGATACGCCTGCTTGTGCAACTAAACTGGTTGAGAAGTCTGAGCTGATGATCCCAATGGCGGGTCTAATCGATAAAGACGCTGAGCTTGCTCGTCTAGATGGTGAAATCAAGAAAACTCACGGCGAAATCAAGCGCATCGAAGGTAAACTAGGTAACGAAGGCTTCGTTGCTAAGGCACCTGAAGCGGTTGTTGCTAAAGAGCGTGAGAAGCTTGAAGGCTACAAAGAGACGTTAGCTAAGCTAGAAGAGCAAAAAACAACCATTGCCGCTCTATAATTGTTTGCTTTAACGTAATAAACAACAAAGCCCACCAAACGGTGGGCTTTGTTTTATCTGCACTATACCTAACTTTAAAAGCGAGATATAAACACAGACACTTACAACGGAATCACTTTTCCAATGTATGGCAGATGACGGTACTTCTGCGCGTAGTCGATACCCACACCCACGACGAACTCATCTGGAATCGAGAAACCAATCCAATCAACCGGCACATCAACTTCGCGGCGTGATGGTTTATCCAGTAGCGTACAGATACGAATTGACTTTGGCTCACGCAGAGACAGAATCTCCTTTACTTTATTCAAAGTATTGCCTGTATCAATAATGTCTTCGACTAAAAGAACATCTTTGCCTTTGATGTCATCGTCCAGATCTTTAAGGATTTTCACATCACGAGAGCTTTCCATCGAGTTACCGTAGCTCGATGCCGTCATAAAATCGACTTGATGCGTCAAATCGATAGCACGAGCTAGATCCGCCATAAACACAAATGAGCCACGCAATAGGCCAACAAGAACAAGATCTTCACTGCCTTGGTAGTGCTGCGTAATCTCTTTACCAAGAGTGCGAATGCGTTCCTGAACCTCTTGCTCAGAAATCATAATCTCTACTTTATGTTTCATATTCATCTCATTATCTGAAAAATCGGTCGTATTCTACCACTGACTGCGGTTTCCCCATAGGTGAAGACACGTCGTAACACTCATACTCAAACAACATTTTTTTGACGCTCAAAACTTGAACTGACACGAGGTTTAAAACAACGATCTCTGTCTATTATTGACCCGATGGATATGCATCAGTACACTTAGTGATCATTATTATAAAAATCAATGGAGTACGTTTAGGGATTTATTCCCAACAACTCTAGTTATAAAACGTGCATTGAACATATCGACTACCGAGACGATTTTATTCAATGCGCCAACGTTACTTAGGCAAGGAACTTATATGGACTCACCTACTCAAAAACAAGATGTAGGCTTAACGGACAAACCTAAATCTAGACCTAGAACTCGCTTATCGCCACAAAAACGTCGTGAGCAGTTAATGGAAATTGCAATGGAAGTATTTGCCTGTCGTGGCATCGGGCGTGGTGGTCATGCTGACATAGCAGAGATCGCTAACGTTTCTGTTGCGACTGTATTCAACTACTTCCCTACTCGAGAAGACCTAGTCGATGACGTACTGCAATTTGTCGAACGAAAATACTCTAATTTTCTATCCGACAGTATCGACCTCGACAGGCACGCTAGAGAAAACCTCAAGTGCATTACTGGCGCTATTATTAAAATGGTGCAGGAAGACTGTAGCTGGATGAAAGTCTGGTTTGAATGGAGTGCATCTACACGTAGTGATGTGTGGCCACTGTTCTTATCCAGCAATCAAACCAATCTAAAACTATTGCAGCACATGTTCAAAGTGGCGATGGAGCGTGATGAGATCTGTGATGAGCATGACCCTAGCCACATCGCTTCCCTCTTCCACGGCATCCTATACTCACTCTTCATTCAAGGTAATCGGATTGAAGAGGCGGGAGAACTCAATACACTTGCAGACAGTTATTTAAATATGCTCTGTATTTACAAGCATGAGCAGCAATAAAGGCCCTTTTTAGCATCGCAAAAACCACAAAGCCGCTTCTTAAAAAGCGGCTTTGTTTTATCTGTAATAAGTGGGACTAGACCCACTTATTGATGTCAGTCGAGATCACTTTCTCTTCACTGCTTTCTTGTTTGGCAGGTCAGTAATTGAGCCTTCAAACACCTCAGCGGCTAGACCTACTGATTCGTGCAGTGTTGGGTGAGCGTGGATAGTCAGAGCGATATCTTCTGCATCACAACCCATTTCGATAGCCAAACCGATTTCACCCAGTAGCTCACCACCGTTAGTACCAACGATTGCACCACCAATAACACGGTGAGACTCTTTGTCAAAAATCAGCTTTGTCATACCGTCAGCACAGTCAGAGGCAATTGCACGACCTGAAGCAGCCCATGGGAATGTTGCCACTTCGTAGTTAATACCTTCGGCTTTCGCTTCTTTTTCAGTCTTACCAACCCAAGCCACTTCTGGCTCAGTGTAAGCAATTGAAGGAATAACTTTAGGGTCAAAGTAGTGCTTCTTACCAGAGATAACTTCTGCAGCTACGTGACCTTCATGCACACCTTTGTGTGCAAGCATTGGCTGACCAACGATATCGCCGATAGCGAAGATATGAGGCACGTTAGTACGCATCTGCTTATCAACGTTAATGAAGCCACGCTCATCAATTTCTAGGCCTGCTTTTTCGCCATCGATCAGTAGACCGTTTGGTACACGGCCGATAGCAACTAGAACCGCATCGTAGCGCTCTGCTTCAGCTGGCGCCTTCTTGCCTTCCATTGAAACGTAGATACCGTCTTCTTTTGCTTCAACGGCAGTCACTTTGGTTTCTAGCATCAGGTTGAACTTGTCTTTGATACGCTTGGTGTAAACCTTAACGATATCTTTGTCCGCTGCAGGAATAACCTGATCGAACATCTCAACGACATCGACCTGAGAGCCTAGTGAGTGGTATACCGTACCCATCTCTAGACCGATGATACCACCACCCATGATAAGGAGTTTTCCAGGTACTTCTTTCAGCTCAAGTGCGTCTGTCGAGTCCCAAATACGTGGATCTTCATGTGGAATAAATGGCAATTTGATTGGACGAGAACCTGCTGCAACAATCGCATTATCGAAGTTGATGGTTGTTGTCTCTTCGCCTTCAACCACAATTGAGTTAGGGCCAGTAAACTTACCGTAGCCGTTAACTACTGTTACTTTACGCTGCTTAGCCATACCACCAAGGCCGCCAGTCAACTGGTTTACAACCTTATCTTTCCAGATACGGATTTTTTCAATATCTGTTTGTGGCTCACCAAATACAACGCCGTGATCCGCCATTGCTTTCGCTTCTTCAATGACTTTTGATACGTGAAGAAGTGCTTTTGATGGGATACAACCCACATTTAGACAAACACCACCTAGCGTGCTGTAACGCTCAACTAGAACAGTTTCTAGACCTAGGTCAGCACAACGGAATGCCGCTGAATAACCAGCAGGACCAGAACCTAGTACAACAACTTGGGCTTTAATTTCTTTGCTCATTTTGACCTCTTGTAGTCATTATCCCTAACAGGCTAATTGAGGATTGATTATTTTCTTTCGCGTTTTACAACGTTTTCAGACCGACCAACAGTTTACAGAGATGTTAATGGTGTGAAAAGTAAATCAATTTAGCCTGTGAGCCAGACGACAATTCAATCGGAAAATATCATCGTCTTATAATTTAATAGAGGCGACATCTGCCGCCTCTCGAAGTTTCGTCGACTATAGAACCAGACGACGAATGTCTGATAGTGCACTATTTAGGAACGTAATGAAACGCGCACCTTCAGCACCGTCAATCACACGGTGATCGTATGACAGAGACAGTGGAAGCTGTAGGCGAGGTTCAAACTCTTTGCCGTTCCAAATTGGCTTCATTTCAGACTTAGACACACCAAGGATACCCACTTCTGGCGCATTTACGATTGGCGTAAATGCAGTACCACCGATGCCACCAAGGCTAGAGATTGTAAAACAACCGCCTTGCATGTCAGCTGCAGTTAGCTTACCAGCACGTGCCTTCTTAGACACAGCCATTAGCTCTTCAGATAGCTCGTAGATGCCTTTCTTGTTCACGTCTTTGAATACAGGAACAACTAGACCGTTTGGAGTATCAACTGCGATACCTACGTTTACGTACTTCTTAAGAATGATGCTTTCGCCATCTTCAGAAAGAGAAGAGTTAAACGCTGGGAACGCTTCTAGCGCTTTAGCAACAGCTTTCATGATGAACACAAGAGGAGTGATCTTCATACCAGTGTCTTTCTTCGCTTCGATTGCGTTCTGCTCTTTACGGAATGCTTCTAGCTCAGTGATGTCTGCGTTATCCCACTGTGTAACGTGAGGGATCATTACCCAGTTACGGTGTAGATTTGCACCAGAGATCTTCTTGATCTTAGAAAGCTTCTGAACTTCAGTTTCGCCGAACTTGCTGAAGTCAACTTTTGGCCAAGGTAGTAGACCAAGAGCAGAGCCGTCGCCGCCTTTGCCAGATGCCGCAGCACCAGACTCAAGACGCTTAAGTGCATCTTTAACGTAAGACTGAACGTCTTCTTTAAGGATACGGCTCTTACGACCAGTACCTTTAACCTTAGAAAGGTTCACGCCAAATTCGCGAGCAAGACGACGAACAACTGGAGAAGCGTGCGCGTAGTCACCGTTTTCTTGGAAGTCGCCAGCTGCTGGAGCCGCTGCAGGTGCTTCTGCTTTAGGAGCAGGAGCCGCCGCTGGAGCTGCTGCTTGTGCAGGTGCTGCAACAGGCGCAGGCGCAGCGCCCTCTACAACGAAAGTCATGATTAGAGAGCCAGTTGACACTTTGTCGCCAGCCGCAATCTTGATTTCTTTAACTGTACCAGCGAATGGTGCAGGAACTTCCATTGAAGCTTTGTCGCCTTCAACAGTAATTAGAGATTGCTCTTCTTCTACTGTATCGCCAACCGCTACCATTACTTCAGTAACTTCTACTTCGTCACCGCCGATATCAGGAACGTTTACTTCTTTTTCTGCTGATGCTGCTGGAGCAGCTGCAACTGGTGCTGCCGCCGCTAGAGCAGGAGCTGCTGCAGGTGCTGAACCAGTAACTTCGAATACCATTACTAGAGAACCAGTAGAAACTGAGTCACCAGAAGCGATCTTGATTTCTTTAACTGTACCAGCGAATGGTGCAGGAACTTCCATTGAAGCTTTGTCGCCTTCAACAGTAAGAAGAGATTGCTCTTCTTCCACTGCATCACCGATAGCAACCATGATTTCAGTTACTTCAACTTCATCACCGCCGATATCTGGTACGTGAACTTCTTTAAGCTCAGCCGCCGCTGCAGGAGCTGCAACTGGTGCTGCTTCAACTGCTGGAGCTGCCGCAGGAGCCGCTTCTGCAGCGGCACCCGGAGCGCCGGCCGCTTCAGCTTCGAAAATCATGATTAGAGAACCAGTAGTAACAGAATCGCCTTCCGCTACTTTGATCTCTCTTACGATACCCGCTTGAGACGCTGGCACTTCCATAGAAGCTTTGTCGCCTTCAACAGTGATCAGAGACTGCTCTTCTTCAACCTTGTCGCCAACGCTTACAAGAATCTCAGTAACTTCAACCTCATCCGCACCGATATCAGGTACATTAATTTCGATTGCCATTGCTTATTTACCTTCTATTAAAGCGCTGTATTAAGCGTATTGTGGGTTAGTTTTTTCAGTATCAATGTTGAACTTAGCAATCGCTTCAACAACGACTGACTTCTCAACATCACCACGTTTCGCTAGCTCAGTAAGAGCTGCAACAACTACGTAGCCTGCATTAACTTCGAAGTGACGACGTAGGTTCTCACGGCTGTCTGAACGACCGAAGCCATCAGTACCAAGTACTTTGTAAGACTCAGTTGGCATGAATGCACGTACTTGCTCAGCGTAGTTCTTCATGTAGTCCGTCGCAGCGATTGCTGGTTCGTTACCTAGAACAGTCGTGATGTAAGGTACTTTCGCTTCTGCTTCTGGGTGAAGCATGTTGTAACGCTCTGCGTCTTGACCGTCACGAGTTAGCTCGTTGAAAGACGTTACAGAGAATACGTCAGATGCTACGCCGTACTCTTCGCTTAGGATAGTCGCTGCTTTGCGTACTTCGTTCATGATAGTACCAGAGCTCATTAGCTGAACTTTACCCTTAGCACCTTCGTGAGACTCAAGCTTGTAGATACCCTTACGGATGCCTTCTTCAGCGCCTTCTGGCATTGCTGGCATTGCGTAGTTTTCGTTCATTACGGTTAGGTAGTAGTAAACGTTCTCTTGCTCAGGACCGTACATGCGACGGATACCGTCTTGCATGATTACCGCTAGCTCGTAAGCGAATGTTGGGTCGTAAGAGATGCAGTTAGGGATAGTGTTCGCTTGGATGTGCGAGTGACCATCTTCGTGCTGTAGACCTTCACCGTTTAGTGTTGTACGACCAGCTGTAGCACCTAGTAGGAAGCCACGAGCTTGTTGGTCACCTGCTAGCCATGCCATGTCACCAATACGTTGGAAACCGAACATTGAGTAGTAGATGTAGAACGGGATCATTGGTAGGTCGTTTGTGCTGTATGAAGTTGCAGCAGCAACCCATGAAGCCATAGAACCTAGCTCGTTGATACCTTCTTGAAGAACTTGACCAGATGTCGCTTCTTTGTAGTAAGAAACGATGCCTTTATCTTCTGGAGTGTATTCTTGACCGTGCGGGTTGTAGATACCAACCTGACGGAATAGACCTTCCATACCGAACGTACGTGCTTCATCACAGATGATAGGAACGATGTTCTTCCCAATGTTCTTGTTCTTAAGAAGGATGTTCAACGTACGAACGTATGCCATCGTCGTTGAGATTTCACGCTTTTGTGCACCAAGTAGAGGAGCGAACTCTTCTAGCTCAGGAACTTTGAACTCTTGTGTGAAGTTTGGAAGACGAGCAGGCGTGTAACCGTGCAGCGCGTTACGACGTGCGTGCAGGTATTCGTACTCAGCAGAACCTTCTTCTAGTTTTAGGTAAGGTAGCTCAGCCACTTTCTCATCAGAAAGGATGTCTTGCAGGCCTAGACGATCACGTAGGTATTGTACGTGAGTCATGTCCATCTTCTTAACACCATGCGCGATGTTCTTACCTTCAGCCGCTTCACCCATCCCGTAACCTTTAACCGTCTTAGCTAGGATTACTGTTGGCTTGCCTTTGGTTTCCGCTGCATTTTTGTATGCTGCGTATAGCTTAGAAGAGTCGTGACCACCACGTTTAAGCGCGAAGATTTCATCATCAGTCATGTCAGCAACAAGTGCCGCTGTTTCTGGGTACTTACCAAAGAAGTGTTCACGTACATACGCGCCATCTTTCGATTTAAACGTTTGGTAGTCGCCATCGATAGTTTCGTTCATTAGCTGCAGAAGCTTACCTGACGTGTCTTTCGCCAGTAGTGCATCCCAGTTGTTACCCCAGATAACCTTAACAACATTCCAGCCAGCGCCTTTGAACAGGCCTTCTAGTTCTTGGATGATGCTGCCGTTACCCATTACAGGGCCATCTAGACGCTGTAGGTTACAGTTGATTAGGAATGTTAGGTTGTCTAGCTTCTCACGCGCAGCGAAAGAAAGAGAACCACGTGATTCTGGCTCATCCATCTCACCGTCACCTAGGAACGCGTATACACGCTGCGCAGACGTGTCTTTTAGGCCACGGCCGTCTAGGTATTTAAGGAAGCGCGCTTGGTAGATCGCAGAAATTGGACCAAGACCCATAGATACTGTTGGGAACTGCCAGAACTCAGGCATCAGTTTAGGGTGTGGGTATGATGGAATACCTTTGCCATCGACTTCTTGACGGAAGTTATCTAACTGCTCTTCAGTCAAACGGCCTTCAAGGAATGCACGAGCGTAGATACCTGGTGAAATGTGGCCTTGGTAGTAAACTAGATCGCCACCATCCGTCTCATTAGGAGCGCGGAAGAAGTGGTTGAAACAAACTTCGTAGAATGCCGCCGCCGACTGGTAAGAAGCCATGTGACCACCAAGGTCTAGGTCTTTCTTAGAAGCACGCAATACAATCATAATTGCGTTCCAGCGAATGATTGAGCGAATACGACGCTCAAGAGTTACGTCACCTGGGTAGGCTGGCTCTTGGGCTGCTGGAATTGTATTGATGTAGTTTGTGTTGATGCCTGTTGGCATATCAACGCCATCCAGACGTGCTTTTTCTAGAACGGTTTCTAGCAAGAACTGAGCACGTTCTACACCCTCTTCACGTACAACTGACTCTAGGGCTTGTAACCAATCCTGAGTTTCCAGTGCATCTACGTCATGCTTCATGTCAGACATGGCGATCTATCCTTTTGTTGGTTGGATCTACTTAAACTGGTGATGAGCCGGGTTACGACTCACTTCCGCGTTGAATTCTTCTCAATGAGCGCTCTCGACGAGTCTCTTCTCGAGTCAAATCCAACAGAGTTTCTTCGATATAAGCCAAATGTGAATGAGACATTTCGCGCGCCTTTTCAGGCTGGCCCGAAACGATCGCTTCCACGATGTTGGCTCGGTGTTTACTTACTTTCTCCACCACTTCATTGCGGCGATGTAATAGTTCTAAATTCTGTAATATGTTTTGCTCTAGCAGCGGGGCTAGGCTGCGAACCACATGCAATAACACAACGTTATGGGCAGCTTCTGTCAGGGCGATTAAGAATTGCATGACCGCTGACGATTCAGCGCGAACATCCCCACTCTGCTGCTCTTGTTTGATCACGACTAGACACTGTTCAATGCGTTGGAAATCTTCCTGAGTGCCTCGTAATGCCGCAAAGTAGGCGGCGATGCCTTCCATTGCGTGTCGTGTTTCAAGTAAATCCAGTTGTGTTTCTGGGTGATTCGCCAGCAAATCGAGCAGAGGGTTAGAAAAGCTCTTTCCGATCGATTCACTCACAAATGTTCCTCCGCCCTGTCGGCGGGTCAGAAGCTGTTTCGCCTCTAAGCGTTGGATAGCTTCTCGAACTGAAGGGCGAGAAACATCAAACTGCTTAGCAAGTTCACGCTCTGGGGGTAATTGCTGCCCTGGTGCTAGCGTTCCTTCAACTATCAGCCTTTCAAGTTCTTGCTCAATAACATCGGAGAGCTTCGGCTGTCGAATCCTTTGATAAGCCATTATTCAACTTCTTTATGTTGCTACCAGGGTTAATTGGTATTACCAATTTCAACTGACGCAAAAATTAGCATAGACGAAACTGACCTGTCTAGCGAAAAGTTGATTTAAATCATAGAAACCCCACCTTTGGCACAATGCATTAACATTCTGACAAAAGAAAAGCACAAATAAGGGTCAGACCAATTAAAGATTTATTAAATGGGATTTTCTGGGCTAGAAAATTCACTGGTTGGATGTGTTAAAGGAATTGATGTGAATAGAGAATAATATGGAGAGTATTCACACACAAGCAACCTTATGTGTGAATATACAAACGAATTTAGTGAATGAATAGATTTGTCATACAAATGAACCAGCAAAATGTGCTGGCGATCACACAGCCTACCTCTAAGGGGATAGAGGCTCTAGATACTCAACCATGAGTTGTAGCGAGGAATTACCGCGAAACTCGTTGATATCGAGACGATACGCCAGCCTAACTTTCCTCACTGAAGCATCCGGCCAACGACGCAAATCGATGTTAAAGGCGATAGCATCGAGCATGACATTGGATGGGTGGCCTTTGAACAAAGGTTCAACCATCAACTTCAAGTGCTTTTCACCGACAAGTTTTTGATGCAGCACTTTAAACTCACCATCAAACATCGGCTCGGGGAACGCTTGGCCCCAAGGGCCACCAGAGCGAATCAGTTCTGCAACATGCATTGAGAACTGCTCAGGTTGAAGTTCGCCATCAGAGAGTAGAATGCCCTTTAGAGCCGCCTCATCCAAATCTTGCTTCACTGCCTCATCAAACAACCGAGCAAACTGGTCAAAATCTTTCTCTTCAATCGTTAATCCGGCAGCCATTGCATGCCCACCAAACTTGAGGATAAGACCAGGGTTTTGAGTATCGATTCGATCAAGCGTATCACGCATGTGCAGACCGGGAATGGAACGGCAAGATCCTTTTATCGTGCCCTCCCCCCCATCAGCAAAAGCAATCACTGGGCGATGGAACTGTTCTTTGATACGTGAAGCGAGAATACCAATGACCCCTTGGTGCCAATCGCGCTGGAATAGAACCAAACCGTAGGGCAACTCACTGTCTTCACCAAATTGCAGCCGTTCACAAAAAGCCATCGCCTCTTGCTTCATGCCTGATTCGATCTCTTTGCGGGTTTGATTGAGGCTATCCAACTCACTCGCCATTCGACGCGCTGATTGCATGTTATTGCACATCAGCAGCTCAACCCCAAACGACATATCATCCAATCGCCCGGCAGCATTGATACGCGGCCCAAGTGCAAAACCGAAATCGGTCGCCACCAAGCGAGACTCATCACGCTTTGCCACTTCTATCAAAGCTTTGATACCGGGTCTTGCAAGACCTGCTCGAATACGTTGTAAGCCTTGATGCACCAAGATTCGGTTGTTGTCATCCAACGGCACCACATCCGCTACGGTACCAAGCGCAACCAAGTCGATCAGCTCCATTAGTTTTGGCTCTGCAACACCTTGCGCGGCAAACCATCCTTGCTGGCGCATATGCACACACAGCGCCATCATCAAGTAAAAGGCAACACCAACGCCGGCCAGCGCTTTCGATGGGAAAGCGCATTCTTCTAGGTTGGGGTTGACCATGGCATCAACATTGGGAAGCACATGACCCGGCAAGTGATGATCGGTCACCAACACTTGGAGTCCCTTCTCTTTTGCGTAGCGAACACCCTCGATGGACGACACACCGTTGTCTACCGTCATAATGACATCAGCGTTCAGGTCAATGACCTGATCAACGACTTCGGGGCTCAAACCATAGCCGTCTTCAAACCGGTTTGGCACCAAGTAATCCACGTTACTCGAGCCGAGCATTCGCAAAGCAAGCACTGAGAGTGCCGAACTGGTTGCACCATCAGCATCGAAATCGCCGACGACAATAATGCGTTTGTTGTCGCGAATGGCCTCAAACAGCAGCTCAACCGCACGATCAATACCATGCAGTTGACGATAAGAGTGCAGACCTTTGGCTGTCTTGATGAGCTGCTGCTCAGACGTGACGCCACGAGACAAATAAAGCTGACGCAATAAAGGATCAAGGCTTTCAGGCAAGCGCGAAATATCGACTTCTGGTCGACGCTGAATTTCAATCATGAGGTTGTGTTCTTACTCTTTGAATTACTTCTGTTCTAAGTGATTAATTAGGGCTTGCGGTGGCATGTAACCACTGATCAGCTCACCACTTTCAGTGAACAAGGCTGGCGTGCCAGAAATACCCAGCTTGCGACCCAATGCAAAACTTTGCTGTACCGTATCTAAACACTGCTCAAATTTTTCGTTTTGCTCTGGAAACTCACGATTCACCTTACCATTATGCATCGCTGTTTGTTGGTCATCAGCACACCAGATCTGCGCCATCTGATCTGCTACAGGGCCTTGTGGGCCTTGACGCGGATAGGCTAAGTAACGCACGGTAATACCACGCTTATTGTATTCACCCATGTCGTTGTGCAGTTTAACGCAGTAGCCACAGGTAATATCGGTAAACACCGTCAGCACGTGCTTCTCATTGTCTGCCTTGAACTCAATCATTGAGTCTGAATACTGGCTGATCAGCTCGGCATTCTTAGGCTGCTGGCGCTTAGCTAAGATATCTTCCACATTACCCTCGGCATCAAAGCCATACAGAGTACCTGCGATAAAGTGTTCGCCATCAAGAGAACTGAACAAAACACCACTCGCAGTTTGCACTTCCACTAGGCCAGGAATATCAGATGGAACCACATCCACGACTTGCAAACGCAGTTGGGTGAACTTTTCAACCAGTGCCGCTTTATCAAAGTTTGTCGCTACAGCCGCATTATCGGCAGGTACTGCAGGTGCTGAAACACTCTCTTCTGCGTTACAAGCGACAACAAACAGAGAAGCAGAGAGTAATGAAACTGGGCGTAGAAAACGCATAGTATCTTCCTATTAATTCGATAATAATTACGCGCGCGGGTGGTGCTCGCTATGGATCTGTCGAAGACGTTCCGTCGCTACGTGTGTGTATATTTGTGTTGTTGATAGGTCACTATGACCTAACAGCATTTGCACCACTCTAAGGTCTGCCCCATAGTTTAACAGGTGCGTAGCAAAGGCATGGCGCAGAACGTGTGGTGAGAGTTTATCGGTATCGATATTCGCTCTCACCGCATAGTGTTTAATACGGTGCCAAAAGGTCTGTCGGGTCATCTGCCTAGCACGACGACTCGGAAATACGACATCGGAGGTTTGCTCACCTAACAACTCAGACCGACCTTTAGACATAAAAGTTTCAATCCAGTCTACGGCATTTTCTCCCATAGGTACCAAACGCTCTTTGCCACCTTTACCGATAACTCGCACCACACCTTGACGCAAGCTAATGTTTTCCATGGTCAAGCTGACAAGTTCCGTCACGCGAAGTCCCGTGGCATAGAGCAGCTCCAGCATGGCTTTGTCGCGCAGCTCCAATGGATCATTCGGATCCGGCGCATCCAGTAGTGCATCCACTTGCTCTTCTGAGAGATCTTTTGGTAATCGCGTGGGGAGTTTGGGGCTCACTATCAACGCCGAGGGATCATCGCCACGAATTTTCTCGCGATGCAAATACTGAAACAGACGACGAATCGCAGAGATCATCCTCGCACGCGACGACTGCTTATAGTCCTGATCCACTAGCCAGGCTTGATAGTCTTGCAGACCAGACAAACTAATAAAATCGAGCCGATAGTTGTGCTCTTTCATCCACTGCAACAACTTCATCAAATCGGCACGATAAGAGGCCAGCGTATTTTCTGATAGGCCTCGCTCCATCCACATAGCATCAAGAAACTGCTCCATGATGCCATGGTCTGGACTCATTAACTGGGTGGTGTCTTGATTATCCACTTTTTCTCCGACACTTAGGTGATGCCACCTCACTCTTTGCCACAGGTTAAGCGAGAGTCTGTTTGAATGCCATAAAAATGTATGTTTATATGCTGTCAGATAAGAACAACACGAAAGTAAATAATGAAAATTGGTTTGTTTTACGGCTCAACAACTTTCTATACCGAAATGGCGGCGGAGAAGATGCGCGCGATTATCGGCGATGAGTTAATTACACTGCACAATGTAAAAGAAACGCCTTTGTCGCAAATGAACGACTATGATCTGCTTATACTGGGTATTTCCACTTGGGATTTCGGTGAAATCCAAGAAGATTGGAGTGCGATATGGGAGCAAATCGGTGGCGTGTCGCTAAAGGACAAAACCGTCGCGTTATTCGGCTTAGGCGATCAAGAAGGTTATGGCGAATGGTTCCTCGATGCGATGGGCCTACTGCACGACGAGATTAAAACCACCGGAGCAAACATCATCGGCTACTGGCCAAACGAAGGGTATAAGTTTGAAGCCTCCAAAGCACTGACTAAAGATGGTTCTCAGTTTGTTGGTCTCGCACTGGATGAGGACTCACAGTATGAAATGAGTGACGAGCGTATTGCAGAGTGGGTTGAACAGGTTTTAACAGAGTATTCAAACTCTCTCTAGATTTGAGATTACAGAATACGGAGTGAATGAGTCGCTACCTGTATTCTGTGCTCGTTTAACCGAGCTCTCGGCGAAACCGCCCCCAATCAAATACCAAGCCCGGATCACTCTTACGCAGCGGCGCTATGTATTGATGCCCCGTTACTCTTTCCAACGTTATCTGTGGATAATGGCGCATCAGCTCACCAGCTAACTCTGATAGCGCTTGATATTGAGCGTCTGTATAGGCTACATAGTCCGTCCCCTCTAACTCGATCCCGATAGAATAATCATTGCATTTGTCTCGCCCAGCAAAAGAGGAAGCGCCTGCGTGCCAGGCTCTATCAAGGAAGGAGACAAACTGCACCACCTCTCCGTCACGACGAATTAGACAATGGGCAGACACCTCAAGATTTGCAATATGAGTGAAGAATGGGTGCTCACTCGCATCAAGCTGGCCAGTAAAGAACTGCTCGATATGCGAGCTGCCAAATTGCCCCGGTGGCAAGCTAATGTTGTGCAGTACCAATAAAGAGATGTCTTGGCTGTCCGCACGTTGATTAAAATGGAGGGAAGGAACATGTCTGGCTGCGCTATACCAACCATTGTGATCAATCATCTGCTGACTCATTTTTTATAAGGCTTCACCTGAGTTTACCCTGCCATAACATTTTTCGGTATTTTTGAGCTGAATTTTTTGCCCGCTAGGCGTATCATGCAGCCCATATTCTCAGACTCAAAAGATTTGCGATGAAAAATACCCACAATAGCCAAGAGCGTCTTGATTACCTCAAGCAACAACTTCCTCAAGAGATCACCCGAGCAGTCGCTGATACGCTGCGCGAAGATTTAGGCGGTACGCTGGATGCAAGTGTCGATATTACCGCAAATCTGATTCCTGCTGATGTCATGAATGTCGCGACGATCATCACTCGTGAACACGGTATCTTCTGTGGTCAAGCTTGGGCGGATGAAGTATTCAAGCAACTTGGTGGTGAAGTCTCCATTGAGTGGCATGTTCAAGACGGCGATAAGGTAGAACCAAACCAGACCCTTTGCACTCTAACAGGCCCAGCTCGCGCACTATTGACGGGTGAGCGTAATGCGATGAACTTTATTCAGACGCTGTCTGGCTGCGCGACCACCGTTGCCGAGTATGCTGAAAAACTTGAAGGCACAGGATGTCGCTTGCTTGATACTCGCAAAACGATTCCGGGCCTACGCAGCGCTCTAAAATACGCTGTGGCATGCGGCGGCGGCTACAACCATCGTATCGGTGTCTTTGATGCTTACCTGATCAAAGAGAACCACATCATTGCTTGCGGTGGTATCACTCAAGCGATCACGACAGCCAAAGAGCTAAGCCCAGGTAAACCTGTTGAAGTTGAGACTGAAAGCCTAGAAGAGCTGCAAGAAGCCATTGATGCTGGAGCAGATATCATCATGCTGGACAACTTCACCACAGATATGATGCGTGAAGCGGTAGCCATCAACGCAGGTCGCGCCGCACTAGAAAACTCTGGAAATGTAACCCTCGAGACGATTCGTGAGTTTGCTGAAACGGGCGTGGACTACATCTCGGTTGGTGCACTAACCAAGCACCTGAAAGCAATGGATCTTTCGATGCGATTTAAGTAATCATAAATACTTAAAGATTGAAGAAGCTGGCATAATTGCCGGCTTTTTTGATTTTTAGGGGACAGATTATTTTCTTGGTTAATCCGACGATTACAGCCTCTGTATTGAGTATTATTGGTTACCCCTGTTTTTTTGAACTCACTCGAAACATTTCCCAACCCGTTTTCTCAATTACATCCAATTTCCTCGCCTCACTCGCGCGCCTGTGTGCTCCGGGTACTCTCAGCAAATGGCTAATTTTATTCTTCTCCTCAATTTCGCGTTTAAACATGGAGATGAAGATGAAGCGAAGCAAACAGAAAGGATTTACTTTAATTGAGTTGATGATCGTAGTGGCGATTATTGGGGTGCTATCAGCTATTGCAGTGCCTGCGTACAAAAATTACGTTACAAAAAGTGAAGTCGCTTCTTCAGTCGCGACTTTAAAGTCAATTATTACGCCTGCAGAATTATACTATCAAGAAAACGGTAGCTTTCCAGCAAGCGATTCAGACTTGAATGAAGTTGGTGTCGGCAATGCATCCATTAAAAGTGGAACACTTTCTATCGGTAGTGATAATAAGAGTATTGAGTTAACTATTGATAGTATTTCTGGTGCGAAAGCAGTTATATCTCGAGACAGCAATACTGGTTGGTCATGCAGTGTAACAGGGCTTGGCTCATTATCGGCAGCTGCACCATCAAGTTGTCCACATAGCTAATGCCAACTAACCTACCCTCAATCTTGCGCCAAGCCAATCTCATCAGCTTGGCGCAGGAAAAGCAGGTGTTCGAGTATATTCAAAGCCAAGGTGGCAGCGCACCTCAGGCGATGCTCGACCTTCACCTGTTTGCTCCCAGTGAGCTCACCGAGCACATCAGCCAGCTATTTGGCTTGCCGGAAATCCAGCTTACTCGTTATACATACGCTGGACTTTGCCAACAATTAGGACTGCGTGAGCTAATTTGCCGCTATCAGACTTTACCGATATCCAGCGATGGTCACACTCTCACCCTGGCCGTTTCAGATCCGACATACAATGAAGTAGAAGACGAGTTTCGTTTTGCTACGGGGCAGCAAGTGGAAATGGTTTTGGCCGATCATCTTGCCTTGAAGGCTGCCATCCGGCGACTTTATGGTTCATCTTTGGAAAACTCGCAATCCAATATCAAAGAGATCAGCCAAGAAGAGCTGGTTGATCTCGTCGATATTGGTGAAGATGAACTCGATAACATGGAAGATCTTAGCCAAGACGACTCCCCCGTGAGCCGCTTCATCAATCAAATTCTGCTCGACGCTGTGCGCAAGAAAGCCTCTGATATTCATTTCGAGCCCTATGAAAAGAGCTATCGGATCCGTTTACGCTGTGATGGTCTCTTAGTCGAAGTGCAGCAGCCATCATCACAATTGAGTCGCCGACTCTCTGCTCGCATAAAAATCCTCGCCAAACTGGATATCGCTGAGAGGCGCTTACCACAAGACGGTCGCATCAAGCTGCGCCTTAACACGCATACCGCTGTTGATATGCGTGTCTCCAGTCTACCGACACTATGGGGAGAGAAGATCGTCCTGAGGATATTAGATAGTAGCGTAGCAAGTTTAGATATTGACAAGTTAGGGTATAACACCGCCCAGAAACAGCGCTATATGGATGCCCTAAAAAAGCCACAAGGCATGATCTTAATGACCGGGCCAACAGGCAGTGGCAAAACCGTTTCACTGTATGCTGGCCTCAAGGTCCTCAACACACCGGAAGTCAATATCTCCACCGCTGAAGACCCAGTAGAGATTAACCTTGCGGGGATCAATCAAGTACAGGTGCAGCCCAAAATCGGCTTTGGGTTTGCTCAGGCACTGCGATCATTCCTGCGTCAAGATCCGGATATCGTGATGGTTGGAGAGGTGCGAGATAAAGAGACGGCTGAAATCGCCGTCAAGGCGGCGCAAACTGGGCATCTAGTGCTTTCAACCCTGCACACTAACTCAGCTGCGGAGTCGATATTCCGCCTTAGTAATATGGGTATAGAACCCTATAATCTCGCCTCATCGCTTAGCTTGATAATAGCGCAACGCTTGGCTAGAAAGCTCTGCCCTCAATGCAAACAACCGCATCAAAACGTCTCCCTACTCAATGCTGTTGGCATCCACGACACTCATGGGATTTACCAAGCTCAACCCAGTGGCTGTAATGAGTGTAACTCCGGTTACGCAGGACGTATTGGTATCTATGAAGTCATGGCGTTTAATCAAGCATTGGTTGATGCACTACTCAAACGAGCCGGTGTGAATGAAATAGAGTCCATTGCCATAGCCAATGGTATGAGTACCCTCAAACAGTCTGGTATCGAGAAACTAAAACAAGGCGTCACTAGCCTACATGAACTTCAGCGCGTGCTTCACCTCTAGCCTCTTACCTTTAACCTCTCGCCTTTCACCTATAAGCATGGACGTCACAATGACAGTATCTTCAGCAACACAACTCAAAAACTATCGTTGGCGTGGCATCAACAGTACCGGGAAAAAAGTCTCGGGGCAGATGCTCGCCCTTAATGAAGTGGAGGTACGAGATAAGCTCAAGGAACAGCATGTCAGTATTAAAAAGATCAAAAGAGGCAGTGTTTCACTGCTGACGAAGCTAACGCATCGCGTGAACAGCAAAGACATCACCCTACTCACGCGACAATTAGCCACTATGCTCACCACTGGTGTTCCTATCGTGCAAGTCCTCAAGCTTGTGGCTGATAATCATCGTAAAGCGGAAATGAAATCGATATTGACGCAAATGAGTAAAGGCGTTGAAGCAGGGACTCCGATGTCAAAAGCAATGCGCACGGCCAGTGTTCATTTTGATGCGCTATATGTTGATCTTGTCGCGACGGGGGAACAGTCCGGTAACTTAGCTGAAGCCTTTGAGCGCTTGGCTACCTATCGGGAGAAGAGCGAACAGCTCCGAGCTAAAGTCATTAAAGCTCTGATTTATCCAACCATGGTGCTCGTGGTGGCGATGGGTGTCTCCTATCTGATGCTGACTATGGTTATTCCAGAATTTGAGTCCATGTTTAAAGGCTTTGGTGCACAGCTGCCTTGGTTTACACAAAAAGTGCTTTTACTTTCTCACTGGATTCAAGCGTACAGCCTTTGGCTCGTTGTGACCCTTTGTGCACTTTGCTATATCGGCCGACTCATTCGCAAACAGTCAGATATCATCAAGCTTCACACCAGTCGCCTTAGCCTAAAAATCCCCGTTATTGGAGAGGTACTCAGTAAAGCGTCTATCGCCAAATTCAGCCGTACCTTAGCCACAAGTTTTAGTGCTGGAATCCCAATCCTCTCAAGCCTCAAGACCTCCGGAAAAACATCTGGCAATACCCACTACCAACATGCCATTGATGCTGTGTACCGCGATACTGCAGCTGGCGTGCCTATGTATATTGCGATGCGTAACACACATGCCTTTCCTGAGATGGTATTGCAGATGGTGATGATTGGTGAAGAATCGGGAAAACTTGATGGCATGCTAAATAAAGTGGCGTCCATTTATGAGTTTGAAGTCGATAACACCGTCGACAACCTCGGTAAGATTCTTGAGCCCTTGATTATTGTGTTTCTCGGCGTTGTGGTTGGTGGGTTAGTGGTCGCGATGTATTTACCGATCTTTAACCTAATGAGTGTGTTAGGATAAACGCCAAGTTGAGTCACCAACGACATACGCTGGCAACTCACGCTAGATACGAGTTTAAGGGTTAGCTCGTGGTTTTCTCTAAATTTGAGTGCAGTTATGGATGTGTTTATCTACTACCCGTGGTTATTTGTGGTTTTCGCTACGGTGTTTGGTCTCATTGTTGGCAGCTTTTTAAATGTGGTGATCTTCCGTCTACCCAAAATGATGGAGCTTGACTGGCGTAGAGAATGCGCCGAGTATTTCCCTGAATACAAGATTCCAAAACCCACAGAAACACTCACGCTAAGTAAACCAAACTCAACGTGCCAGAGCTGCAAAACCCCTATCCGCATCATTGATAACATTCCTGTGATTAGCTGGCTCTTGCTGCGCGGGCGCTGCCACAAATGCAAAAGCAAGATAAGCCCTCGCTACCCACTGATTGAAACCTTAACCGCCATACTCTGCTATTTAGTTGCGACACATTTTGGCTTTAGTGGCTATGGGGTAGCGCTGCTATTTTTTACCTTCGTCCTCATCGCAGCCACGTTTATCGATCTCGATACCATGCTGCTACCGGATCAACTGACGTTACCCTTGATGTGGGGAGGTATTGCGCTCGCGTTATTTGAGATCAGCCCAGTCACATTGCAAGACAGCGTCATCGGAGCCATGGCAGGCTATCTATCACTCTGGAGCATCTATTGGGGCTTCAAACTCCTTACTGGTAAAGAGGGGATGGGCTATGGTGATTTCAAACTACTTGCCGCTCTTGGCGCATGGCTTGGTTGGCAAGCACTACCCATGATCATCCTGCTCTCTTCTGTTGTCGGACTCATCTTCGGCATCATTCAATTACGCCTGCAGAAACAGGGGATTGAGAAAGCCTTCCCATTTGGGCCATATCTTGCTATCGCTGGTTGGGTGGCGATGCTGTGGGGAGAGCAAATCTTGTCTGTCTACTGGGGTTACGTTTTAGGATAAATTTATGCCGTTTGTTGTTGGATTAACAGGAGGGATTGCCAGTGGAAAGACCACCGTCGCTGATCTCTTCCATCAAAACTTCGCCATCGATATCGTCGATGCCGATATTATTGCGCGCCAAGTGGTTGAACCGAATACTGAAGGGCTTGATGCGATTGTGGGCAAGTTTGGTGCTGATATTTTGCAAGACGATGGTTGCCTGAACAGACGTAAGCTACGTGAAAAGGTGTTCTCATCACCACAAGATAAGCAATGGTTGAATGACACCTTACACCCATTGATCCGTTCGGAAATGGCGCATCAGGTAGAACTCGCACAATCTGATTATGTGCTGTTAGTTATCCCGCTAATGGTCGAAGGCGGCCTTCAATCCATGACTGATTGCGTGCTGGTTATTGACGTTGATGAAGAGACTCAAATCACACGAACGATGCAGCGTGATAACGTCTCGCGTGAACAAGCACTTAACATTGTCAACTCTCAGGCAAATCGACAAGAAAGACTAGCTATTGCCGACGAGATCATTAAAAATAATGGTCATACTGACAGTTTATTACCACAGATCGAGGCGCTGCACGCAAGGTTTGTGGCATTGAGAAAAAACCGTCAACAAGGAACGTTGTAGACACGGTTTAATAAGGCAGATTGAATGAGCGTAACCAAGTTTGAACACCCACTAAATGAGAAAACACGCATTTACTTGCGAGTGGAATCCCTGCTCAACACGTTAACCTCATCATCGAGTTTCGAAATTCGCGACCACCACTTACTTTTCTTTCGCTCACTGTTTGATCTGCTTGAGATCTTTGATCAGATTCAGCTTAAAAGTGAACTGGCAAAAGACTTAGAGAAGCAACGTCTCACCTATAAAAGCTGGCTGAACATTGAAGGTGTGAACCAAGAGATGTTAGGGAAGATTCTCAATGATATCGACTTGGTTCACTCAAGTCTGTTATCTGCCGAACGCTTTGGTCACTCCCTAAAAGAGGACCGCTTCTTAAGCACGATTCGCCAACGCTTTAATCTGCCTGGTGGCGCTTGTTGTTTCGATCTACCTGCACTTCACCATTGGCTGCACTCAAGCGTCGATGAAAAGCAGGCGGATGTTCAGCGCTGGCTTGGTAGCCTTGAACCACTCAAAGACGCGCTAAGCCTGTGGCTCAAACTGACGCGTGAAACGGGCCAATTCCGTAATCAACAAGCCAACAATGGCTTTTTCCAGAGCGATGCTGAAGAGGCAAACATACTGCGCCTAAACATCCCTCTTCACTACGGTGCCTATCCAATGATCTCTGGCCACAAGAACCGTTTTGCGATTAAGTTTCTCGACTTTCGTACAGGGCAAGCCGTCAATCAAGACATTACATTCGAACTAGCCGTTTGCAGCTAAACTTGTATTAATCACTTTTTCCAAAAGCCATCTTCTAAGAGCTCACCATGACTAAGAAAATAACCATCGTTCCATGCCCGCAGTGCGGTGCCGATGTGGAATGGGGCGAACAAAGCCCACATCGCCCTTTTTGCAGTAAGCAGTGCCAAATGATTGATTTTGGCGAATGGGCCGATGAAGAGAACAGCATTCCAGGCGCGCCAGATATGTCTGATGCGGATGGATGGTCGGAAGATCAGTATTAGGGTAGGAAAACCTGTATTCTGTATACCGCATAAAAAAACGGAGGCCAATGGCCTCCGTTTTTATGAGAACGCTATAAATAGCATTACTTCTTAGCAAGCTTCTCTTTGATACGAGCTGACTTACCAGAACGCTCACGTAGGTAGTACAACTTGGCACGACGTACTGCACCACGGCGTTTAACTTCAATGCTATCAACCATTGGAGAGTGAGTTTGGAACGTACGCTCAACACCTTCACCGTTCGAGATCTTACGAACTGTGAATGCTGAGTGAAGGCCACGGTTACGAATAGCGATTACAACGCCTTCGAACGCCTGTAGACGCTCACGGTCACCTTCTTTAACTTTAACTTGAACTACTACAGTGTCACCAGGTGCGAATGTAGGTAGGTCTTGTTTCATTTGCTCTTGCTCAAGAGCTTTGATGATGTTACTCATTTTATTTAATTCCTAGAATAAACTGATACTAATTTAAATAGGTCACTAACTGTTTTGCTGAGAACGATTCTCTTTGATGAACTCAACCAACAGCTGTTCCTGTTCGTCAGTCAGAGCTAGGTTTTCCAGGAGCTCTGGTCTTCTTAGCCAAGTACGGCCTAGCGACTGCTTTAATCGCCAGCGACGAATGTCCTTATGGTTGCCAGACTTGAGTACCGCTGGTACATCTTGTCCTTCTAACACTTCAGGACGTGTGTAGTGAGGGCAGTCCAGTAAACCATTTGCAAAAGAGTCCTCTTCTGCTGACGCAAAATCACCCAATACATCCGGTACAAACCTTGATACTGAGTCAATCAACGTCATGGCTGGAATCTCACCACCCGTCATCACAAAATCACCGATTGACCATTCTTCGTCAACCTCAGATTGAATGATGCGTTCATCTACCCCTTCGTAGCGACCACAAATAAGAAGCAGGTTCTCGTTTGTTGCCAACTCTTCAACCCCTTGCTGGTCGAGCTTGCGACCTTGGGGTGATAGGTAAATGACTTTCGTCTTACCCGGTGCGGCCTGTTTTGCTGCATGAATGGCATCGCGCAAAGGCTGTACCATCATCAACATACCCGGTCCACCACCGTAAGGTCTATCATCAACAGTGCGATGCTTATCGTGAGTGAAATCGCGAGGATTCCATGTCTCAATCGATAAGAGACCTTTTTTAACCGCTTGACCTGTTACTCCATAGTCAGTAACACTGCGGAACATTTCAGGAAACAGGCTTATAACGCCAACCCACATGCTCTATCGCCCTATTACTTAGAGTTAGAATCCAGGATCCCAGTCAACTTCGATCCGTTGAGCTTCGCGATCAACTTTAATGATCACTTGCTCTTCAAGGAACGGGATTAGTCGTTCCTTTTGTCCGAAAGCATCTTTCAGATTCGCTTTAACCACCAAAACATCATTCGAGCCAGTCTCTAGAATGTCTGAAACGACACCTAGGTCGTAACCTTTTGTGGTTACTACTTGCATACCGAACAATTCACGCCAGTAGAATTCATCTTCTGACAGTTCAGGCAGTACCGCTGGGTCAATAGCGATTTCAAAGTTCGTCATGAGATGTGCGTCTTCACGTACATCGAGACCTTCCAGCTTAGCCACCATACCTTTGTTATGGCGCTTCCAGCTTTCTACTTTGTACTCGACCCACTCACCCTTCTGTTTAATAAACCAAGGGCTGTAATCGAAAATACTTTCAGATTCATCTGTGAAAGAAAAAACTTTAAGCCAGCCACGAATGCCATAGGTAGCACCAAACTTGCCTACAACAATTTTTTCGTCTTGCTTGCTCATTGTTTCTTTGCCTTCCATCGATTTTAAGCTGTTCAATTAAGCCGCTTTTTGAGCGTCTTTAACTAGCTTAGCAACGCGGTCAGATACAGATGCGCCTTGACCAACCCAGTGGTTAACACGATCTAGGTCTAGACGTAGACCTTCTTCTTGACCTTTAGCAGTTGGGTTGAAGAAACCAACTTTCTCGATGAAACGGCCAGTTGCTGCGTTACGGCTGTCCGCAACTACGATTTGATAGAATGGACGCTTCTTAGCGCCGTGACGTGCCAAACGAATGGTTACCATGTCGTCCTCTTTGCTTTTTCAAAAATAAAATTAACCCCAAGAACCGCTTCAAAATAAAACAGTATGGGGTCTCGTGCCAAAATAAAGCTCCGGAATTTTACTCTTATTCCAGATCAATGCAAGGTGTTTAGCTATTTTTTCACCAACATAAAACCAATGTTTAGTTTGTGACCTAGCTAACACCTTGAAAATAAATATGCTGAAAGGTTAATGGCTGAATTAGCGACCGAATGGATTGAAGCCGCCGCCTCCGCCCATGCCACCCATTCCGCCCATCATGCCTTGCATGTTGCGCATCATGCCTTTCATGCCACCCTTCTGCATCTTCTTCATCATTTTCTGCATCTGAGTGAACTGCTTGAGCAGTTTGTTGACGTCTTGCACCTGAGTACCGGAACCCGCTGCAATACGCTTTTTGCGTGAACCTTTGATAAGTTCTGGACGTTGACGCTCTTTCATCGTCATTGAGTTGATGATGGCTTCCATCTGCTTAAACATCTTGTCGTCAACTTGGTCTTTGACGTTATCAGGCAAATTACCCATGCCAGGCAGTTTATCCATCATGCCCATCATGCCGCCCATGTTTTGCATCTGACCGAGTTGCTCACGGAAGTCTTCTAGGTCAAAACCTTTCTTCTCTTTGAACTTCTTCGCCAGTTTTTCCGCTTTCTCTTGGTCAACGTTCTTTTGCAGATCTTCGATCAGCGACAGAACATCACCCATGCCGAGAATTCGAGACGCGATACGGTCTGGATGAAACGGCTCTAGCGCGTCAGTTTTTTCACCAACACCCAAGAATTTAATTGGCTTGCCTGTAATGTGGCGGACAGATAACGCAGCACCACCGCGTGCATCACCATCAACTTTAGTTAGGATGACGCCCGTTAGTGGCAGTGTGTCACCAAATGCTTTTGCCGTATTCGCCGCATCTTGACCCGTCATAGCATCAACAACAAAGAGTGTCTCAACAGGGTTAATCGCTTGGTGAAGATCTTTGATCTCCGCCATCATCTCTTCATCAACGGCGAGACGACCTGCGGTATCCACCAGCAGCACGTCGTAGAATTTCTTCTTAGCATGGTCGATCGCCGCATTGGCAATATCGATAGGCTTTTGGTCTGCAGACGACGGGAAGAAATCAACGCCGATGTCACCCGCTAGAGTTTCAAGCTGCTTAATTGCCGCAGGACGGTAAACGTCGGCAGAAACAACCAAAACTTTCTTTTTGTCACGCTCTTTAAGAAGCTTAGACAGCTTGCCCACACTGGTGGTTTTACCCGCACCCTGTAGACCAGCCATAAGAATGACGGCTGGCGGCTGAGCCGCAAGATTTAGAGCCTCATTCGACTCCCCCATCACGGCTTCTAGCTCACGCTGAACAATCTTGATGAACTCTTGACCTGGCGTTAGAGATTTAGAAACCTCTACACCGACTGCGCCCTCTTTTACTCGCTTGATGAAGTCGCGAACAACAGGCAGCGCTACATCTGCTTCAAGCAACGCCATGCGCACTTCGCGCAGGGTGTCCTTAATATTGTCTTCGGTCAGTCGACCTTTGCCGCTGAGGTTTTTCAGCGTCTTGGATAAACGATCCGTTAAATTATCAAACATCTTTCTCTCTTCGCTTTTGTGCGATCATTACCGTGAGTATACCTTAGCCAACCTCGGCTTCACACCCTTGCGACTTGATCGATGAAGAAATCACCCATTAATGGTCAAGATTGCCGATAGCTCCAAACAGGGATGCGAGTTATACTACTGACATTAAAGTAAGAAATAAGCTTACTGTTCTAACCAAGACGCTAAGAGAATACTCTAGAATAATGGACCAAATAATCGCTCTTGCTGCTGCCCTGTTTTATGGTGCGGCCATCGCAACCATCATTCCCGGACTGATTCATCAAACAGGGATTCGCTCAAAAGCAGTACTGATCAGTGCTGTTTCTGCTTTATTGCTTCACGGCTGGTTGTTGAGTGATTTGATATTTGCTGGATCAGGTCAGAACCTGAGAATACTCAACGTTGCCTCACTGATTAGCTTTATTGTCACCTTTGTTTTAAGCCTCTCAATGCTCAAAATTCGCGTCTGGTTCTTGCTTCCAGTGGCTTATGGTTTTGCCATCATCAATCTGTTGGCATCGGCATTTTTGCCTGGCTCCTTCATCACTCACCTTGAGCATGCCCCAAGCCTGCTTATTCATATTTCTTTAGCCTTATTCGCCTATTCTACTCTGACGATTGGTGCTCTCTACGCGCTTCAGCTTGCTTGGTTAGACCAAAAACTAAAGAAAAAGAAAGCCTTGGCCATCAACCCAAACTTGCCACCATTGATGCTTGTTGAGCGCCAGCTGTTCAAAATTATTACTGTCGGCACAGTACTACTGACTTTAACTCTCATGACTGGCTATGGCTTCGTGTATGACATGTTTGCTCAAGGCAAAGCCCACAAAGCCGTGCTCTCGTTTATCGCTTGGGTTGTTTACGTCGTTTTACTCTGGGGCCACTACCATAAAGGCTGGCGTGGCAAGAAAATCACTTGGTTTGCCCTTGCTGGCGCCGCACTGTTAACACTGGCCTACTTCGGCAGTCGTTTCGTACGAGAGATCATCCTGACCTAGAGTTCAGGACAATCTACACTTGACACTCTGACAATAGTTGGACATAAATTAACCAAACCGTAATTAAGGACACCTAACACATTGGCCGACATATCGACTGGCATTTTATTTGCCATACTCGCCGCCCTAATTGTTATATCAGGATATTTTTCAGGTTCAGAGACAGGGATGATGTCTCTCAACCGCTACCGTCTTAGGCACCTGGCTAAGTCAGGTCACAAAGGAGCCAAGCGCGTTGAGAAGCTCCTTAGCCGCCCCGATCGTCTTATCGGTCTCATCTTGATTGGTAATAACCTCGTCAACATTCTTGCCTCTGCGATTGCCACCGTCATTGGTCTGCGCTTATACGGTGATGTGGGTGTGGCTATCGCCACCGGTGTGCTCACCTTAGTTATTTTGGTCTTTGCCGAAGTCACTCCAAAAACCGTGGCAGCCATTCACCCAGAGCGTGTTTCTTATGCGAGCAGTATTTTGCTATCGCTATTGATGAAGCTACTCTCTCCGCTAGTAATACTGGTTAACTTCATTACTAACGGTTTTATTCGTCTACTTGGCTTCAACGCTTCACACACGGTAGAGGACCACCTAAGCACAGAAGAGCTTCGGACTGTAGTGGCTGAAGCGGGCAGCATGATTCCACGCCGTCACCAAGATATGCTGGTCTCTATCTTAGATTTAGAGCACGTCACGGTGAACGATCTGATGATCCCACGTAACGAAATCACCGGTATCGATATTAATGACGATTGGAAGTCTATTGTTCGTCAGCTCACCCACTCACCGCACGGTCGCATTGTGCTTTATCGCGACCAAATCGATGAAGTCGTCGGTATGCTTAGCCTGCGTCAAGCCTATCGTTTGATGTTAGAAAAGAATGAGTTTAACAAAGAGACACTGCTGCGCTCTGCCGATGAAATCTACTTCATTCCCGAGGCGACTCCGCTAAATGTTCAGTTACTTAAATTCCAACGCAACAAAGAGCGAATTGGCCTAATTGTAGATGAGTATGGCGATATCGTCGGTTTGATAACGCTGGAGGATATCCTTGAAGAGATTGTTGGTGAGTTTACGACGTCAATCGCACCTAGCCTGTCGGATGAGATCACTCCGCAACAAGACGGCAGCTTTATGATCGAGGGTAGCGCAAACATTCGAGACATTAATAAAGGACTCAAGTGGGCACTGCCGACAGATGGCCCCCGAACCCTCAATGGCCTTATCCTAGAACACCTCGAAGATATCCCAGAAAGCCAAGTCAGTGTTCGCGTTGCGGGTATGCTGATGGAGATAATTGAAGTGGATGAGAACAAAATTAAGTTGGTAAAAGTCCATCCTCAAAAAACGCAAAAGAAAGCATCCTAGCCCCTAGGCTATAGTCGGCTAACTAAAAAAGGGCGTGTCATCAGACCATGACACGCCCTTTTTGCATCTAGAACTGTTCCAGAACTGTCCCAGAACTGTCCCAGAACTGACTAGTTCACTTTTAGCTCTTGTAGCATCGACTCTGGCAGAGCGAGCTCATCATTTTTATTCACACTAATACCCGCATCCAAAATGGCTGTCGCTATTGCTTTTGCTTCGTCAAGAGAGTGCATTGCAGCGGTACCACATTGATACTCATTCAGCTCAGGGATCTTGTTTTGGCTTTCCACTTTCAATACATCTTGCATTGAAGCCGTCCAAGCCGCAGCGACATCAGACTCTGAAGGCGTACCAATCAAGCTCATATAGAAGCCTGTACGACAACCCATTGGTGAAATATCAATGATCTCTACGGATTCACCGTTAAGATGGTCACGCATAAAGCCAGCGTAAAGATGCTCTAGTGTGTGGATACCCTTCTCTGAAAGAATATCTTTGTTTGGCGCTGTAAAGCGTAAATCAAAGACGGTAATGGTATCGCCCTTTGGCGTCTGCATGGTTTTCGCAACACGAACAGCTGGTGCATTCATGCGTGTATGGTCAACGGTAAAACTATCTAGTAAAGGCATCCTGTTTCTCTCACTAATCTGTTGTCTGTTTGTTTAGAAAAACCACCAGCGGCGACTTCTCTCTAATTCATCTCGGCACTGTTTGAGTTGCCATCCATAATCTTTGGCTTGTTGCTCTACGTTACGAGCGACTTTAATCAGCCATGGCTTTGACTGATAGGTTTTGCGCTTATACCCACCACGCCCCTCATGATAGGCGAGATATTGGTTGTATGGATCCCATAGTGATACGCCTAACTGGCGGCGTGTCTCACTGGTGTACCAGCCAATAAACATCATTGAGTCGCCATAATTGGTTCTTGAACCACCATGCTTGGTAGCGGATTGAAAATCAGACCATGCCGGGTCTTGCGCTTGAGCATACCCATAGGCCGTGCTGGATCGTCCCCATGGAATAAAGCCAAGAATGTACTTCTTTGGTGGCCGCGCATCATGGCGAAAGCTACTCTCTTGCTTCATGAACGCCATGGCAACATTGATTGGTGTGCCCCACTCCTCTTCCATCTTCACTGCATCTTTATACCAACTGGAATGCTCGCGAAAGATCTCACAAATATTATTTTGATTCGAAGGCGGTGGTGTCGCACACCCTGCTAAAACAGTAAGGGCTACGGTGGCTAGTAGTCCCTTACACGCAGTTGTTGGTTTCATCCCAAACCTTATTTTAAGTAGTCAAAGTACTGTTCAAGATACTCATCAAAACTCAAGGTGTCTTGCTCTTCTGTTTGCTTTTGTGCACTCATCGAGCGTTCGACTTCTGCTTCCATCTGCTGTTGTGAGTAATACTGGAAGCTGTGAGCTAAATGGTTCTGTTTAAATGCCTGACCCAGCTCCTTACCGACAGCGCCGATACCACCCGCCTGCTTTGTTCTTTCAAGCAGTTGGCCTGAGATGGTGAGTTCAGGCTGCTCAATCCACTGCGACAATGTATCACAGACTGTTTGGTACTCTTGACCACCTTGAGCCTCATCCATCACCTTCGCTATTTGACGCAGCTCGCCAAACACTCGCTGTGCCCACTCTTGTAAGGTCAAGACTTCACCTTGGCAACCAATCGTCAACTCAAGACCGACCTTGCGTCCGTCGGTAATCACCTTGTTCCAGTTTTCACGCCAGCAAGTGAGCTCACAATCATCCATAGGATCAGAGTCAGTCAACGCGGCCCACGTCAGGAACAAGTCGAGGAAGCGCACTTGATCTTCGGTAATCCCCACTGAACTGAACGGATTCACATCCAGTGAACGAACCTCGATATACTCAACGCCACCTCGAGCAAGAGCTTCAGATGGTTTTTCGCCGCTACGCGCAACACGTTTAGGACGAATAGGCGCATACAGTTCATTCTCTATCTGCAGCACATTACTGTTAAGCTGACGGTATTCTCCATCCACTTTAACGCCAATCTCAGCAAACTCTTCCGATGGTGTTTTGATCGCTTTGTTCAAGCCATCTAAATATTGATCTAAGCTGTTAAAGCCAATTCGTAGCACGCTCTGTGCACTGTTGGTGTAACCTAGATCGCTCAATCGCAGTGACGTGGCATTCGGCAAGAACAGGGTTTCACCGATGTTTTCAAACGGTAAATTCGTCTCGCGCCCTTGGATAAATGAAGAGCACAACGCAGGTGAAGCACCAAAGAAATAAGGGATCAACCAGCCAAAACGGTAGTAGTTGCGAATCACACCAAAGTAGGCATCCGACTTACTTGCTTCGCGCTCTTGCTCACTCTGCTCGCCAAGCAGTGCATCCCAAAAGCTCTCTGGGAACGAGAAGTTAAAGTGCACCCCAGAAATAATTTGCATCAAGCTGCCGTAGCGGCGCTTCAAGCCTTCACGGTAGAGCGTTTTCATGCGGCCAGAGTTGGATGAGCCGTATTGCGCCAACTGAATGTTCTCTTCACCAGACACGAAACATGGCATCGACATTGGCCACATCGACTCACCATTAAGCTTGGTTTGCGTGAAGTGATGAATATCTTTCAGCTGAGCCATTAAGTCATCAACAGAATGACTGACAGGAGTAATGAACTCCAACAACGATTCTGCAAAGTCTGTGGTGATCCACTGATTTGAATAGGCTGAACCGAGTGATGAGGGATGAGAGCTTTGTGCTAAAGATCCATCTTCCTGATAACGCAGTGTCTCGCGCTCGACACCTCGAGTGTAGTCATTGAATACTTGGGTGTGCTCGGCGATTCGCTCCAAGCGGGCAACAAAATTAGTCAAAACACAATCACTTATTGTTGAATTTGAGCCTCTACATTCATCAAATTGTAGGGCATCAATCGGGATGAGCCTTCTCTACTTGCATAGAGAAGGCATGTTTGTTTTGTATATTGGTATTTTAGTGGACTATTTCAAGCTCGACTACGGGAATATTTAGTGCTTCTAGTTGTGGCTTCAACGCATTAGCGTCTCCAACGACAATAATCTGGTACTCCTGTGGATCAAACCACTTCTTCGCTAGGTCGTTGAGCTCCTGCTTGGATATCGTGCTGACGATATCGTTTCGCTGCTTGAGGTAATCCTCATCCAATCCATAAATTAAGATAGAACTCAAAAGACCGGCTTTCTGTGACGGAGTTTCATATTTCAGTGCATCTTGCTGTCCAACGGCCAAACGCATGAACTCAAGCTCTTGCTCTGTCATACCATTTTCACTGTACTCCGCCATCTCTTTTTGCATTTCCACCAAAGAAGGAATCGTCGTGTTTGCTCGCACTTGGGCATTAAATACTACAGCACCCACTTCACGGTTAGCCGCAAAATACCCACTTGCACCATAGGTATAACCTTTGTCTTCACGCAGGTTTTGGTTTAAGCGACTATTAAAGTTACCAGCGAGGTTAAAGTTAGCCAGTGACGTTCGATAAACCTCTCCGGTTGCATCAAATGGCAGGCCCTGTCGAACAAAGCGAACAATACTCTGCGGCGCGTTGGGCTTATCCACTAGGTAGATGGTTTGCTCCCCTAATTTCGGCAGTACCTCTGGCTGAATCAATGGCGCGGCCTCTCCTTGCCACTCACTCAAGAAACTGAGTTGTGAACGTACTTCTCGCGAGCTCAAATCTGAAACGACAATCGCTTGCGTGCCATGAGGGGTGTAGTGTCGAGCATAAAAGTCCTCGACGTCTTGCAGGGTCAGACTCTCTATCGATGCGAGTGTGCCATCGTTTGAGCGAGCAAAAATAGAATCGCCATAGAGAACTTGTCTTGTTGCCTGAGAAGCAAGCCATGTTGGCTTTTGCTGCTGGTAGACTACCCCTTCCATCATCTGCTGCTTGAGACGATCAAAATCATCTTGCTCCAGAGCTGGAGTAAATAACACCTCTTTCACTATTTCGAGTGTTGGCTCTAAGTTAGCGGTGAGCGCAGAGATAGAAACAATCGTCGAATAACTCGCTGATGATACTGAAATCGAACTGCCTAACTTGTCTAATTCCGCTTTTAGCTCTTCAAGGCTTCGCTCTAAGCTGCCCTCTTGTACTAATGACGCAGTCAAGCTTGCCAAGCCCTCTTTGCCACGCGTAACTTGTCGCTCGCCCGCCGGGATATATAGCTGGATAGCCGTCGTTGGCGTCTCTGTATTCGCCGTGCCGAGTACTTCAATGCCATTGTCAAAATAGAAGTCGTAAAGCTCAGGCAATTGCGCTGAGACCCCTTCCGACACTTCAGGCATCACACTGCGGTCAAAATTATCCTGCACCTGTCGATAGGCAAGCGTGTTCTCATCGACTTTCGTGTACTCAGGAAGCGAACGCGGTGGGGTCACGAACGTCGCCTCTTTGACTGCCTTGTCCGTTTGACCACGAGGTACCACACTCAAAGCTACGTAAGGCTTATTAGCAATGAAGCGCTGATAAGCCTGATCAACGTCCTCTTTCGTCGTCGATCGGATTTTATTGAGTTCAGTTTGAATTCGATCCGGCTGATTATAGAAGGTCTCATTTGAGGCGAGTTGAGTCACTTTGCCACGCACACTTTGCAAAGCAAAGACCGCACTGGCTTCCGCTTGGCCCGTAATCTGCTCTAGGCGCTCGTGAGCCACCCCTTGCTGTTCAAAGTCCGCCATGACCTGCATGACCTCTTGATACAATTCATCAAGTTGCCCTTGCTCACCAGATGCACCCATTGCATACACATAAAAGGTACACGCCAGTTCAGCACAGTCATGAAATGCACCGGCGTCGACCGCTTTGCGCGTCTTAACCAGCTTTTGGTATAGCTCACTGTTGGCTCCGCTTCCCAAAGCACTCGCGAGCATATCTAGACTCACTTGCTGATCAGACCCACGGTATTGCGTCGGCCAACCGATGACCAACATAGGCTGCTGAATGCGATCTTCGAGTGTTATAAACTTACTCTCTTCTAGAGTAACGGGTTGCTTCGGTGCCGCCTCAACTGCTGGTCCTTGGGGAATCGAGCCAAAATACTGGTTCACCCACTCAAGTGTTTTTTTAGAATCGATATCGCCACCGATGGTAATCACAGCGTTGTTTGGGCCATACCAGCGTAGGAAGAACGCTTTTAAGTCATTCACATCGACACGATCTAAATCTTCAACATAACCGATGGTTTGCCATGAATACGGGTGACCTTCTGGGTATAGCGCTTCACCCATACGCTCCCAAATCAAACCATATGGGCGATTGTCATAATTCTGAGCGCGTTCATTTTTGACGGTATCACGTTGGATCTCAAACTTGCGCTGAGAGACTGCTTCGAGCAAAAAGCCCATTCGGTCAGCCTCAAGCCACAAGATTTTTTCTAGCTGATTAGACGGAACCGTTTGATAATAATTCGTTCTATCGCGATTAGTGGTGCCATTCAGCGAACCACCCGCTTCTGTCACAATTCGGAAGTGCTCCTGATCGCCAACGTGCTGACTACCTTGAAACATCATATGCTCAAAAAAGTGCGCAAAGCCCGACTTTCCTACCTCTTCACGTGCTGACCCCACATGATAAGTCACATCGACATGCACTAACGGATCCGAGTTATCCGGAGAGAGGATCACGGTTAAACCATTACTCAGTTGATACTTTGCGTATGGGATTTTTACCTCATTACCATCCTTTGAAGGACGAGACTCTTCAACGAGAGTCATTCCACCCGGAAGAGAAGAGGTCGGTACTGCTACCTTCTCTGTTTGACTGCATCCAATGAGCGCAGTGGCAAAAACCAAACCCGCCAAGATGGCGCGTTTCTTAAAAATTCGCATTGTTTCCCCTTAGAAAAAACCGTAAAAGAGAGCGGTGAGAACGCAGTAGCGTACTGCTTTGCCTATCAAAACTAACAGTGTGGATAACCAAAAATTCATTCGTAGCCAACCTGCTGCAAGACACAGAGGGTCGCCTATTACTGGTAGCCAACTAAAGAGCAGCGACCAATATCCATATTTTTTTAAATAACCTATGGCCTTATGACCATGTTTTTCAGACTCGGTTCGATTTGGAATCCAAAGTCCAATCAAATAATTTGTCATTCCACCTAGGGTATTGCCTATCGTCGCAACCATAATAATCCAAGTAGGAGAATAGATATCCAAGGAGAGCGTGGCGATAAGCCCAGCTTCAGAACCACCCGGGAGTAGAGTGGCACTCAAAAATCCGGTGATAAACAGAACCCAAAGGGCAGAGTCAGAGAACCATAAAGCGACCTCTGAGAATAAAGTAGAGAAGAATTCAGTCATTGGCGAGTTTAATCTGTCAAAGAGTAGGCAAAACAAAGGGGTGCATCGCACCCCTTGAAATATATCGTAAATCTAACCGTCTGTATGGGCTGTTTACGAACTTTGACAATTTACTGATATTTCGTCACTTATCTCACTAACTTGTGACTTGGTTAAGTTAACCAACTAGGGCAAGAAGAATACCTGCTGCAACTGCCGAACCTAATACACCAGCAACATTCGGACCCATCGCATGCATCAGTAGGAAGTTTTGTGGGTTAGAGTCTAAGCCCACCTTGTTCACGACACGCGCAGCCATTGGAACAGCGGAGACACCAGCCGCGCCAATCAGTGGGTTGATATCTTCTTTGGAGAGCTTATTCATCAGCTTCGCCATCAGTACGCCTGCGGCGGTACCAATACTAAAGGCAACAGCACCAAGCGCCAAAATACCCAGCGTTTCAAGGTTCAAGAACTGCTCAGCTTGAAGCTTTGAGCCAACCCCTAGGCCAAGGAAGATCGTCACGATATTGATAAGCTCATTTTGCGCCGTCTTAGATAAGCGATCCACCACACCAGCTTCACGCATCAAGTTACCCAGACAGAACATGCCTACCAATGGTGTTGCCGAAGGCAAGAACAAGATCGTCATGACCAACACCGCCATTGGGAATAAGATCTTTTCACCCTTACTCACATGACGAAGCTGAGCCATCTTAATCTTACGCTCTTCTTCATTCGTCAAAGCCTTCATGATCGGCGGCTGGATGATTGGCACTAACGCCATGTAGCTGTATGCTGCAACCGCAATTGCACCGAGCAGATCGGGTGAGAGTTTACTTGCCAAGAAGATCGCGGTTGGACCGTCTGCACCACCAATAATGGCGATCGATGAGGCATCCTGCATGGTAAATTCCATACCCGGCACATAGTTGAGCAAAATCGCGCCAAACAGAGTCGCAAAAATACCGAACTGGGCTGCCGCCCCCAACCAGAGCGTTTTCGGGTTGGCAATCAAGGCGCCAAAGTCCGTCATCGCCCCTACGCCCATAAAGATCAGTAGTGGGAATACACCCGATTCAATACCGATATAGTAGACGTAATAGAGCAAACCACCGGGTTCAGTAAACCCAGCATTCGGAATGTTGGCTAATACCGCACCAAAACCTATCGGTAGCAATAACAAAGGCTCGAAGCCTTTGCGTATCGCTAAAAATAGCAAGGTACAACCCACCAAGATCATACACAGCTGACCAAACTCAAAGTTGGCAATCCCTGTCCTTGACCAGAGAATCATTAATCCTTCCATGATTCTCCCTTACGACAAGCTAAGTAAAGGTGCGCCAACAGTAACTGAATCGCCCTCTTTGACGTGCAGATCCTGCACCACACCACCGCGCGCTGCGCGAACCTCGGTTTCCATCTTCATCGCTTCAAGGATCAAAAGTACATCACCTTCAGCAACCTGAGCGCCAGCTTGGACATTCACTTTGAAAATATTACCCGCCAATGGCGCTGGAACTGCTTCCGCATTTGCTGCCGCAGGTTGAGCTGCAGGCGCCGCTACTGGCGTTTGTGCAGATGCTGGAGCAACCGAAGTGAGTTGCCCTTGAGGGCCGACTTCAACATCATAAACTTGACCATCCACTTTAACGCTGTAGCTCTCAATACTACCTTGTGCTGGTGCTTGAGGTGCAGCCGTCGGTAATGCATCTTCTTCAGTCGGTACTGGTTCAAACGCATCTGGGTTACGACGGTTCTTAAGGAACTTCAAGCCTACTTGTGGGAATAGGGCATAAGTCAACACATCATCAACAGTATCTTCTGCAAGTGAAATACCGTCTTGTTTTGCTTTCTCAAGCAAATCAGTCGTGAGTACGTCAAGCTCATCTTCGATAAGATCGGCAGGACGACAGGTGATCGCTTCTGCGCCATCAAGCACTTTCGCTTGCAGTTTCGCATTCACTTCTGCCGGAGCTGCACCGTATTCACCTTTCAAGACACCGGCAGTCTCTTTGGTGATGCTCTTATAACGCTCGCCAGTCAGCACGTTAATGACCGCCTGAGTACCAACGATTTGCGAGGTTGGTGTCACCAGTGGAATATAACCCAAGTCTTTACGGACACGAGGGATCTCTTCAAGTACCTCATCGATACGATCAGCCGCGCCTTGCTCTTTAAGCTGACCTTCCATGTTCGTTAGCATACCGCCCGGCACTTGAGCAATAAGAATACGAGAATCAACGCCCTTAAGTTGTCCCTCAAACTTCGCATACTTTTTGCGAACTTTACGGAAGTAGCTAGCGATAGGCTCAATCTGGTCAAGTTTTAGGTTAGTGTCACGCTCGGTGCCTTGCAGCATTGCTACAACCGTTTCCGTTGGTGTATGACCATAAGTGCAGCTCATAGAAGAGATGGCAGTATCGAGAATATCAATACCGGCTTCAACCGCTTTAACAGCAGTGGCGGTTGAAAGGCCTGTTGTAGCGTGGCTGTGAAGCGCTAAAGGTACATCACAAGAGGCTTTGATACGTGTGATTAACTCTTCGGCTTCATAGGGCTTGAGCAGACCAGACATATCTTTAATACATAAAGAGTGGCAACCAAGGTCTTCCAAACGCTTAGCAAGATCGACCCAAGTATCCGCATTGTGTACAGGGCTTGTCGTGTAAGACAGGGTGCCTTGTGCATGAGCACCAACATCAACGGCTGCTTTTACTGCTGTTTGGAAGTTGCGTACGTCATTCATTGCATCAAAAATACGGAACACATCCATACCATTGGCATGCGCTCGTTCAACAAACTTCTCAACAACATCATCAGCATAATGACGGTAGCCAAGTAGGTTTTGGCCTCGAAGAAGCATCTGCATCGGTGTGTTTGGCATCGCCTGTTTCAGTGCTCTCAAGCGCTCCCATGGATCTTCCCCGAGGAAACGAATGCACGAATCAAACGTTGCTCCACCCCAGGTCTCAAGAGACCAGTAACCGACCTTATCAAGCTCTGCTGCGATTGGCAGCATATCTTCTAAGCGCATACGTGTCGCAAATAGCGATTGGTGGGCATCACGCAGCACCACGTCAGTAATCGAAAGTGGCTTCGACATGCTCATTAACTCCTTTTAAATATAAACTTGAAATCTATTTCGCTGTTGCCGTGCGGTATTGATGAACCGCGGCAGAAATCGCAGCCACCACATTCGGGCTCACTGCTGGCATAGTATTCGTTTGGGCGTTCGTAGTGGGAATGGTCGCTTGCGGTGGTACCTCTTGCGGTACTAGCTTCGACATCAACTTCACTAGGTATACGAGAATGGTTAAAAATACAAAAACGACGGCCATCCCTGTAAGCATCAGAGTAGCGGCATCGATCAATTGGCTTCCAATAGTAGTCATGTTGCTTCCTTTCTTGTCATCCTGACAGCTGCACTCTTACCGAGCATCCTGCCCCATAAGAGTAACCTAGCATTATCTCGATTGGTGCTTTTTTGTCAAATTCGTTTAACTCTCGTTGCAAAAGTTACATTCAAAACTCAAACACTTCACATACTTGGTGTTTAATATCGCTACCCTGCAATCACCATCGATTGTTTAACTAATAAACAGGCTAAAGGAAAGCACAAACGAAAACTGCGAGTGGGATTCTAAAAATGGACACGTGACTTGCGAGTGAAGTCACAAAAACTGACAGCATGGGTGGCACAGTATTCAGCTAGTGGCTACCGAAATACTACAAACTCTGTCGGGCACAATCAGGGTATCTTATGTGTATAGACGCATTAATGGGTAGATTGCAGGCATAAAAAAACCTCGCATATAGCGAGGTTTTGAAAAGTGGCGCGTCCTGGAGGATTCGAACCTCCGACCGCCTGGTTCGTAGCCAGGTACTCTATCCAGCTGAGCTAAGGACGCGCAAGGTTTTAGTCTCGAACATAATGTTCAATCCAAGGTCTATGACCTAAAGAGTGGCGCGTCCTGGAGGATTCGAACCTCCGACCGCCTGGTTCGTAGCCAGGTACTCTATCCAGCTGAGCTAAGGACGCGCAAGGTTTAGTATCGAACATAGTGTTCAATCCAAGGTCTATGACCTAAAGAGTGGCGCGTCCTGGAGGATTCGAACCTCCGACCGCCTGGTTCGTAGCCAGGTACTCTATCCAGCTGAGCTAAGGACGCGCAAGGTTTAGTATCGAACATAGTGTTCAATCCAAGGTCTGTGACCTAAAGAGTGGCGCGTCCTGGAGGATTCGAACCTCCGACCGCCTGGTTCGTAGCCAGGTACTCTATCCAGCTGAGCTAAGGACGCGCAAGTTTTTAGCATTGAACATTGTAGTTCAATTCAAGGTCTATGACCTAAAAAGTGGCGCGTCCTGGAGGATTCGAACCTCCGACCGCCTGGTTCGTAGCCAGGTACTCTATCCAGCTGAGCTAAGGACGCGCTATGTTTAGAATCGAACATTAGTATTCAATTCAAGGTCTAAGACCTAAAGAGTGGCGCGTCCTGGAGGATTCGAACCTCCGACCGCCTGGTTCGTAGCCAGGTACTCTATCCAGCTGAGCTAAGGACGCGCAGTGTGAACTATGTCACATAAACTTTCTTTTGAAACAAAAAAATTGACTCAAGGTCAATATCCATTTGCAATAAATGGCGGTGAGGGAGGGATTCGAACCCTCGATACGGCTACAAACCGTATACTCCCTTAGCAGGGGAGCGCCTTCAGCCTCTCGGCCACCTCACCGTCAATTCTCTACAAGTCATAGACTCATAAAGAGAATATGGCGCGTCCTGGAGGATTCGAACCTCCGACCGCCTGGTTCGTAGCCAGGTACTCTATCCAGCTGAGCTAAGGACGCGCTGTTTGTTTCAATTTGCTAAAAAGAAAGCAATGCAAGAATGGCGGTGAGGGAGGGATTCGAACCCTCGATACGGCTACAAACCGTATACTCCCTTAGCAGGGGAGCGCCTTCAGCCTCTCGGCCACCTCACCGTCTTGCGGAGGCACATATTACGATTTACCAAAAATAAGTCAAACATTTTCTTGGCAAAAATTGGAAAAAATCGAACAACCGTTGGCTATTTAACCAAAGCATTCAAAATTTATACTTTTATGTGCCACAAGTAACAAAAAAGCCAGCATATCGCTGACTTTTCTTGTGCTAATTAGTAGCTGCTTGGTGCAACGTTGCCATTGCCTTTTTCAGCTTGAATTCGCATGTAGATCTCTTCACGGTGAACAGATACTTCTTTAGGAGCGTTAACACCAATACGTACTTGGTTACCCTTAACACCCAAAACAGTCACAGTCACTTCATCACCGATCATTAGTGTTTCGCCAACACGGCGAGTCAAAATTAGCATTCTATGCTCCTTGAGTCATCTCTTTAGCTATAAGGCCTAATTATCTAACAAAAATTGACGACGGGTAAACCGCCTATTACCCCAGAAACGCCTTCTTCGGATGAAAATCCATGGCTTCCGCCGTTGTAATGTAAGCATCATGCAGTATGTTTGCAGCTTTGTCGATACAATCTGGTAACATAACCAAACTCATTGACTGTTTAGCCATAGAAACATGAACTACATCAATATCCTGTAGAGCCAATAACTGCGCGGTATGATCGCTAAGTCGTTCAGCCGCAGTACCAACGATCGTAAGTAGACTCACACATTGATAGCTCAACAACTTATCTTCACAAACTTGTTGCAACTTAGCTAAACAGTCCTCTTTGATAAGCAAAGAGGCGCCATTGACGACATCCCATACTGAGACACCTAACATCATGCAGTGCTTACGAATCGTTTCCACTGACTCCGGGTTCACCGAAACCAAGGTAAGCCCTCGCTGAATCGCGACACCACAAACAGCCTGTTGACACTCTTCTCCCTTGATCAGGCTGCCCTGATTAAGATCGAAGGTCGACAGTACTCGGAGCGGTACTTGTTTTTCCCACGCCGTTTGCACTGAAGGTAAATGTAGCACCTTTGCTCCTTTACGTGCCATTTCTTCCATTGAAGGGAAATCAACAACATCGAGACGTTGTGCTGACTTCACTACTCTTGGGTCACAGCTATACACGCCATCAACATCAGTAAAGATCTGGCATTCATCGGCCTTGAGGGCTCCCGCTAGAGCAACTGCACTAGTGTCTGACCCCCCTCGACCGAGTGTTGTTATATCCCCATTCTCATTGATCCCTTGAAAACCAGCGACAATGACAATGTGCTCATCATCAAGAAGCTGTTCAATCTTTGTGGTATCAATATGCTTTATCGTGGCATCGTTATGTTGACCGTCAGTAATGATGTTTGCTTGGCCGCCAGTCAAAGAGCGTGCGGTATGCCCAAGTTTACTTAACGTCATTGCCAATAGTGCCATAGACACCTGCTCTCCAGCGGAGAGCAACACATCGAGTTCTCTAGCGTTTGGCACACAATCCACTTGTTGAGCTAGACCCATTAAGCGATTTGTTTCACCAGACATTGCGGAAACCACAACGACAACTCGACTCCCACCATTTTTAGCTCTAATGATGTGTTCAGCCACTTTATGAATAGTCTCGATTGAGCCCATTGAAGTGCCGCCAAACTTTTGCACGATTAGGGATTTTTTCACCAGTCTTCACCTTCCCGAGACAGTGTGTCTCATTCGTACCAAATCAAGAATAGCCTAAAAATTAGCCATTAATGACTTGATAAAGTTAAATAAAAAAACCAAGTGGTTTATCGGCGCGGATTATACGCCAAGAAAACCACTTGGTTACAGTCATTAAATCAAATTTTATTGAAGTAGTACGTTATAGACGTTCTTCTAACCAACCACGCACCGATTGAAGTGCTTCTGGTAGTGCTGATACGTCTGTACCACCCGCTTGAGCCATATCTGGACGACCGCCGCCTTTACCACCAACTTGTTGTGCCACCATGTTAACCAGCTCGCCAGCCTTTACTTGGCCAGTCAGATCCTTAGTCACACCTGCGATCAGACCCACTTTGTCGTTCGCAACGTTCGCAATCAAAATAACGCCGCTACCGACGCGGTTCTTGGCATCATCAACCATAGTACGTAGGTTCTTGTTATCCGCGCCCTCAAGCGCCGCTACAAGGACTTTGGTTCCATTGATCTCTTCTACTTTACCCATGATGTTCGCGCTTTCAGCCGCAGCCATCTTGTCTTTCAGTAGTTGAATCTCTTTCTCAAGTGATTTTGCTTTCTTAGCAGAGTCAGCAAGCTTCTGCTCCATCTTCTCTTGCGCAGCTTCAACTGCATCAAGCGCTGCATCAGCAGTTACCGCTTCGATACGACGAATACCGGCTGCAATACCACCCTCAGATGTGATCTTAAATAAACCAATGTCACCTGTGTTGTGCGCGTGGATACCACCACATAGCTCAGTCGAGAAATCACCCATCGAGAGAACACGAACTTCGTCATCGTACTTCTCACCGAACAGTGCCATTGCACCTTTCTGCTTCGCAGACTCGATGTCCATAACGTTCGTTTCGATATTATGGTTACGGCGAACTTGTGCGTTAACCAGGCGCTCAACTTCTTTCAGCTCTGCAGGTGTTACCGCTTCTAGGTGAGAGAAGTCAAAACGTAGGTTTTCAGGCTTAACAAGAGAGCCTTTCTGCGTCACGTGCTCACCCAATACTTGACGCAGTGCCGCGTGCAGTAGGTGCGTTGCTGAGTGGTTTAGAGAGATCGCTGCGCGACGCTCTGCATCCACAACTGCTTCTACTTCGTCACCCTTAGCCAGAACGCCCTCAGCGAGAACGCCGTGGTGTGCAATTGCATTACCTAGCTTTTGAGTATCTTCTACTTTGAACACACCAGATTCCGTTTTTAGCACACCAGCATCACCACACTGACCGCCTGATTCTGCGTAGAATGGCGTTTCACCGAGGATGATGATCGCTTTGTCGCCAGCAGACAGAGAATCAGCCGTGTCACCGTCAACGAAGATTTCTGCAACGCTGCTCTTGCCTTCAGTACCTGTGTAGCCACAGAACTCAGAATCAACACCAGACTTAATGGTGGCGTTGTAGTCAGTACCAAATTGGCCCGCTTCACGAGCGCGTTGACGCTGCTCTTCCATTGCTTTCTCAAAGCCTGCTTCATCGATGGTGAAGTCACGCTCACGTGCAACATCGTTAGTTAAGTCAGCAGGGAAACCGTACGTATCATAAAGCTTGAAGACTGTTTCACCGTCAAGCTCTTTGCCCTCAAGTGCATCTAGTGCTTCGTTAAGAATAACCATACCGCGCTCGAGTGTGCGGCCAAAGTTTTCTTCTTCAATACGCAGTACTTTTTCAACCACTGCTTGCTGCTTCTTGAGCTCGTCTGCCGCAGAGCCCATTACTTCAGCAAGAACACCAACGAGCTTATGGAAGAATACGCCCTTCGCACCAAGCTTGTTACCGTGACGAACGGCACGACGAATAATACGACGTAGAACGTAACCACGACCTTCGTTTGACGGCATAACACCATCAGCGATCAGGAATGAACATGAACGGATGTGGTCAGCAATCACGCGTAGAGACTGGTTAGATAGATCGTCGTGACCTACAACCTCAGCCGTTGCTTTGATTAGCTTTTGGAATACATCGATTTCGTAGTTTGAGTGAACACCCTGCATGATTGCAGAGATACGTTCGATACCCATACCTGTATCAACAGCAGGCTTAGGTAGAGGCTCCATCGTGCCATCAGCATGACGGTTGAACTGCATGAATACGTTGTTCCAGATCTCGATGAAGCGGTCACCGTCTTCTTCAGGAGTGCCAGGACGGCCGCCCCAGATATGCTCACCGTGATCATAGAAGATTTCAGTACATGGACCACAAGGACCTGTGTCACCCATCGTCCAGAAGTTATCAGACTCGAACTTCTTGCCGCCTTCTTTATCGCCAATGCGAACGATCTTGTCAGCTGGTACGCCGACTTTCTTGTTCCAGATGTCGAATGCTTCGTCATCGGTTTCGTAAACGGTTACTAGTAGCTTTTCTTCTGGCAGACCCAGCGTCTTAGTCAGGAATTCCCAAGCAAACGCAATTGCGTCTTCTTTGAAGTAATCACCGAAGCTGAAGTTACCTAGCATTTCGAAGAACGTGTGGTGACGAGCTGTGAAACCAACGTTTTCAAGGTCGTTGTGTTTACCACCCGCACGTACACAACGCTGAGCCGTAGTTGCTCGAGTGTAGGCACGCTTCTCGGCGCCTAAGAAGCAATCTTTAAATTGGTTCATACCTGCATTAGTAAATAGCAGGGTTGGATCGTTGTGTGGAACCAACGATGAACTGTCTACGATTTGGTGTCCTTTGCTTTCAAAGAACTTAAGGAACGCGTTACGAACCTCGTCTGTGCTCATGTACATGCAGCTCTTCCTGAAAATAGTCGAGATAAAATTTTGGCTATTGTATACCCAAGCGGGGTTTTGATGCTAGGGGGATCACAGTTCTTCCAGTGCATACTGAATCTGCTCAAAGTCAAAGCCGCGATATTGAAGAAAACGCACCTGTTTAGCGTACTCTTTTTGGTCTTGAGCTTTTTTGCCTTTGAACTTCTTCTCTGCGGTGCTTTTTGCTAGCTCAAACCAATCCGTGCCCTCTTCTTCCAGTGCGATTTCAATCGTATGCTCAGCCACTCTTTTCTGCTTGAGCTCTTGGTAGATACGTCGCGCACCATGGCCTTTATAAACGTGTTGTCGAACTTGGCTTTTGGCATAGCGCAGGTCATCTAAATAACGATGTTCGATACAAAACGCTATCGATTGAGCGATTTCATCCTCTGAGTAACCTTTCAGTTTCAGCTTTTGGGCTAGCTCGAACTCACCGTGGTCACGTCTGCTTAAGAGATGAATGGCGGAATCTTTGGCTGAAAAAGCAGGAGGGTTTGAACGTTGATACATATTAACTATTGATGTATTGCTTAGATAAACAAAAGCCCCGCATAAGCGAGGCTCTGTGAAATAGAATGAGCGATTATAGCTCTTCTTCTTGAGGCATTTCACCCGTTTCAGGTGCTTCTGGTTGTGCTGGTGTTAGCAGCATTTCGCGCAATTTAGCATCAATCGTTTGAGCCGCTTCTGGGTTCTCACGTAGGAACTTACCTGCGTTGGCTTTACCTTGACCAATTTTGTCACCGTTGTAGCTGTACCATGCACCCGCCTTTTCAATCAGCTTGTGCTTAACGCCTAGGTCAATAAGCTCACCTTCGCGGTTAAAGCCTTGGCCGTAAAGAATTTGCGTTTCAGCTTGTTTGAACGGCGCCGCAATCTTGTTCTTAACCACTTTGATGCGAGTTTCGTTACCCACAACTTCGTCACCGTCTTTGATAGAGCCCGTACGACGGATATCAAGGCGAACAGAAGCGTAGAATTTCAGTGCATTACCGCCAGTGGTTGTTTCTGGGTTACCAAACATCACACCAATCTTCATACGGATTTGGTTGATGAAGATACACATACAGTTAGACTGCTTTAGGTTACCTGTTAGCTTACGCATCGCTTGAGAAAGCATACGTGCTTGCAGACCCATGTGGCTGTCGCCCATCTCACCTTCGATTTCAGCTTTTGGAGTTAGTGCTGCAACAGAGTCGACAACAAGAACATCGATTGCACCAGAGCGTGCCAACGCATCACAGATTTCTAACGCTTGCTCGCCCGTGTCTGGTTGAGAAACCAACAGCGCATCAATATCAACGCCTAGCTTTTGTGCATAAATAGGGTCAAGAGCGTGCTCTGCATCAACGAACGCACACGTTTTACCCACTTTCTGCGCGGCAGCGATAAGCTCTAGAGTCAGTGTTGTTTTACCTGATGATTCTGGACCGTAGATCTCAACGATACGGCCCATTGGAAGGCCACCAGCACCAAGTGCGATGTCCAAAGACAGTGAGCCAGTAGAAATCGTTTCAACGTCCATTGCGCGGTTGTCACCAAGGCGCATAATAGAGCCTTTACCGAATTGCTTTTCAATCTGACCTAGCGCAGCGGCGAGCGCTTTCTGTTTGTTCTCGTCCATCTCTTTCTCCAAAAACTCATCCACGATGATGAGTACGATATTAGTTCGACAAAGTTGTTTTTAACTTCGTTTTATTTGCTGGTTATTATACTGTTGATTCATACAGTGTCCATACCTGTATAAGAAATTTTTTCTAGCGATTGGCTTGTGTGTGATCCAGATAGTGATAAACCCTTGTTAACACATGCTCCACCGCTTGCTGGCGAACTTGAGTACGATCACCATCGAAATAACACGTCTCAATTAAGCGCCAGCCACACTGGCTAATAAACCCAAAGCACACCATCCCGACAGGCTTTTCAGGGCTACCGCCGCTCGGACCTGCGATACCACTAATTGATACGGAAATCGTTCCATTGGAGTGATTAAGAGCCCCTTGTGCCATCTCTGCCACCGTTTCTTCACTCACCGCGCCATAGGTTTCTAGCGTTTGCTCTTTAACGCCTAGCATCTCGACTTTGGCTTCATTGCTGTAGGTGATAAAAGCACGATCAAACCAAGCTGAGCTGCCTGCGATATCGGTAATCGCCGTTGCGACACCGCCACCAGTGCATGACTCCGCTGTTACCATGATGTTTTGGCTTGCTTGCAAACGTTCTCCAAGTTGCGTACTCAAGGTCGCTAATTTATCCATCAATTAAAACTCCATTCCACCTTTTCGCCTGTATGTGTTTAACGTATCCTAAGCGGCTAGAAATTGGAACCAAAGGCGAGCGTAGTGAAAGCACAACAAAAACATACTCCGATGATGCAACAGTATCTAAAACTGAAGGCTGAGAATCCTGACATTCTACTGTTTTATCGTATGGGGGATTTTTATGAGCTTTTCTATGATGATGCAAAACGAGCCTCACAGCTGCTTGATATTTCACTGACTAAACGTGGTTCATCCGCAGGCGAACCAATCCCTATGGCGGGTGTCCCGTTTCATGCTGTAGAGGGCTATTTGGCAAAACTGGTTCAACTGGGCGAATCTGTGGCGATTTGTGAGCAAATTGGCGACCCAGCCACCAGCAAAGGGCCGGTTGAACGCAAGGTTGTTCGCATTGTCACTCCGGGAACGGTCACTGATGAAGCACTCCTTTCTGAGCGTATTGATAACCTGATAGCAGCTATCTATCACCACAACGGTAAATTTGGTTATGCGACACTCGATGTGACATCAGGTCGCTTCCAGCTGATTGAGCCAGAAAATGAAGAGGCGATGATCGCTGAGCTACAGCGCACTTTACCTCGTGAGCTCCTGTTCCCTGAAGACTTTGAGCCTGTGAACATTATGACAGGTCGCAATGGTAATCGTCGTCGTCCGGTTTGGGAGTTTGAGTTAGAGACTGCTCGCCAGCAGCTCAATCAACAGTTTGGTACGCGCGATTTGGTCGGTTTTGGTGTTGAGAATGCCGAACTTGGCTTATGCGCTGCGGGCTGTCTTATCCAGTACGTTAAAGATACACAGCGTACTGCACTGCCTCACATTCGCTCACTCACGCTCGATCGCCAAGATCACAGCGTGATCATGGATGCCGCAACACGTCGTAACCTTGAAATCACACAAAGTCTGTCTGGCAGTACAGATAATACGCTGGCAGAAGTGCTCGACCACACCGCCACTCCAATGGGTAGCCGTATGCTCAAGCGCTGGCTACACCAGCCTATGCGCACACTCGATACTCTCAATCAGCGTCTTGACGCCATTACTGAAATTAAAGACAACGCCCTGTTTGCCGATCTACAACCGGTTTTAAAACAGATTGGTGATATCGAGCGTATTCTTGCACGCCTGGCGCTGCGCAGTGCCCGCCCGCGAGATCTGGCTCGCTTACGCCAAGCGCTGCAACAGCTGCCTGAGTTACAAGACAACCTTACTTCGGTTACTCATCCATACTTGAAACAGCTCGCTCAGTTCAGCGCTCCAATGGATGATACTTGCGAACTCCTTGAGCGAGCTATTAAAGAGAATCCTCCGGTTGTCATTCGTGACGGGGGGGTCATTGCTGAAGGTTACAATGCAGAGCTGGATGAGTGGCGTAAGCTTGCAGATGGTGCCACCGAATATCTCGATAAGATGGAGCAAGATGAGCGCGAGCGCCACGGTATCGATTCACTAAAAGTGGGCTACAACAACGTTCACGGTTTCTTCATTCAAGTCAGTCGTGGGCAAAGCCATCTTGTACCGCCACACTATGTACGCCGCCAAACGCTCAAAAATGCTGAGCGCTATATTATCCCTGAGCTCAAAGAGCACGAAGACAAAGTACTTAACTCAAAGTCAAAAGCATTGGCACTAGAGAAAAAGCTATGGGAAGAGCTGTTTGACCTGCTACTGCCACAATTAGAGTCGATGCAGAATCTAGCGTCTGCCTTATCACAATTAGATATCCTGCAAAACCTTGCAGAGCGTGCAGACACTCTCGATTACTGCCGACCAGTATTGAGCGAACAGCCAGGCATTCAGATTCAAGGTGGTCGCCACCCAGTCGTGGAGCAAGTCATGGAAGACCCATTCATTGCGAACCCGATCAGCTTGAATACCGACCGTCGTATGTTGATCATTACGGGTCCAAACATGGGCGGTAAATCGACCTATATGCGTCAAACGGCCTTGATCGCTCTGCTTGCACACATTGGCTCCTTCGTCCCGGCAGAGTCCGCTCACATTGGTTCGGTCGATCGCATCTTTACTCGTATCGGTGCCTCGGATGATCTGGCTTCTGGGCGCTCTACCTTCATGGTCGAAATGACGGAGACGGCGAACATCCTACATAACGCAACAAGCAGCAGTTTAGTACTGATGGATGAGATTGGTCGCGGTACCAGTACCTACGACGGCCTCTCTTTAGCATGGGCAACAGCAGAGTGGCTAGCCAAAAAGATTGGTGCCCTAACTCTGTTTGCAACCCACTATTTTGAATTAACTGAACTGCCACAGCAGATTGATACGCTTGCCAATGTTCACCTGGATGCGGTTGAACATGGCGATAGCATCGCCTTTATGCACGCCGTTCAAGAGGGCGCAGCGAGCAAGTCATACGGGCTTGCAGTAGCGGGGTTAGCTGGCGTGCCAAAGACAGTGATTAAGAATGCTCGCGCTAAGCTTACGCAACTTGAGCAGCTCTCTTACCAAGAGAACACAACTGGCAATAAGCCTGCCGAGCTAAAAGCGGAAGTGCAACTTAGCCTCATCCCTGAACCAAGTGAACTCGAAGAAGCACTTGCCACGATCGACCCGGATGACCTGACACCAAGACAAGCACTTGAGGCCTTATATAGACTCAAGCAAATGCTGTAAATAGATAGCTGTGGCAGAAATAGATAAGGGCGCTCATTGAACGCCCTTACTTTTATTACGGCTACCTATGAAAATTACTGTTCATCATCAAAGCTGAACAGATTTTCCATATTCAAGCCTTGTTTGATAAGGATCTCGCGCAAACGGCGCAGACCTTCAACTTGGATCTGACGTACACGCTCACGAGTGAGACTGATTTCGCGCCCCACCTCTTCCAGCGTTGATGGCTCATAACCTAAAAGACCAAAACGACGTGCGAGCACCTCTTTCTGTTTAGGGTTGAGTTCATCAAGCCAATGAAGCAGCGAGTGCTTGATATCATCGTCTTGCGTAGACACTTCCGGATCAGCGTGTACCGCATCAGGGATAATATCCAGTAGCGCCTTATCGCCATCGCCGCCAATTGGCGTATCAACCGAACTCACGCGCTCATTGAGACGCAGCATCTTGCTGACATCACCAACGGGCTTATCAAGCTGGGTGGCAATCTCTTCTGCGGTCGGTTCATGGTCAAGCTTCTGAGACAGCTCACGTGCGGTACGCAAGTAAACGTTCAGCTCTTTCACTACGTGAATAGGTAGGCGAATAGTGCGGGTTTGGTTCATCAAGGCACGCTCGATGGTTTGACGAATCCACCAAGTAGCATAAGTTGAGAAACGGAAACCGCGTTCTGGGTCAAACTTCTCTACCGCTCGGATCAAACCTAAGTTGCCCTCTTCAATCAAATCAAGCAGAGCCAGACCACGATTGCTATAGCGACGAGAAATTTTAACGACTAGACGAAGGTTACTTTCGATCATACGCTTGCGTGCTGCTTCATCACCTCGAAGTGCGCGGCGGGCGTACAATACTTCTTCTTCTGCCGTTAATAGTGGAGAAAAGCCGATTTCACTCAAGTACAGCTGAGTGGCATCCAGACTCTTAGTGGATGCTTCAAATTCCTCTTTTTGGGAATCCTTGCCAACGACCGATTCAGATGAAGTGGTTTCATTGTCTTGTTCTAGAGTGGTTTCCACTTCTGAATCAAGCTCGAAATCTTCTACTTTTGCTGCTGTGTTGCTGATACTCATAAGCGCCTCCCCTGGCGAGCATGCAAGACATTACTACTTAAAATGTCACCGAATCACTCATTTCAAAGTAAAACAAAACTACGGCAAGTATTTTTTGGGGTTGACTGATTTTCCTTGGTAACGAATTTCAAAATGTAGTCGGACGCTGCTGGCACCTGAACTTCCCATGGTGGCAATTTGCTGGCCTGCTTTCACGCTTTGTCCTTCATTCACAAGTAATTTATCGTTGTGGGCGTAAGCACTCAAATAGTCGTCGTTATGTTTCACTATAACCAAGTTACCATACCCTCTCAGTGCATTGCCTGAGTAAACGACACTTCCATCTGCAGTTGAAACGACGGCTTGTCCTCTTTGACCGGCTATGTCGATCCCTTTATTGCCTTGATCCCCTGCAGCGAAGTTTTTAACCACTCTACCTTTGGTTGGCCATAACCATTTGGCCACTTTACCGTTGGTTGGTTTCGAGTCATTAACTTTTTTGTTAACAGATTGTTGACTCTTGTTTCCAACATACTCCTTTGATTTGGATTGATCAACCTGCTTTTTAGGTGGCGTTTGCTGAACTTGTGAGGTCGCTCCAGTTTGTTTCTGAGCTTGCGCTTGTGTAGAGTTTTTACTCTCCTGAGCTGGCTTGGCCTGCGAGGCTGGCTGCTGTTTTTTCGCTGAAGAAGCCGCTGCAGTTTTGGTGACTTTTTTTTCTGGCTCAGGCTGGCGTTTACCATAGACTGGCGCTTGGTATGACTGTCCCCAGAGCCTTAATTTTTGCCCTGGATAGATGGTGTACGGCTCTTGCAAGCGGTTGTTCTGTATAATTTCTTTAACATCTTTATCAGTGACGTAAGCAATGAAGTATAGGGTGTCCCCCTTCTGCACCTCATAAAAGCTACCTCGATAACTGCCTCGTTGCGTATTTTCATACTTGCTCAAACCTGAGACAGGTGCTGGCGAAGATGCAGCGCATCCCACCAACAACATGACCCAAGCCAGCAATATGGCACGCAAAGAGAAAGACATGATTAAGCAACATCTCCCGGCACTAATGGAACAAATCTAACTAACTCAATAACTTCTGAACGATATTCATCGCCCATGCGCATAATACGCAGTAGTTGTTGCTCATCACTGCCTACTGGAATCACCATCACACCGCCGTCACTCAACTGCTGTAAAAGGGCTTGAGGAACAGTTTCCGCAGCTGCTGTGACAATAATTGCATCAAACGGGCCCTTGACCGGCCAGCCTTTCCAACCATCGGCATGCTTGGTTGAGACATTGTAAAAGTCGAGTTGCTTGAGACGTCGTTTCGCTTCCCATTGCAGAGCTTTAATGCGTTCCACTGAGAACACATGCTCGACGAGCTGCGCCAGCACTGCCGTCTGATAGCCTGAACCGGTACCAATTTCAAGCACTCTACTCTTATGATTGAGATTCAGCAGCTCCGTCATTCTCGCCACAATATAGGGTTGTGAAATCGTCTGCCCCTGGCCAATAGGCAAAGCATTATTGTCGTAGGCTTGATGAACCATCGCCTGCGACACAAAATTCTCTCGAGGCAGACGATAGATAGCATTGAGTACGGCTTGATCTTGGATCCCATTTGCTACTAGAAACGCGATCAAATTGTCAGCTTGTGGGTGAGACATTAACTCTTATCCTTTAACCACTCGTTCATTGCTCTTATAGATTCATGGGCGGTGAGATCCACTTGTAAAGGTGTGATTGAGACATAACCATGCTCAACAGCATGAAAGTCCGTCCCTTCCCCCGCATCCTGCTCTTTTCCGGGAGGACCAAGCCAATAGATATCATGACCACGAGGATCTTGCTGCTTAATCATATTCTCCGCATGATGTCTGGCACCTAAACGTGTGATTTTTATCTCGAAATCATCACACTTCTTATCAGGTATATTAACATTGAGCAAGCGATTAGTAGGAATTGGTTGCGCTAGATGTTGCTCAACGAGAGTTCTCGCTACTTTTGCGGCCTGTGCAAAGTGATTTTTACCAACGAGCGAGAAAGCGATCGATTGCACACCCAAGAAGTGCCCTTCCATCGCTGCCGCTACCGTTCCTGAATAGAGCGTGTCGTCGCCTAGATTGGCACCATGGTTAATCCCACTCAATACCAAATCGGGCAGATCATCTTTCATTAACTCGTTCAGAGCGAAGTGGACACAATCGGTTGGCGTTCCCTGAACCGAAAATACGCGCGGTGCTATTTCAGCGACACGCAGCGGCTGCTCTAAGGTCAGTGAGTTTGACGCACCAGAGCGGTTCCTATCTGGTGCAACAATCGTAATCTCAGCAATATCTCTGAGGGCATCCGCTAGTTGATGGATGCCTTCCGCATGCACCCCATCATCGTTACTTAAAAGGATCTTCATCAGTTTTCGTACACTCGCTCAACAGGGATCTCTTCCACCAACTCTCGAACAATAGAAGTCGCGAAAGAGCCAGCATCTAGACTAAACGATAGCGTAATACTGTCCCCTTCCACTTCCCAGCTGAGATCTTGTGGTTTAAGCGCAATAGAACGTCGCTCGTGACGCATGCGATTACCACGAATAAGCGCCATCAGATCCGCTTCTTGATCGACTATTGGCTGTTCGATAGCCAGGGCAGCGTCTGCAGTTGGTAGCGCATTGTCACCGGCTAGCGCCGCTGTGATGCTGATAGTGCCTGATGAAAACTCACTGTTGAGTGATTCAATCTGCTCTTTTACCACTGGTGCAGAAAATCCTGCCACACCTTGCTGAGCAATCACATCGCCTTGAATCACCTGCTCAAACAAACCTTGTTCAATTCGATCAGACACAATACGGTTGAAGATCCACGAGCGGGCTGCTGAGAGGTAAAGGCTACGCTTGTTCTGATTGCGGGTACGGACATTATCACGTCCCCAACGACGAGCCTCTGATAGGTTGTTGCCTTCACGGCCAAAACGCTGAGCACCAAAATAGTTCGGTACACCTAGCTGTTTCACTTTTTCAAGGCGCGCCTCAACCTCTGTGACATCTGACACCTCAGTCAAACGCAGCGTGAATGCATTACCGATAAGATCACCGGGGCGCAGTTTCTTATTATGGCGTGTAATATCCAGAATTTTGATGCTTGGGTACTGCGCTAGGAAAGCTGAAAAATCAGGCGTCTCACCTGTTGGAAGGTGCACACTCAACCACTGCTCCGTGACTGCATGGCGGTCTTTCAAACCAGCCCAACTTACCGCTTTAGACGCAACACCACAGGCTTTTGCCAACTCATTAGCAACGAAAGCCGTGTTCTCACCCGTCTTTTGGATACGCACCATCAAGTGCTCACCTTCTCCGGTGAGCTCAAAGCCGAGATCTTCAATAACAACAAAGTCGGCTGCTTGCGCTTTAATCTTTGCTTTCGCGCTTGGCTTGCCAAACGCATATGAGAATTCACTTAAAATATCAAACATCGTTACAACTCCTGCTTAAACAGCAAAACTACAGCTTCTGTCGCAATGCCTTCTTTACGCCCGGTAAAACCCAGACGTTCGGTGGTGGTTGCCTTCACATTAATGTTGGCAACATCCGTTTCTAAATCTTGTGCGATAACAGTACACATCGCTTCAATGTGCGGTGCCATTTTCGGCGCTTGTGCCATGATGGTAATGTCCGCATTACCCAACACATAGCCTTGCTCTTTGACGCGACGATACACATCTTTTAGCAGTTCGCGACTGTCCGCCCCTTTCCATTTATCATCGGTGTCAGGGAAGTGTCGACCAATGTCGCCAGCCGCAATGGCACCAAGCAGTGCATCACAAAGGGCATGAAGCGCAACATCACCATCAGAATGTGCAATCAGCCCTTGCTCATACGGAATAGCAACACCACCAATAATCACCGGGCCTTCACCACCAAATTTATGTACATCAAAACCATGACCTATTCTCATGATAAAGGCTCCTTATTGTTGATTGGATGTCGCGTTCATTAGATAAAACTGCGCGAGCGCTAAATCTTCTGGACGAGTAATTTTTATGTTGTCAGCACGCCCCGCGATTAATGCAGGCGCTTGTCCGACAAACTCAAGTGCAGAGGCCTCGTCAGTGACTTGATAACCTTCACTCAGTGCTTTCTCGAGACTCTCTTTCAGTGATTGAAGAGGGAATAGCTGAGGCGTTAATGCGTGCCATAGGTTATCTCGGTCAACCGTACTATCGATATTCGCTTGTGCATTACCGCGCTTCATGGTGTCGCGAACAGGCGCGGCTAAGATGCCTCCGACTGGGTGGCCAGAAACCCCCTCTTTAAGCTTATCGATATCCACTTGCTGCAAACACGGTCTTGCGGCGTCATGCACCATTGCCCAGCATTCGCCGTCCTCTTGAGCATCAATGTACTGAAGAGCGGACAACACCGTATCGGCTCGCTCTTTACCACCCGCCACTCGTACGACTTTCGGGTGCGAAGCAAAAGATAAAGAGTCAAAGTATGGGTCATCTGCTGAGACGGCGATAATGACTTGTTTAATATCATCACGCTGGAGAAAGAGAGCAGCGGTATGCTCAAGGATTGTTTTGCCCTGCAAAGTCAGATATTGCTTGGGCTTATCTGCTTGCATACGACTTCCTACACCAGCGGCAGGAATAATCGCGTAGATGGTTTGCATTGCTAACCTTTAATTAATGTTGAGAGTCCTCACCGACAATCCGGTAAAAGGTTTCATCTTCCTTCACCATGCCCAACTCATGTCGGGCACGCTCTTCAATCGCATCTAAGCCTTGACGCAAATCGTCTATCTCCGCAAACATTTCATTGTTACGTTCACGTAGATTTTGGTTCACTTGAAGCTGAGCTGCGAGCTCTTTCTTCGTTGTGGTCAGATCCGCTACGCCATTTTTCCCTAGCCACAAGTGATATTGTAGCCAGCCCAGAATCAATAGCAGCATCAAGGCAAAGAGTCGCATGATGTTAGCCCATCATTAGGAAAGTAAATAGACCAATACCGAGAGCAAGTCGGTAAATCACAAACGGTGTCATACCCATACGTGAAATCAGCTTCAAGAAGAAGTGGATACACAGGTACGCACTGATAAACGAAACAATAACCCCCGTGGTCAAATGACCCACGTTAATTGCCTCGCCACTCATCACAAGTTTAAGACCTAAATAAGAGCCAGCAAGAAGAATAATCGGAATCGACATTAGAAATGAGAAGCGCGCAGCAGCTTCACGGGTAAAGCCAAGATGAAGCGCAGCGGTAATCGTAATACCAGAGCGCGACGTGCCTGGAATCATCGCCATTGCTTGAGCCACGCCAAGGTATAGCGCTTTTTTCCAGCCAACTTGATACTCATCCATATTCTGCTTGGCGTTGCGATCAACATACCAAAGCAACAAACCAAACACGATGGTGGTTACCGCGATTACCCATGCACTGCGCAGGTAAATCTCGATGATATCTTTCATTAGTAGACCAAAAATACACGCTGGAATGGTGGCGATAATGATCATCCAGGCTAGCGTCACTTCTTTACCGCGCTCACCTTTAAAGATCGAACCAATAAAAGCTTGCAACAAGGTCACAACCTCTTTGCGGAAATAGATCATGACCGCTGCCAGTGTTCCGACGTGAACAGCGACATCAAAGGCTAAGCCTTGGTCGTCCCAACCTAAAACTGCAGAAGGCAAGATCAAATGGGCAGAGCTAGAAATAGGGAGGAATTCCGTTAAACCTTGAATTAAGGCCAGCACAAACGCTTCAAAATACGTCATTGTTATCTCTTAGTTATTTATATCAAACCAAGGTTCTACCTTGGTCAGTTCTTGGGTTAAAAGTGATTGTTTAGTCTGCCATACTTGTTTGACAGTTTGTGTCGTGCCTGGAATCACCAGATCTGGGCTCATTTCAAACAAGGGTTGAATAACAAAGGCGAACTTATAGATATCATCACGCGGCAAAGTCGGTTTCTCACTCACCAAATCACCAAACATTAAAATGTCGAGATCCAGCGTGCGTGGTTGGTTTTTCTCCGCGTTGCAAGGCCTACCCCAGCGTATCTCAATCTCACGTAAGTTTGTCGCGAGCTCGTCAAGAGAGAGTAAAGTATCTAGCTTGGCGACCAGATTGAAAAAGGACTGGCTCTCAAAGCCCACCGCATCACATTCATAGATAGTCGATGCAGTGAGGTTGCCCCCCAACTGCTCAAGCTCTCGCAAGCCCGCCTCTATGTGTTTATGACGGTCAATATTGGTGCCAATGCCAATATAAACGGTGTTCATCGACTTCCACGCTCAATCACGACACCCACACCACGAGCTTGTGCTACTGCACCTGGCTTGGTCAGGCGAATACGAATCCAGCTCACAGAGAAACGATCCATAATGATCTGCGCGATCTCTTCTGCCACACGCTCCACCAACAGGAATCGACCACCTTCAATATGCTGCAATACCGCTTCACTGACTTGTGAGTAGTCTAAAGCATCATTCACATCATCACTCAAACCAGCAGGTCGATTGTCGTGGGCCATCTCGATGTCGAGTACCAGTTTTTGCTTAATTTCTTGTTCCCAGTCATACACACCAATGGTAGTGATCACTTCAAGCTGTTCGATGAAAACAATGTCCTTCACAATGACGTTCCTAATCATAGGGTACCGAGAAAAGAGAGGTCGGATACCTAATTGAGTTGAAAGCACCTACTATACTGGTTTCAACGCTGAATACTGACTAACACCGATGGCTGTACCATTCTTTGTGTGACGACTGATCGCGTGAATAAAGTAGTGCATAGAAAAATATCGCGATATGATACCAGTAATCGCTCGCAAGACCATCTTTTAACACGAGTAACGCCTAATGACGCCACTAGCACTTAGTATGATCATTTTCGCCTACCTTTTAGGCTCGATCTCGAGTGCGGTTTTGATCTGTCGTCTACTGCGACTGCCTGATCCAAGAACCCAAGGCTCTCATAACCCAGGGGCGACCAATGTCTTGCGTATCGGTGGAAAAAAAGCAGCCGCGGCCGTGCTACTGTGCGACATGTTAAAAGGGACGATTCCTGTTTGGGGCGGCTATTTCCTGCAGATTGATTCATGGCTACTCGGCTTGGTGGCAATCTCAGCCTGCCTTGGCCACATGTATCCGCTGTTTTTTCACTTTAAAGGTGGAAAAGGCGTCGCGACGGCGCTGGGTGCTCTCGCTCCCATCGGTTTAGACCTCACAGGGTTAGTCATTCTAACTTGGCTAACCATCGCCACCTTATTTCGCTACTCTTCACTCGCCGCTATTGTTACGGTATTACTTGCACCGTTTTATACTTGGCTGATTAAGCCCCAATACACGCTACCGGTTGCGATGCTCTGTTGCTTAATCGTCTTGAGGCACCATCAAAACATTCGTCGCCTATTCGAAGGTACCGAACCAAAAGTGGGCGAAAAAAAACGCGCCTAAGCGCGTTTCAAATAGTCTGTGGCAACGTCAATTAAGACTTTAGTGGCTCAAGCGAATCTATCGGCCAACGTGGGGTAGCTTGTACGCTTAGGTCTGCAACCTCACCATTTTTCAAGCGCTGCATGCCTGCAAAAGCAATCATCGCGCCATTGTCGGTACAGAACTCTGTACGCGGGTAATATATCTCGCCACCAATTTTCTCAGCCAATTTCGCAAGGTCAGCTCGCAGGCGACGGTTTGCACTGACACCACCAGCAATCACGATACGCTTGAAACCCGTTTGCTCTAACGCACGTTTGCACTTGATGGTCAAAGTGGCACATACCGCCTCTTCAAACGCAAGCGCAATATCAGCGCGTGTTTGTTCGTCATCACCATTTGCAGCAATCGTGTTAGCCGTGAATGTCTTCAAGCCTGAAAAGCTCATGTCTAAACCTGGGCGATCCGTCATTGGTCGTGGGAACTTAAAGCGACCCGGCGTGCCTTTCTCTGCGAGTTTGGAAAGCAAAGGGCCACCTGGGTAATCCAGTCCCATTAACTTAGCTGTCTTATCAAATGCTTCACCCGCAGCATCATCAATCGACTCACCCAGTATTTTGTACTCACCAATGCCTTTCACTTCCACCATCATAGAGTGACCACCAGACACCAATACCGCGACAAACGGGAATGGAGGTGGGTTATCTTCTAGCATAGGAGCGAGCAGGTGCCCTTCCATATGGTGAACAGGAACAGCAGGAACACCCCAAGCGTAAGCAAGGCTGCGACCAATCGTTGCGCCGACAAGTAGCGCACCAACCAGACCAGGTCCAGCAGTATAAGCAACACCATCAATGTCTTTTGGCGTTAAACCGGCCTCTTTGAGGGCCTCTTTAATAAGAGGAATGGTTTTTTTCACGTGATCGCGTGATGCCAATTCAGGAACCACACCGCCATAATCGGCATGTAGCTTTACTTGGCTGTATAATTGGTGAGACAACAGACCTTTTTCATCGTCATAGATAGCGATGCCTGTTTCATCACAAGAGGTTTCAATGCCTACAATGCGCATGGTATTCTCGTTTCACTTTCGATAAATCTCTTAATACGCGCAATCTTACCGCGCCTTGCCTTTGCAAACAAATTTTGTACAGACAATAATCGATAAAAGGCTTTACAAAGCTAGTGTGATCGGATTAAAATTCCGCACCATTTTTGATCAAGCTGGTTATCGGCCGAACCAATAACGCGTTCCGTCCCTTTATTTCCAGCGTTAACGAATAACCCCTGAGGTGAAAGGCATATGCCAGTAGTTAAAGTACGTGAAAACGAACCGTTCGACGTTGCACTACGTCGTTTCAAGCGCTCTTGCGAAAAAGCAGGTATCCTTTCTGAAGTGCGTCGTCGTGAGCACTACGAAAAACCAACTACAGTTCGCAAACGCGCTAAAGCAGCAGCTCAAAAGCGTCACGCTAAGAAGCTTGCTCGCGAAAACGCTCGTCGCGTTCGCCTGTACTAATAACTAAGCTCGGTAACGGACTCTAGTTATGGCTCTTATTGATACTCTCAAAGAAGAGCAAAAATTAGCGATGAAAGCCAAGGACAAATTGCGCCTTGGCACTATTCGTTTAGCTCTTTCGGCGATTAAGCAACGTGAAGTTGACGAGCAGATCACTCTGTCTGACGACGACATTATTGCTGTGTTGACCAAGATGGTTAAACAACGTCGCGACTCTGTCGCTCAATACGAATCTGCCAATCGTCAAGATTTAGCAGACGTGGAAAAAGCAGAAATTACCGTACTTGAGGATTTCATGCCTCAACCACTGACAGACGAAGAAGTAGCTGCACTGATTGAAAGTGCGATTGCGGATTCTGGCGCAGCGGGCATGCAAGACATGGGTAAAGTAATGGGCGTTTTGAAGCCGCAAATTCAAGGGCGTGCAGATATGGGTAAAGTCAGTGGTTTAGTTCGCTCTAAACTGGCTTAATCCCAAATTCCTATTACAACAAGCCGTGCTATCCTTCGGAATGCGCGGCTTGTTTGTATCTGAAGCTCGCACCTTCTATTGGTCTATTTCGTTATAAAAGGGTTGTATTAGATTCTATGGCTGGACACATTCCTCGCGCTTTTATTGATGATGTACTTGCTCGACTTGATATCGTCGACATCATAGACGCACGTGTAAAGCTCAAGAAGAAAGGCAAAAACTACGGCGCTTGCTGCCCATTCCATAACGAGAAAACCCCCTCTTTCAGTGTCAGCCAAGAAAAGCAGTTTTACCACTGTTTTGGTTGTGGTGTACACGGTAACGCCATCGACTTTTTGATGGAGTACGAACGATTAGAGTTCGTCGAAGCCATTGAAGAACTGGCCTCTTATCTAGGCTTAGAAGTCCCGCGTGAACAACGCCCGGGCCACACCCAACACCAAGGGCCAACAGCCAGCACTGAACAAAAGCGCAACCTTTATGACCTGATGGGCAGTATCGCCCAGTTCTATCGTCAACAACTCAAACTCGGCTCAAGCAAGATAGCGATTGACTACCTCAAAGAGCGTGGGCTTTCAAAAGACGTAGTACAGAAGTTTAGTATCGGTTACGTGGCAGATGAGTGGGATTTGGTGCGCAAAAACTTTGGCCAAAACCGTCAAACTCAAGACATGCTGGTGAGTGGCGGCATGTTAATTGAAAACGATAAGGGCAACCGCTATGACCGCTTTCGTGGTCGTGTTATGTTCCCAATTCGTGATCGACGTGGACGTGTGATTGGCTTCGGTGGTCGCGTGATTGGTGATGGCACGCCAAAGTATCTCAACTCACCAGAAACCCCGATATTTCATAAAGGTAAAGAGCTATACGGCCTTTACGAGGTGATGCAAGCCTATCGTGAGCCGCCACAAATCTTGGTAGTAGAAGGCTATATGGACGTGGTGGCTTTGGGGCAATATGGCGTCGACTATGCCGTTGCATCACTGGGCACCTCAACCACTGGCGAACACATTCACAACCTGTTTAGACAAACCAATACCGTTGTGTGTTGCTACGATGGTGATAGAGCAGGTAAAGAAGCCGCTTGGCGCGCTCTAGAAAATGCTCTGCAATACTTAAAATCCGGCAACACACTCAAGTTCCTCTTCTTACCGGATGGCGAAGACCCTGATAGCTATATCCGTCAATTTGGCAAAGAGAACTTCGAACAACAGGTTCACAGCGCAATACCGCTGTCTGAATACCTGTTCCAAAACTTAATTGAAACCCACTCCATCAACTTAGGCACCAGTGAAGGTAAATCAACACTGCGTAACGTCTCCAACGAGCTGATCAACAAGATCCCAAATGAGGGCTTGCAGCAGGAGCTGGATGAGCGCCTTGATAAGCTGACTGGCTTTATGGGGCATCGTGAGAAGCGTAAAGCAGCGCCAGAAACACGACCGCAACCTCACAAAGAGATAAAACGCACACCAATGCGCGCCGTCATCGCTTTGCTTATGCAAAATCCGAACTATGCTGATATGGTGCCCGACTTATCAACAGTGAGACATTTATCACTTCCTGGGCTAAGTTTATTGATAGAGGTGCTTGAATATTGTCAGGCGAGCCCCAATATCAGCACAGGCCAGTTAATGGAACAGTGGCGGGGACGCCAAAATGAGACCCTTCTGTCTCGTCTCGCGAGTTGGGATATTCCACTCGACGATGATAATCAAGAAGACATATTTATCGACTCACTGGACAAAATACTTGCCCAGTGCGTAGAACAACAAATTGAAAACCTGCAGGCAAAAGCAAGAAGCGTCGGTTTATCAACCGAAGAGAAAAGGGAGCTGCAAGCGTTAATGCTTGATTTAAAAGCGTAACCCTGTTGAATTAGTCAGCAAAGATAAAATTTGTTATCATACGTGGTTTGCATTCGCATACTTAATTTCTTTACCAGATACGAAGTTGGATACCGTCTATGGAGCAAAGTCCGCAGTCACAGCTAAAACTCCTTGTTATTAAAGGCAAAGAGCAAGGCTATCTGACCTACGCAGAAGTGAACGACCACCTACCTGCAGAAATCGTCGATTCTGAACAGGTAGAAGACATCATTCAGATGATCAACGACATGGGCATCAAAGTAGTAGAAACTGCACCTGATGCTGATGATCTTGCGATCAATGATGATAACAACATCACCGATGAAGATGCAGCAGAAGCTGCAGCAGCAGCGCTTTCTAGCGTTGAGAACGAAATCGGCCGTACAACAGACCCAGTGCGCATGTACATGCGTGAAATGGGTACGGTTGAGCTACTGACGCGTGAAGGCGAGATCGATATTGCTAAGCGTATCGAAGATGGCATCAACCAAGTTCAAAGTGCTGTTACAGAATACCCAGGGACTATTCCTTACGTATTAGAGCAATTTGATAAGGTTCAAGCAGAAGAGCTGCGTCTAACCGACATCATCTCAGGCTTCGTTGATCCTAACGATGATGGTACTACAGCACCGACAGCAACGCACATCGGTTCAGAGTTAGCAGAAGCTGACCTTGAAGATGAAGACGATGAAGGCAGCGACGAGAGCGAAGACGGGGAAGAGGAAGAAGAAGATACAGGTATCGATCCTGAGCTAGCACTGGAGAAATTTACAGAGCTACGCAACACCTTCCAAAACCGTCAGCTAGCGATCAACGAGCACGGTGCAGACAGCTCTCAAGCAAAACAAGCGGGTGAGCTTGTTAAAGAAGTATTCGCTGAGTTCCGTCTAACGCCGAAGCAGTTCGACTACCTAGTCGATGAACTACGTACTTCAATGGATCGCGTGCGCACGCAAGAGCGCCTGATCATGCGTTCTGTTGTTGAATACGGCAAGATGCCAAAGAAATCATTCATTGCGCTATTCACTGGCAATGAGTCATCTGATGCATGGCTAGATGAAGTATTAGCTTCTGACAAACCGTACGCAGACAAGATTCGCCGTAGCGAAGAAGATATCCGCCGCTGTATTCAAAAGCTAGCTATCATCGAAGAAGAGACTTCTTTGACGGTTCAAAGCATTAAAGACATCAGCCGTCGCATGTCTATCGGTGAAGCGAAGGCTCGCCGCGCGAAGAAAGAGATGGTAGAGGCGAACTTACGTCTGGTTATCTCGATTGCTAAGAAGTACACCAACCGTGGTCTACAGTTCTTGGATCTTATCCAAGAAGGTAACATCGGTCTGATGAAAGCGGTTGATAAGTTTGAATACCGTCGTGGTTACAAGTTCTCGACTTACGCAACGTGGTGGATCCGTCAGGCAATCACTCGTTCTATCGCAGACCAAGCACGTACGATCCGTATTCCGGTTCACATGATCGAAACGATCAACAAATTGAACCGCATCTCTCGTCAAATGCTACAAGAGATGGGCCGTGAGCCGCTGCCAGAAGAGTTGGCAGAGCGCATGCAAATGCCAGAAGACAAGATCCGTAAAGTACTGAAGATCGCGAAAGAGCCAATCTCAATGGAGACACCAATCGGTGATGACGAAGATTCGCATCTAGGTGACTTCATCGAAGATACTACGCTAGAGCTACCTGTTGATTCAGCAACAGCAACGAGCCTACGCGGTGCAACACGTGACGTCCTAGCGGGCCTTACACCACGTGAAGCAAAAGTTCTTCGTATGCGTTTTGGTATCGACATGAACACTGACCACACTCTAGAAGAGGTTGGCAAACAGTTCGACGTAACGCGTGAACGTATTCGTCAGATCGAAGCAAAAGCACTTCGTAAACTGCGTCACCCAAGCCGCTCAGAAACTCTGCGCAGCTTCCTAGACGAGTAATCGAAACCGCTATTTCGAATAAAAGGTGAGCGCTTGCTCACCTTTTTTATTATCTGCAATCTAAGTGGATAAAAACTAAACGCATTTGCCCCCCCTCCTCTCTAGACAGCCTTACCCCCTTCCCCTATAATCAACCACCTATTGGCCCCTTAGCTCAGTGGTTAGAGCAGTCGACTCATAATCGATTGGTCCGCAGTTCAAGTCTGCGAGGGGCCACCATATACAGAAAGGCCTGAGAGTGATTTCACTTCTCAGGCCTTTTGCTTTTCTAGCTATTTATAGCGTATTTATAGCACACCTAATTAAGCACCTTACCTTTGCCCGACTCCATACACAAAACTCTCCCCCCAGCCCACAGAGCAGAATAGAGATACATCATCCAAAACAGTTCGCTCTATCTTGACTATTAATGGGTTAGTACTGTTTTATGTAAACGGTAAGTATCACCAAAGACTAGGGAGAGATGCTATCAACTGGAAACAGTATCAAGAAAGTGTTGCACACTTCTTCAAAGAGCTAGGGCTCGACACTGAGATTGAAGCTATCGTCCATGGAGTAAGAGGAAAGCATGAGGTAGATGTTCTAGTAAAAGGCAATATCCAAGGTATCCAATTCACCTGGGTCATCGAGTGTAAAAACTGGAAGAAAAGCATCCCAAAAGAAAAAGTGATGGCACTTTCTTCTATTGTCCAAGACATCGGTGCAGACAGAGGCTTTCTTCTGTCTGAGTCCGGCTTCCAATCTGGGGCGATTAAAGCTACAGCAAAATCGAATATTACATTGACAAGCCTTCAAGAGCTCGAAGAGGATGCTAAGCAAGGTTTATTAGACTCTACACTGGGTTCGATTAGTTGGCGTATAACAAAGGCGCAAACTCAGCTACGAACAATCAATAAGGAAATATTTGACGCTCCTTACATACCTCCGCCGGAAATACTCGATTTGATGTCATCATTACTTATCCTTAGCTCAGTACTAGAAGATGCAATGAAGGATGAGTACCCTATCAACTACTATAGGAATGACACTGTATACTCACAAAAAGAGCTTATTGAACGTGCGAATAAAGTTCTTAACAAAGCGGAGGCTTGGATTTTAGATACACTAAAACAATGATAACGTGATCGCGAGCCAGTAAAGCAATACTTACTATGCTTCACACTAATGTACTGACTAGATACTAACTCATTAAACACTTTGGTAATATTTTTCTAAAAATCATGGGGGCTTGCATGTATTTTAGAGAAGATACCATAGATGATTTGATGCGTTCTGTTTATGACGCACTTCTAGAGCGGGGAAAGTCTAACTGTGCAACGAAAGGCAGCACAACTGAATTGCTAGGTTGCAACTTAGTACTAAATAACCCTAGAGCAAGAATTAGTCGCTCTGAGTCAAGAGGCAAGATTTTCAGTTGCCTCGGTGAACTACTATGGTATTTATCTGGGACTGGAGATGTCAGTTTCATAAAACACTACATCAGCAAGTATGAGAAATGTGCAGAAGATAATGGTGTCATAAACGGTGCATATGGACCCAGAATATTCCACATGCATGACAAGCACGACCAACTAAAAAATATTCTTGAGTTGCTCAAAGAACGCAGTACTACTAGACGCGCAGTTATTCAGCTATTTGACGCTAGTGACATTCAAGTAAACTATAAAGACGTGCCGTGTACTCTGACTTTACAGTTTACTGTAAGAGAGAACAGACTAGACCTATACACTATGATGAGGTCAAACGATGCCTACTTAGGCCTACCGCATGATATTTTCTGCTTTACAATGTTGCAGGAAATAGTTGCTTCAAGTCTAGGGTGTGACCTAGGAAAGTACCACCATTTCGTAGTAAGCCTTCACCTTTATGATAAACATATTGAAAAAGTAAAAAACATGCAAAATGAGGGTTATATGGCCACTCATGACCTCATGGAACCTATGCCAGAGGAAAACTTTATTTCTATACGGAATACAATTCTAGAATGTGAAAACAAAATAAGAACTCTCCAAGATATAGACCTAGATAACGTTCAATTAGAAGACTACTGGAAGGACATACTGAGACTTTTACAAATCTATACAGCTCTAGATAATAAGGATTTAAGAACGGCAATTACTACCGCGAGAAAACTGAATAACACTCAGTATTCCATTTTTACCGACTCTCGGATAAAGGACTTCACTAGTGGACAAAGACAAGATATTAAAACTGATAGAGTCAAGCCTCTACCAATATAATAAAGGTTGCAAATTACAAGGACTGTATACTCCAGAACTATATAGCACCCTTTCAATGCAAATACTCGATAGCATCAGAAGAATAGAGTATGTTACGGTTATTGGTACAAGAGAGATTTCAATTTTAAGAGCCAATCCATACAGTGACTTTTTTGATCCACTAAGAGCTGCATGGCTTCAAAGTAAAAAAGGCAATTATGACGAGGCTTGTTGGCTGGTTTTTCTAGCTACTCACTTTGGAAAAAGTAAAAAAACTGGGTGGAAACTCTGTCAAGATATTTATGGTGGGCTAGGAAGTAAAGTTTGGACGTGGGATTTAGTTTCTCAAGACATTGAACAGTTTATAGAATGGTATGAAAAAGCTTATGTTATAATGTGTAACGATAGCATTGAGCGACAATATGGTAATCATAGAAAATATGAGACTCTAAAACCAAACAGTAAAAGAGCCCCTCATCGAGTAATTGAAAGCTACGTAAAATGGATAGGTGGCTCAAGAAGCCATGAAATTAGGTTCTCCGAGCCAGAATGTATCGCAGGAACTAAACTGTCTTCAGAGGCACTTTTTGATGTGTTGTATAGTAGTATGAAAAGTGTTGTATCTTTTGGTCGAACCGCAAAGTTTGATTATTTGACAATGTTAGCAAAAGTTAATCTGTTAGACATAGACCCCAAAGATCTTTATCTTTCTGGTGCAACTGGCCCATTATCCGGGTCAAAGTTAGTTCTATTCAATGACAAAAAGCACAATATAAGCATCAATAACCTTAATAATGAACTTTACAAGTTAAGTCAGGTTATACCCGCTCACAAGTTAAAAATGCAAATACTTGAAGATGCCTTGTGCAACTGGCAAAAATCACCAAGCAAGTATAAATATTTTGGCGGATAATCTATCCACCAAGCTGCTCACGATTATACTTGGTTTTTAACCTATTAAGGTGGGAGTATGGTATAGCTCCCATATGCTGAAGCTGTCCTAGAACTATTCCTCTAGAAACACCAATACGTCTTGCAAATCTGATTATACCCTTCCAGTTTTTTACACTGAACTGACGCAACTCAGGAATATATTGGTTAGGAATTAGAATCTCACGAGCAAAGTCATTCGCTTCCAACTCTTCCTTGTCAGACATTTCACATATTCCCTTGCCTTCTAGCCTCAGAACCCCTATATCATGGAGTACAAGGTGGCCTATTTCGTGAAAGAGCGTAAACCAGAAATGATCATCTGATAAGTATCTAAAGCTCATTATTAATGTGGCTTTGTCTTTTTCAAAAAAACAAGTCGCTCCACTAGCTCTGCACCCATTTGGAGTTTGTAATATAACGAGGCTTACCCCACAAGAAGCAAGTATATTTTTTAACTTGGGGAGGAAATCCTGAGGGGCTGGTATTAACGTTAAACGCCTAATATCATTGAGGCTCGAACGTAAGGCATCACGATCCCATTCAAAACAGCGATTTTGGCGAGATAGTAATTCTGCACGTCTTAACCACGCGAGCTCCGCTGCATGAACAGTAGTCAGGGTATTGGACTTCCTAAATGCTACAGACAAATTTCTATGCTTGTACTCATCAAACCATTCAGTTACCGAATCAACGCCAAAAAATTTCAAACAGCCATTGAGTTTCTTTTTTCCGCTTAACCCTTTTGGTATCCATCCAAACTTACTCATATCTCGAGTTGGAAGAGACTCTAACCACGAGTTATTCAGCTCTTCCTGTCTAACGACGTGCTTTCTATAAGCACTTTCCCGTGAGAGCCAAAACTGTTGGGATACAGCAAAAATGGTCTCGAGACGAGAGGCCAACGGCTCGCTAATAGTCAGCTCACCATCTATTAAAGATTGTCCTTTTGACTTAGGTAGACCAATCTGTTTACTAAGCTCTTCTATCGATAGCCCTACTTCATCCATAAGATCGATGATGGTATCTCCTGGAGGAGATACCCAATCTGGGTTGAAATCGTTACTAACAAACATTATTTTCGCCTATAAACATTAGCTTAACTCTGATTACAGTTGCCCAATTGATACTTCCATTATCATTAATGGGAGGATTAGTGTGCCCACACACAAACCACATTGATACATTTTTATCCAAGTTGATTATAAGATACTCTGTCGCATTTTTGCACTCTACTCTTGGGTTTCCTAGCGGTAAATCAGCAACTCTTTCAGCTGCAAGGACATCTGACAAGCGAGAACGGAGCTTCCTCGCCAGTAGCTCACCTAATTTATCTTGAGCAACTTTGGCGAACTCACACAATTCCCTAAGTTCTTTAGTTTGAAATGAAATATACAAGGTCAACCAATGAGTAATCTCAGAGCACTTCATTGGGACAAAGTACACCATAAACTCAACACATTCCATATCAACTGGTGACTATGTTATCAGTTTCATTAACTTGATCTATTGTTCAAAATTGAATCCAACTCAACTACCTCCCGATAATAAACACTGTGCAACTTCGTATCATTGTGGAGTGTATAGTTTGAATTACACTTATTCACAGAACTCCAAGTTAAAAGCCAAATCGCATGCAGCTTTCTACACGCCACTCAAAAAGGCGAGTCACATACTTGTTTGTCTCACTAACAACACCTTTCAAAGCCCTTAAAAGCTCCTCTCCGCAATAAGGGCTAGACTTCACCACTCCGGTACTGGTATCGACGGTAACTTCATAATAGGGCTTAAATACTTGCTGCTTTCTCTTAGCAAAAACACCTCCCATTAATGTCGTAAACTCTTTCCACTTCCCTTGGTCGGCTGAAACTCGAATTGCTTCTTGAGCTTGATTCAAGTCCTCTGATTTCTTGAGCCTACGTAACTCACGCCAAACGGTGACTGAGCACCCTCCCAGTTGCTGAAACTGACGGATTCCCCAACATGCAGCCCAAGCATCAACTCTTGCAGCTGCATCTAAGGGGTCTTCACCATAAACGCCCGTATCTAAGTCACTACCATCGATGTTTTTAGATATGTATTTGGCGATATAACCTGTTGCTGATCCTTTGGAAGGGTCAATTTTAACTTCAGTAAATCGGTGTTCTGTTGCCCCAAGTTCACCTCCATCCTCTCGCATCGCATATGCCTTCATAGTATCTACCATTAACTGGTAATCTTTTTTTTCTACGAACAGGAGCAAATGCCAGTGAGGCGTTCCATCGTGTTGGGGTTCAGCAACTCGAAAGCCATAAAAGCGTATATTGAGTCGATTTAGGTTCGCCCTTATAAGTACCCAAATACTATTCAAGTAATCTTGCCCATCTAAAGGAGTAAAACCTCCCCATTTGGGATTAGGTTGACCTGATTTCGAGTAGCTTCGATGATATTTAGATGGGCAAGTAATTGTAAGAAAGCACGCTTCATGCCCTAACTCTTGAGATAACTCTTCAAAGCCTCTAGCTCTCATCATCAACTCTCCCTTTCTAATTTTCGGGTCTGCTACCCCCTTTTGAGAAAGCTCTAAAAGAGAAAAACTCTGTCCAAAATTGTTAGTAGCAATTGTATTTTCTAAATAGGCTTTTTGATAAGCCTTCTGATTCTTGCGTGACAGCAATGTATGATATGAACAGTACAAGCTTCTGATTTTGTTGACTTGGTTTAAGTGATGGAGAACCGTTTCTACGTTTCTTCTGAGAGCTAATCTTAACTTTCTAAGCCACCACTTTCGGTCACTATATCTTGCAACTTCACCAGCAATGGAATAAGTAATTTTACCTAAATCAATACCTTGCTTGATAACAAATAACCTCAATGCGTCAACAGATAGCGCATCATCTAAGTACTGCCTGCGTAGAGCCAAAGCAGATTTAGCTAGGTGCAAAGCCTTAGCTCTGAGATCATCCTCTGACAAATGAAGCTCTAACTCATCAAATGGAATAGAAAGTTTGTTTGAGATCTGCTGAACAGTCTCCCGAAGGTAACTATTCCGTTGAAATTTAGTCTTATAAGAGAAGTAGTTTTTGAGAAGTATTGATTGAATTGTCTCTGGAAATGGAGAAAGCCTTTGTACAACAAAGGCTCTATCATCATAAGGGATACAACTAAGGTCAAGGTTGCAAGTCATAGGGCAGCCTTCCCCTTTTCAGTGAGGGAAAACTCATCCCAACGCTGACCAAAGTAGTAAATGGGTTCAAATGAAATCAAACCATGCTGATATAACTTCTGGACTGTAGTTTGAAAGAGTCTTATTGGTAGCCTCTTGCTCGGGATAATGTCCCATTGCTTAGGTCCATAGTCAGAGCACACCTTGAAAGTGTGTCCAACACTCATCCACTTGAGTAGCTTTTTCTGTTCTTGAGTGAGGGCTAGATTAGGCATGAAAATCACCTCCTTGTGAGAGGTGATCACGCTTAGTATGGCTGTCAAGCCAAGCATCTAAATCTTCTTTTAGATAGCGAACAGCAGTACCAATTTTAATAAATGGTGGGGCAATAGTACGATTACCTCGATGCCCTTCCATGCGGGACTGACGGAGGAATGAGCGGCTCATTCCTATGTAAGTTGCTGTTTCTTTTTCTGTATATGCGCGTTTATCAATACATGCTGTAGCCATTTGAAAATCTCCTTTTGTTCGTGGAGATTTAAATGTATTGCCTCAAAACGTCATATGACGCTACGGATGACGGTTTGCAATCAAGGTTAATCAAAGTGTAGCTCTACCTTGCTTACGCCTCTTTTTTTTAGCTCTTCGACTAACTCTACAACTGTTGCACTAGCTAATGACTTGGACACCTCGCCGCTAGCATCAACAACTGCACTTTCTCCAAATAAAACCTGGTTCAACTTATGCCATGTCATTTCAGTGGGTTGAGACTCCCCTCTTTCATACCTAGCTGGCATTGCTGGTGCTATACCAACTTTCCTACCCAACTCCGCATAACTGATACCGGAGTGTATTCGAGCCTGCTTCAGGGCCATCGGAAAATCAGGGTCATCCATAAACGGCAACATATAAAGCCTCATTCTATTTGTTTAACTTATTCAGAGTATAACCATCCTCTCCACCTCTTTCAAGCTCCTTACTACACAAATTGATCGATATGGACAATCAAACTCAAATAGGTGAACCAAATTTAATTGACATCAATGACTTTGTGATCAAAGATAACCACAAATGGCAAGCAAAAGGATATGACCTGTGAGTTTTTTCTATCGTAAAACAGACAAAAATCAGTACGAGTTCTTCCTTAACCAGAGAGACAAGGAAATAGTTATGATCTTAGAAGAGCCAGAGCTATGTCATGAGGTAAGTGCTTTGGAAATTTGCGTAGGACTAAATAAGGCCTATGAACTAGGACGCGAAACATCTAAATCCAGTTAAGTTTCACAACCAATCTAAGTAGAAAAAGGAGAAATCTAAAAATGCGTAATGAATCGTTAATTTTTCACTGCCTAAGCCATGAGTATGATCTTGATAGTGAAGACACGGTGTTTAGTACACAGGAAGTAAAGCTCAGCGTAGATGGTGAGTTTATAGCTCTACCACTTGGTTTTAAAAGCCCAAACTCCCTTTTTGGTCAGGCTCTTGGCAGGGTAGCTAAAACTATCGGCTTTGAAGTATACAAGAAAACAAAAGTTCTCGATGATTTGGGAAGAGTTACTTCCACATCATGGTTCAGAAAGAAGAAAAAGGTGAAATAGAAAAGTCACCCTACAGTGTTCCATTACCCAACATTCGCACACTATTCGTGCAAGCCCCGAATTCACCTCTCTCACTATGTCGGGGCTTTTTTCTATATAAAAAGAAATACATTACCAAGCTAAGGGCATGATTTAAGTTTGCTGACCTAGAAACTTACGAGCGCGATAAACAATAGTTTTTCTAAAAGCGTCATACCCCATTTCATTGACTGAGTTCACGCCCTTACCAAACCAAGTGAGATTGTCTGCATCCATAGAGTCTATGAGATTATCAATATCAAACTTTCGGTTTCGTCCAACGTTATCGACATCTTTCCTTATCTGCTCCCATATCTGTTTGGGCTTGGCGTTATTATCAACAGACAACACTCGATAGACGATCTGTTCAATTGGATGGGTAATCACTTGGGGTAAGGTTTTCAGCGATCTCCTGTCCTGTTTTTTGCTTGATACTGAGCCCTTGAACACTGCCTCTATCTCGTCTAAATCTAGCCTTAGTCGCTCTACTTCAACTTGAACAGCTTCATTAGTCAGTACATGAGTATTATCAACGGGAAAGTCTGAACGACACTTCTGTTTGGCTTCCTCGGAGATAAAATCAGTAAAATTGTCTGCCAGAGAATTAAAGAACTTCCCGGCAACATTCTCGGCAGTAGGGCGGGATTGTAAGCGGGTATATGCGCCAAACGGTTTGCTTGGTATGGCTGATTTATCAAGGCTGAAGCCGAGCTTTAAAGGCTCAAGGTTTCCAAAAACACTATTTACTGACTGCCAATTAGACACATTTCCAACTTCTAATATGTAACATGAGTTCAGGGTTAGGTTCCTCCCTGTAAACTGCTGATCCATTGAGACTTTTTTTGGTAGTTTCACCATTCCTCTGTAATCAAATACAGCTTCTACAGATACAGTAGCTCCATCTGTAGATATAGCACCGAGTTTTTGTAAATCTACGAAGGCGTTCAAAGTCAGTTGACCACACTCTATCGCATCCTTCACATCTCCGACTGTCAGAGTAGTTTTTTCAGAGACTTCCTCAAGCCTGATAAACTTTCTTTGACTAATGTCCATATTCATACCAGTAACTCCTTTTTGATATGGATATGCTACTACATCAATATCTAGTGACATAGTTCGGCTTCAAACTTTGATAACTGTGGTTTGAGAAAGGAATCACCGTATTTCAGTAGAGGGTGAACTGAATGGCTTCTATGGCTTAAAGCCACAAAAAAACAAGCTTCAGCCGACTCTTCTAGCCAGCTTAATGAAGCCTATTAGGTCTAAACACTAGCCTATTAGATTAACCGCTGCCGCTTTGTGCTCAGGAGCCAAGTGAGCATATCTAAGAGTCATCTTCAAATCGGAGTGCCCAAGAAGTTCTCGAACTGTATTCAAGTCAACACCAGCCATAACTAACTGACTTGCAAAGTGATGGCGCAAATCGTGAAAATTAAAATTAACCAAGCCAGCTTTTTCAACAAGCTTAAGCCAAGGTTTCTTTATGTCTGTAAGCGGCTTATCTTGGCCTGATACAAAAACGTACTCATTTTTTGGATGCATCTTTCTCCACGAAAAAAGCACCTGATAAGCTGTATCATTAAGGGGAACAACTCTCGATTTCTTCGATTTTGCTATCGTTGCACGAACTGTCAGATATCGGTTATCAAACGAAATATCTGTCCACTTCAAAGCCATCAATTCGCCTCTTCTCAACCCCGTATTCATTGCAGTTAAGATAATTGGCTCCACGTAATCCACAAATCTAACATTATCTAATGAAGGATAAGGTTCCTCTCCTCGTACTTCACGATGTTGGTTTGCAGAACGGCGCTTTTCACGAATTAACTGATCTCGAGTATAAATGCTCGCGAGTAGTCTAGATTGTTCTTCTTGAGTTAGATAACGAACTCTCGTGTTGTCATGTTTTATGGTTTTCACTTTCGACAGGGTGTGGCTCTCGATAAGCCCCCATTCAACTGCGCGCGACAAAGCTCCTTTTAGGGTATTAACTGTGTAATTGATAGTTGAAGGTGCACGACCTAGCTTAACCCTCTCATTTCTCCATTTCTCTACATCCCAAGCAGTAATTTGGTCTAGATCTTTCGATAAGAGGTGTTTAAAACGACTTTTGAGGTGATTGATTGTCTTCGATGCGGTTTTAGGGTTTCTTGCTATCAAGTAAGCGCTGTACTTTTTGTCTAAAAAGACTTCGAAGTTTAGAAACTTCCTTCTCTTTGTATCTTCTCTAGCCTTTTTCTTCTCTTCTTGGACATTTTTACCTGAAGCAACTTCACCTAACTTTTGCTTTGCAATATCGCGAGCTTGTGCGGGGGTAAGGTCTGTCGCCAATCCAATCTTATAATTTACCTGCTTACCGTTCAGCCTAAAGTAAACGTAATAAACTACCTTACCAGACTCAAATTTGATGGCATGAAAGCCTGAAACTTCTGTGTCATTGAGCCGTCTTTCTTCTGGTGTTAATGCCTTGAGAGTCGCACTTGTAATCTTTTTTTTGATAGCCATCCGTTGCCCAAAAATCAGTAAAAGTTATTTATAGCATATTTATAGCAGAAAAATTGTACAGCGGTGAACAGCCACATTCACACAACAACAAAAATATGAGTGTAAAACCATTAAAAACAGTAGATTAGGTTAACACCACTGTACATGGCGATTCATATTGAACCAATATAAAATGAACTCATAATCGATTGGTCCGCAGTTCAAGTCTGCGAGGGGCCACCAAATTCAGTTCGATAAGAACAAGAAAGGCCTGAGAGTGAATTCACTTCTCAGGCCTTTTGCTTTTCTGGCTTTTTCTAACTCACGTATTTCTCAACATCTACCTCATCTAACTGCCCCTCTGCTAAGAATTTTTCAGCGTAAGCCAAATAGGTTTTGCTGGTTAAGAACAGTTTAAACAGTTCCATATCGATGTGTCTGTCTAACGCCATTTTGTGCATGATATCGATGGCAACACTTAACGGTTTACCCTTCTTGTAAGGCCTGTCAGCAGCGGTGAGGGCCTCAAATATATCAGCGATAGCGATGATACGGTCTTGGGTTGTTAGCTCGTCTGCTGAGAGCTTTCTTGGGTATCCGGTGCCTTTGAGGGTCTCATGGTGAGTCGTTGCGTAGCGTGGTACCATTTTCAGCTCATCGGGGAAAGGTAGACTTCCTAACATCTTGATGCCGCTGATCATGTGTTCATTGATCTTGTATCTATCTTCCGCAGTTAATGTGCCGCGTGCGACAGAGAGGTTGTAGACCTCGCCTAGGTTATATAGATACTCAGGCGTTTGAACATTAATTCCAAAACGAGGATCAAAATCCGTGTCACGCTCGCGTTGAATCAAGTGTTCAGGGCGATCGGATAATAATGATTCAGCAACGGGTAGTGACGGTTTCTCCTCAATAAAGCGCATCTCTTCCACTTGGGACAAGCCTAAGCGGTTGTCGAAATGACGGAGCCAAGTTTGATTGGCTATCTCTTTGATGCGTTGCAGTTTATGGTCATCAATAAACTCACCACCAATGTTCACTCCAGCCACAAAGGTAAAATCATCTTGCAGCTCACGCTGCCTTTTCTCTCGCTCTGCCTTGGCTTGCTCTGCGTTTTCCGGCTCTGCAAGCTGTGTTTGTAAGCTCTTAATCTCGGCATCACGCCACAGCACTTCAAATCGCATGCGAACTTCATGAATACGGTTGTAGTTGGTCTCGAGTTTGGTTCCCTTATCAACGATGTGTTCCGGTTGAGTGATCTTGCCACAGTCATGAAGCCAAGCAGCAATACGGAACTCTCGCTCTTCTTTTTCATCTTTAAATTTGAAATCTTTTAGCGCTTCACTGTCACTGCGCTCAGCGGCTTTTGCGAGCATCATGGCGATCTCTGGAACACGGTTACAATGCCCCGCTGTATACGCGGACTTGTCATCGATCGCTTGCGCGATTAGGCGAATAAAGGACTCAATAAACTCTTCTTGTTGCTTTTCATGTTTTTGCAACTCACTGGACATCTCACAAATCGATTTGGAGAGCTCCCACAGCTCTTTAATCTGAGTGTCGACCTTTTGTACTTGACCATATTGGCGCTGCTCTATTTTTTCCGTTTCGGTTTTGAGTGCATTGATTGGATTTACAATAGGCTTTGCCATGCGCCAAATAAGGGGCAGAAGCAAACACAATACCGCGGATGTAAACCAAATCGTCGCCTTGGTACGTTGGTTCACTAAAGCAAGCACTTCTGACTTGGGCACCACAATCGCAAAATACTCATCAACGTTTTGGATCATCACTGGCTGTAAATAGAACAGAAGCGTCTCATCATTCACCTCTTGCTCAACCAATACCCCTTGTTGATTTTTCTCTTTGAGCAATTGGTAAAACTTAGGGTATGGAACGAGTCGCTCGGTATCCACCGCGCCCGCTTCTAGCGGCTTTAACCATTTATCATCCAGCACCTGCCACTGCTGATGGGTAATATTGTTGATGGCGAGATCGATTATCTCAATCAATTCACTGTGCTGTTCATTCAATACCAAGTGAAACCCCGTAGAGTAGGATTGCTTCAATAGCGGCAGTTCCGTCACCACTCTCGTGTCATCAAGGAAATATTGGTCTGCGGCCTGCTGAAGAATCGGGGCACTATCAATAACAGCCGCCACTTTACCGTCTTGCAACAGGCGCAAGGCATCGACAATATCCGGCACTTCCACCAGCTCAACGTCAGGTAAATCTTGTTTCAGTTTAGGGATAATCGACCAGCCGCTAAGAATTGCAATACGCTGACCGGATAGTGTTTTCAGGCTTGGTAATTCGGCTTGCTTTCCTGGTATTAGCACGCCAAAGTCCAAATTATAGAGAGGCTGGCTATAGGCACCGTCTACATAAGCGCTTTCATGCTTTTGCAACGAGTGCAGCATATCAATGCCACCCGATTGAAACTGCTCTAACAACTCATTCCATGTAAAGCCATTGATGTATTCGAACGGTATCCCGGTTGAAGTGGCAATCAGATTTAGTAGGTCGATCGCATAACCACGAGGCTGACCGGATAAAGCGTAATCAATCGGTGCCCAAGATGCCTGGTTAGACACCTTGAGTGAGCCCGCTTGGCTGATGAGGTTTTGCTGCTCTGGAGTGAGTGCTAATGGTGGGCTGTGTGGAATAGCCTGACCATCGATTTTAGATTCATTGCTAGCGAGAATTTCGCCATCAGCATTAAACACATAGGCTTGAGCACTGTAGCTATCGAGCTGTTCCATCAAACGTTGTGAGAGGGATGACAGCAAAACATCAACCCCGACGACCAAATCACTGGCTGAATCGGCCATTGAAAAAGTTTGCCCGGTCACTTTCAAATGTTGAAACAGGTAAGGCTTGGTTTTATTAACAACTTGAGCGTTCGAAGAGCGATACCAAGGTCGTTGTGTGGGGTAATAGTTGCTCTCTTCGGTTCGTGTTCCTGTGACCGAGTAGTTTTGATCGTAGAAGGTTATCTCTTTGATGCGTTCCTCATCATCACCAATCACCGAGATCACTGCCCAACGATCATCGGGCGAGGCTCCTATTCGCTCTCTAACTGTCGCAGACGAGTTTAAGTTGATCACTTGGTAGAAGCGTTCATCTTGAGTCGCGTAGTAGACGCTGTAGACTTCATTATTGGCATCCGCTAGTCCAGAGAAGAGTCTCAACCAGTCTCTGTCTTCTCTCCCAGAGTCTGCAACGAGGTCGCGCATTAACCGGGTAGCGTTTGTCATCCTAGCGTCGAAATCATTAACGTAGTGACTAAAGCCTTTCGCGGCAATCGAAAACTCGCCAATCGCTCGCTCAGACGCAAACTTAGAGCTGAAGTAGTACTGCAAGGAAACTGCGGCGGAGGCGGTAATCACTGTGGCTAACACAAAGATGACTCCGACAGTGACTCGAATAGAGTATTTAGATTCCTTTCTAAGCCTATCGATCATTTATATTCTCATTATCCTCAGTTGCACTCAGTTTTATATTACTTGCTAAAAAACTGATTAACCAACAAAAAAGCAACAAAACCCCACCAAAGCTACATTCAGTTAACTCTGTCTTATTTGTTACTTTTACTTAGCTCTATCTGCAAAAAAGGCTCGATGTGGTGACACATCGAGCCTAAATACGAGTCATCGCTGTATTAGCGAATCTACGTCATTGGTTATGCATATTGAGCAACAAGCTCATTCCAACGCATCTTTTGCTCTTGCAGTCGACGCTTCATCTGCTGACATTCTAACTTGGCCACTGACAACTCATACTTCTTGGTAAGCTTCTGCTTTTTGTTCTCTAACAGCTGCTTTTTCATCTCATAGTAGTCACCCATATTCGTGACCAGTTGATCATACTCTGCTTGAAGCCTTGAGACGATGTACTGACAATTTGGACGCTCTTGCAGTTTGTCCTTGGCTTGGTTGAGCTTAGCTAACGCCCTTGCCTTCTCTATACGAAAATTCGGCGTGACTCTTAAGTGACTCGCAAGACCACAAATAGACATTAACTTAATCAACCATTTAGTTGGGTCATACTGCCACCAACGAACGCCATTGCGGTAGTCCCCTTCAAAAATGTGGTGGAAGTTGTGGTAACCCTCACCAAAGGTAAAGATGGCCAATATGCCGTTATCTCTCGCCGTATTTTTGGTGGTGTAAGGCTGTGAGCCCCAGATGTGTGCGAGGGAGTTAATAAAGAATGTTGAGTGATGACTCAGTACTAAACGCAGTACGCCAACAACCAACAGCATGCCAACAATATCGCCATAGATTACCCCTAACAGCAGTGGAATACCCACGTTCGTCACAATCGCTAACGGCACATAATATTTGTGCTGCCACATCACAACCTTATCTTTCTGCAGATCACGGCAGTTGCTGTAATCACTGTAGCGGTCTTGATTGTAGTTTCTTAGCATCCAACCAATATGGGAGTACCAAAAACCGCGTTTTGCACTGTAAGGATCTTTCTCATTGTTATCGACAAACTTGTGGTGTGGGCGATGATCAGAGGACCAGTGAAGGGCGCTATTTTGCAGCGCAAATGCCCCACCAATGGCAAAGATGACTCTTACCCAAGCATGAGCTTGATACGCTTTGTGTGACCACAAACGGTGGTAGCCTGCAGTAATAGAGAGATTACAGAAGCTGTAAGTAACCAAGAACCAGATCAGATGTTCCCAACCATAGCCATGAAACCAGCCATAAACTGGCACACCAATAATTGCGACCAACGCCGTTAAACTAAAAATAGCGACATTAAGCCAAATAAGAGGTGGCTTCTCTTCCACCACGTGATTGTGCTGCGTCATTTCCCTAAACACCATTGAGTGAACAAGTGTACGCTAGAATATCAGCGTACACTTGTTCACTCAATATCTTTTAGTCGCCTAATTTGTGTCTTTTCATTTCGACATCACATTTTTATTAAGTCATTTTTTGTTCAATTTTTTTCCACTCAATTGTCATCTTACTTCTCTAATTTGGAGAAAAAAGCACCGTTGAATGGATATACACAATGAGAAATAGCCCCTTTCGCTTACCAAGAAAAACCCCGTTTGGTATTGGTGAGAATGTTGCTGAATGGGCGACGGGCTTGAGCAAGCTCGACCAGCTTTACGCACAGCGCCCAGTAAACTGCTCCACGCAAGAGTTTCTTCGATTTGCTTTGGAGTCACTGGGGATCAGCTACCAGATCGAAAGCGGTCAGCTAAACTCGGTACCAAAGTCAGGGGCAACCGTTGTTATCGCCAACCATCCTTTAGGTGGCATTGAAGGCGTCATATTGGCGGAGCTACTTTTGATGGTTCGCCCTGACGTAAAAATTCTTGCCAATCAATACCTCAAACTGGTCCCTGAGCTCAGCTCGTTGTTTATTGGAGTGGATGTACTAGAGCAAGATCAAACCAAACGCGCTAACGCCTCTGCGCTGCGCATCGCCAACCAGCATCTAGCAGAGCAAGGACTGCTTCTGATCTTTCCCGCAGGAGAAGTTTCTCACCCAACCCAGCGTGATCTTTCGTTGGTCGAAGACAAGGACTGGCACCGCTCTGTCGCCTCCTTAGTCAAGCGCAATAAAGCCACAACGGTTCCATTCTTTATCCATGGGCACAACTCCAAACCTTTTTATGCGGCAGGAAAGATCCACCCTATGCTGCGCACACTGATGCTAGGAAGAGAGTTACTCAACAAAAAACAGCACCCAATTAAACTCGCTGTCGGCCAACCGATTAAAGCAAAAGAACTGCTTAGTCTTGATGATAAACAAGCCGTACACTATCTGCGCCTCAATACCTACTTACTGCGTCATCAAGCCCAGCACAGAAAAGTCCAACATCAACAAATCAGCAAGTTAGAGCCCATTGCGCCAGCAAAGCCACAACATTTGGTGCTTGAGGAGCTAAAAGCACTGCGCGAGCAAGCTTTGCTGCTCAGTAGCGGGCAATACAGTGTGTACTGCGCAACCTATGAGGAAATTCCACACTTAATGCACGAAATTGGTCGCATGCGAGAAATGAATTTCCGTGCAGTGGGTGAAGGCACTGGAAAAGCGATCGACATTGATCGCTTTGATCAAGACTATTTGCATCTTTTTGTCTGGGACAATGATAACCAATCACTGGTCGGAGCCTATCGACTGGGTCTCGTCGACAAGATCATGGCGACCCGAGGGCTCAAGGGACTGTATTCTCGTACACTGTTTGATTACCAACAGAATTTCATTGAGCGCATCGGACAGAATCATTCGATTGAGATGGGACGCTCAGTGATCGCGAAAGAGTACCAAAAGAGCATGAGTGCCCTTCTGCTTCTCTGGAAAGGCATCGCGACCTTTGTGGCGCGTAACCCACAATACACACACCTGTTTGGTCCTGTCTCCATCAGCGACGAGTACAACGACACGGCAAAGCAGCTTCTCACCGAAGCACTTTCAATGCATCATTACGATAAAGAGTGTGCCTGTCTCGTAAAGCCACTGAACCCATTCACTAAACAAAGCCACGACTGGAAGGCCGAACTATTGACTTCCCTCGTCGACCTGCAACTTCTATCACGTGTGATTGCTCGTATCGACTCTGGCAAAGGTGTACCCGTATTATTGCGCCAATATTTGGGCTTAAATGGAAAACTGGTGAGCTTTAATGTCGACCCTGACTTCAATGATGCCTTAGATGGTTTAATTGTGGTGGACCTCACCAAAGTGGACCATAAAACTCTTGCTCGCTATATGGATAGCGAATCTGCCAAAGCCTACCTATCCATGCACGCTTAGACTACCCTGTATTAAACCAGCCATTCTCTCAATGGCTGGTTTTCCCTATCAGCACTTTATCTTTTCTAAAAAATAACTCAGAAAAAAGCACTGATTTTTAAGCATACCCTTAGCTGGAGATCATAAATCACTCAAATTTTGATCTAAAACACTAGCGAGTTTTTGATTCTTATTTTACAATGCAAATTAACTAATAGATGCAAGACTACTTCAGATAGGAAATTGACCGATGAGACTGATTCCTCTTCAAAATGCAGAACAAGTGGGCAAATGGGCGGCACGCCACATTGCAGATAAAATCAATAAGTTCAACCCAACTGCAGATAAACCGTTCGTACTCGGTCTGCCTACAGGTGGCACGCCTCTGAGCACATATAAAGAACTGATTTCACTATACAACGCTGGCTACGTTAGCTTTAAACATGTTGTGACTTTCAACATGGACGAGTATGTAGGTATTGACCCAAATCACCCAGAGTCATACCGTTCATTTATGTACAACAACTTCTTCAACCATGTTGATATTCAAGAAGAGAACATCAACCTACTTGACGGGTTGGCTGATGACATCGATGCGCACTGTGCGGCTTACGAAGAGAAGATCAAATCTTACGGCAAGATCAACCTCTTCATGGGTGGTGTGGGTATTGATGGTCACATCGCTTTCAATGAGCCTGGCTCTTCTTTGCAGTCTCGCACACGTATCAAGACGCTGACTGAAGATACTCGCATTGCGAACTCTCGCTTCTTTGACAACGACATCAACCAAGTGCCTAAATTCGCACTAACGATTGGTGTAGCGACTCTGCTTGATGCACAAGAAGTCATGATCCTCTCTTTAGGTCACAACAAGGCTCAGGCCCTACAAATGGCGATTGAAGGTTCAATCAACCACATGTGGACAGTGACAGCGCTGCAAATGCACCCTAAGGCAATCATTGTTGCTGACGAAGCTGCGCAACAAGAGCTAAAAGTGAAGACGGTGAAGTACTTCTCTGAGCTAGAAGCCGAGAATATCAAAGGTCTATAAGCTTCATTGCTCAACGGATAATAAAAAACCGCTTCTCGTGAAGCGGTTTTTTATGTCTAGTAGTTAACTCTATGATGTCAGTGCGTTCTCTTTACCCAAGCTCTGGATTAAGCTGGTGACCGCCAAGACAATGGTTGAACGTACTTTTTGAAAATGACGAATAAGGAACATCTCTTTGAGTTCATCCGACAAACCTTCCACTTGTTCTGGCGAGTAGATAATCGGCATGGTCTGTTTGATTGCTTGCACTCGATTAAGCTCAAACAAAATGTTCTCATCACAGAAATCGACCACACCCTCTTGCACTTTCACCCACGCTTTCAAGGTGACGAAGATCTCTATATCGTCATAGGTCTCTTTATCTAGTACGCCAAGGCCGAGCAGCAACTTGGCACGAATCATAATATCACCCAGAGGACCATCAGAAGTTAACAACGGGTCGACCACAAACTTCACCGAGTAGTCATCTTTTTGGAAAATATTTTGTAATAGCGCATCCACCATATCTTCAAGTGCATCATAGGCACATAGCAAACACTCTCCCGCATCTGTTGACTCGGCAAGTGCTTCTAGCAATTCGGTTTCATGGCTACTGTGTATTGACATTGTTACATCGCAGAAAATAAGGTTATTTACTATAATTTTGTTTTCTTCCCAAAATGGGAAAGTGCCACTGATGTGGCACTTTTTCTAAGATCACTTCAGTGCAAGGTAGGCTTGCTCGGCTAGTGTAACAACTTCATCGTTACTATTCAGCCCTGAATAGTGCGCAAGAGTTGCGGCAAATCCCTTTTCTGCAAACATTGACTGCAGTTCAACCGCCTGTGGGTCATCCTCATTTTTATAATGGAATGCGGCGGCGATACCTTTGATGAGATGAGCATTTGGCAAACCGTATTCCAGCGTGCCGTTCAGTGGTTTGATCAAACGGTCTTGCGGACTCAGTTTACGAATTGGCTGACGACCAACGCGGTCAACTTCATCACGAAGGAATGGGTTCGCAAAACGCCCCAAAATCTTCTGGATGTACGCCGCATGCGCTTCAGGGTCGAAACCATAGCGCTTAATCAGTACTGCACCACTCTCTTCCATCGCTGCTGTCACTTCTGCACGAATGGCGTCATCTTCAATCGACTCTTTAATCGTTTCATGACCCGCGAGTACACCAAGATAAGCGGTGATTAAGTGACCTGTATTCAACGTAAACAGCTTACGCTCTACGAATGCCATTAGGTTGTCAGTGCACTCCATACCGGGAATGTTTGGAATCTCACCTTTAAACTGAGTCTGATCGACAATCCACTCACTGAACGTCTCAACCGTGACCGCTAGAGGATCTGTTTCACCCGCTTCTGCTGGAGGTACAATGCGATCGACCGCCGAATCAACAAACCCTATATTTGCCTCAGCAAATGCCTTCATTTCCTCTGACAAATGCTCATATACCGCTTCTTTTAGCTGGCTAGTACCACGTACCATATTCTCAGCGGCAATGATGTTCATTGGTGCCGAATTGTTTGCCGCTGCACGTTTCTCGATGCCTTGTGCAACTGACTTAGAAATAATTTTTAGAACGGTCGGACCGACTGCCGTTGTAACAATGTCTGATTCCGCAATGCAATCGACGACTGCGTCCGTTGCCGAGTTTACCGCTGTCACATTACTTACGGTTTCAACCACACACTGCTCACCAACCACTTTCACTTGATACTCATTGCGCTTTTGTAGTTCAGAGACGACAGTTTCATTAACGTCAGCGAATGTAACCTTAATGCCAGCATCCGATAACAGTTTGCCAATAAAGCCACGACCGATATTACCTGCACCAAAATGTAACGCTTTCATAATTATTAACCTTTATATGTTGAATCTATATAGCTGACTGCTCGACATCTCACAAAGCAGTAACCTATAAAGACTGATTCGAAAAAGGAGGCCAGCAGGGGGAAACTGACCTCATTCACTCAGGAGCTAGACTCGAAGCCTATTAACTGTTGAGAATTTGTAGAACATCTTCTGGGTTAGTCGTGTTCTGTAAGCGCTCAACTGCTTCTTCATCATCAAGTGAATTTGTAATCGCCATCAATACCATGTTGTGCTCGTCACCTTGGGCTGCAATGCCGATAACCATCTTGGCGATATCATCTTCCTCTTCACCCCATTGGATACCCTCTGGGTACTGACAGAAGACGATGCCGGTTTTCTGCACGTACTGCTTAGCTTCAATCGTCCCGTGCGGTACCGCGATTGATTCGCCAAGGTAAGTGGATACCAACTCTTCACGAGCGAACATGCCATCAACATATTCCGGAGAAACGTTGCCAAGTTTAACCAGTTGCTCACCAGCAAACTTGATCGCCTCTTCTTTGTTCTTTGCCTCTAGACCAAGGAAAACACTCTCTTTGGTTAGAGAAAGTTTGCTGTCTTCCTCTTGAACTGTTACCTCTACAGCCTGTTGAACTGGCGAACTTGCTGCACCACTTTGTGCCTCAGCGAGCTCCGCAACCAACTTGTCGTAGACAGAGCCGTCTAAAAAGTTACTTAGCGAGATGTGCATAGCACCCGGCACAGTACTGCGAGCACGGTCTGTGAGATCTTTGTGTGTAATCACTACCTGCGAGTCTGCCGGTAGGTTGTTGATCGCATGGTTAGTGACAAAGATATCTAGACCTGCGGCTTCTACTTTCTTACGCAGTAGACCTGCACCCATTGCACTTGAACCCATACCTGCATCACACGCAACATAGACCGCTTTCACTTCTGCTAGGTTCACATCTGCGCCCGATACTGCACCTTTAGAAGAGGCCTTCATGTCTTTCATTTGCGCAGAGGCTTTCTCTAGTGAGTCTTCATCATCCGTTTGCGATGTTGTTTTAAGTAGAACCGAAGCAACTAAGAATGAGGTGACCGTTGCTGCCACAACGGACAAGATAACGCCAATGTACGCACCTTTAGGTGTCATCAATAGAATCGCAAAGATAGAACCAGGCGACGCTGGAGAGATAAGGCCCGAGCTAAATAGAACGTTGGTGAATACACCTGCCATACCACCAGCAATAACCGCTAGGATTAGACGGGGGTTCATCAGAACATAAGGGAAGTAAATTTCGTGAATACCACCCAAGAAGTGGATAATTGAGGCACCTGCCGCTGACTGTTTTGCACTGCCTTTGCCAAACACCATATAAGCAAGCAGAAGACCAAGACCTGGGCCAGGGTTTGCCTCAATCAAGAAGAAGATAGATTTACCAATCTCTTCAGACTGTTGGATACCGAGTGGAGAGAAAATACCGTGGTTAATCGCATTGTTGAGGAATAGAATTTTCGCGGGCTCAACGAAGATTGATGCCAAAGGAAGCAAGCCCGCCTCGACCATCGCATTAACACCAGCAGCAAGGCCATTTGATAGCACTTTAACCGCAGGACCGATCAGGAAGAAAGCGATAATGGCGCAGATCATACCAATGATACCGGCAGAGAAGTTGTTCACCAACATCTCAAAACCGCTCTTCACTTTACCGTGCACCGATTCGTCAAACTTCTTGATTGCTAGACCACCAAGAGGACCAACAATCATCGCCCCCATGAACATCGGGATATCAGTACCGACAATCACACCCATTGTCGTAATCGCACCAACAACGGCACCACGATCACCACCGACCATTTTACCACCGGTGTAACCGATCAATAGCGGCAGCAAGTAAGTGATCATTGGACCAACAAGTGCAGCTAGGGTTTCATTTGGCAACCAACCCGTAGGGATGAATAGCGCGGTGATAAAACCCCAAGCGATAAATGCGCCGATATTGGGCATTACCATGTTGGAGAGAAAACGACCAAAGTTCTGCACTTTGATCTTTGCTTCTGGTGATAACATAGGGGACCTCGGTTTTATTATTAGGTGGCTAAATGCCAAAGTGTGTTTCTTCAAAAGTTGCTAAAAATGTATCACAACATTTCAAAAACACACCAAAGCCAACCAAAACGGGATGTAGATCACCTTTGAATATCCATACAAATAAATTATGCGTGACCCTGATCACATAAACACCCTGTCAGTAAATTACATCACTCACTAAATGATAATGATTATCACTTATATAAGATATAGATCACATTTAGTGCAAATGCACCCCCTAAATAGTTAGTGATTAGGATCACGTATTTGAGATCAACATTACTATCGATTTTATTTCATAGCGTGAAATATACACTACAGAGCTCAAATACTAAGCAACTAGTACGGAAACATATTGATATGTAATTAAATTACACTCTGTATTCTAGAGTATTGAGCGCATTGATATGATTAAATGGGATACGATCACATCAGTATCGGAGCGAGTATGATTCAAGCGGTTTTATTTGACATGGATGGGCTCATTTTTGACACAGAGTCCGTGTACAAAAAGAGTTGGCAATATGCAGCACGCGAGCAAGAGTTAAGTATTAGCGATGATTTTTATCAACACTTCATCGGCGTTCAAGACCCGGAATGTGAAAGAATGCTCGTCGAGCACTTCCCCAACCACTTTGACCTAGAACGATTTCGCCAAGTGCGTGATAAACACTTCTCCAAGTTACGTGCAAACGGAATCGCAATGAAGCCAGGGTTTGCTCCACTATTCACAGCAATCAAGGAGAAAGGACTGGCTACGGCGATTGTGACTTCCTCCCACCTCCCAGAAGTGAAGCATAACTTTGCAGCCACCTCATACCTGCCTAAGTTTGATTTAGTCATCACAGCAGAAGATGTAGAAAGGGGTAAGCCACACCCAGACTGCTATCAGATGGCCTACCAACGCCTAGGGTATAAAGATAAAGAGTGTATGGTGCTGGAAGATTCAAATAATGGCATACGCTCAGCACTTGCCGCGGGCTGTCAAGCTGTGATGATTCCAGACCTATTGCCACCAAGCCCTGAACTTGTTGAGCGTACAACCATCCTTAGATCGTTGGATGAAGTCATCTCTCTACTTCCATAACACAACCCCATCAATTTCAGATATAAAAAAGCCTCCCATCGCTTTTGGCACATGGGAGGCTAAATACTCTTACATCTGATGACTGAACTTAAAGATCAACCATAAACAATTGATTATTCAACAGTTACTGCTTTTGCAAGGTTACGAGGCTGGTCAACGTCTGTACCCTTAATCAATGCAACGTGGTACGACAGAAGCTGCATTGGAACTGTGTAGAAGATCGGTGCAGTGATTTCATCCACGTGTGGCATCTTGATGATCTTCATGTTCTCATCACCTTCAAAACCAGCATCCACATCAGCGAATACGTACAGTAGGCCACCACGAGCACGCACTTCTTCAACGTTCGACTTCAACTTCTCTAGAAGATCGTTGCTTGGTGCAATCACAACCACTGGCATATCTGCATCGATAAGTGCAAGTGGGCCGTGTTTTAGCTCACCTGCTGCGTAAGCTTCAGCGTGGATGTATGAGATCTCTTTGAGTTTTAGAGACGCTTCCATCGCGATTGGGTAGTACTCGCCACGCCCCAAGAATAGCGTGTGGTGCTTGTCTGCAAAATCAGGTGCTAGCGCTTCAATCTCTTTATCAAATGCCAGAGCTTGCTCAATCGCAGATGGCAACTTGTGCAGTGATTTCACAATCTCAGCTTCGCGGGCTTCATCAACACGACCTTGTAGGCGGCCGATAGAAACCACCATCATTAGCATTGCGGCTAGCTGAGTAGTGAATGCTTTGGTTGACGCTACGCCGATTTCTGTACCGGCACGAGTCATGAAGGCAAAGTCAGATTCACGAACCAGTGAAGAACCAGCAACGTTACAGATCGTCATTGCTGCCATGTAGCCTTTCTCTTTTGCAAGACGAAGTGCGGCCAGCGTATCAGCTGTTTCACCTGATTGAGAAAGCGTCACCAGCAGGCTGTTTGGACGTACAACGAAATCACGGTAGCGGAACTCCGATGCAATCTCGACATCACAGCTAACGCCAGCGATAGATTCAAACCAGTAGCGAGCTGCCATGCCTGAGTTGTAAGACGTACCACATGCGATGATTTGAACATGATCCACTTTGCTTAGGATCTCTTCTGCGTTTACACCAATTGCATTCGTAATCACATTAGTGTCAGAGATACGGCCTTCCATTGTATTGATCAATGCTGTTGGCTGCTCGAAGATCTCTTTTTGCATGAAGTGACGGTATTTACCTTTATCACCTGCATCGTGTTCTGCATTTGATTCTACGATTTCGCGCTCTACTGCATTGCCTTGTGCGTCAAAGACTTTGACTTCACGGCGAGTGATTTCAGCTACGTCACCCTCTTCTAGGTACATAAAGCGGCGAGTCACACTCAACAGAGCAAGTTGGTCAGAGGCTAGGAAGTTCTCACCCACACCAAAACCGATAACGATTGGGCTACCAGAGCGCGCAACCACGATACGTGATGGGTCTTTGCGATCAACCGCTACGGTGCCGTATGCACCCTCAAGTTGCGTTGCGGTTTTCTGCAGTGCTTCAAGCAAAGTTTCTGAAGTGCGCAGTTCCCACTCAACAAGGTGAGCAATCACTTCTGTATCGGTTTGAGATTCGAAAACGTAACCACGGCCTTGCAGCATTTCACGCAGCTCTTCGTGGTTTTCGATGATACCGTTGTGTACGACCGCGATATCACCAGACATGTGTGGGTGAGCGTTGATCTCAGAAGGCTCGCCGTGCGTTGCCCAGCGAGTGTGTGCGATACCTGTACCACCCACAACTTTCGCTTCATCAACCGCGTCAGCTAACTCTTGTACTTTACCCAGACGACGAACACGAGTCAGGTTGCTTTCACTATCAACGACAGCAACACCCGCTGAATCGTAGCCACGGTATTCAAGACGACGTAAACCTTCTACAAGAATCTCAGCGACATCACGTTGAGCGACTGCTCCAACTATTCCACACATAACGTTACTCCAAAATAATAGGATTTCTCATTCACAGGCAGCAAGCAAAAAGGCTCACGAATGAGTTAAATTAAAATTAGTGGGCGCAAACAACCTTTACGCCTTTGTTTTCGATAGCTTCGCGTTGCTCTGGGCTAATATCTTGATCGGTAATCAAGACATCAATCTCTTGCCACGCAAGCTCTAAATTTGGGATTTTTCGGCCGATTTTCTCAGACTCAATCATGACAATCACTTCACGCGCAACATCGGCCATAACTTGACTCAAACCGACCAACTCATTGAACGTGGTTGTTCCGCGTTCGAGGTCGATGCCATCGGCACCAATGAAAAGCTGATCAAAGTCGTAAGAGCGTAATACTGATTCCGCAACCTGGCCTTGAAAAGACTCTGAGTGAGGATCCCAAGTTCCACCTGTCATTAGAAGTGTAGGTTCATTTTCCAATTCATTCAGGGCATTAGCGACCATCAATGAGTTAGTCATCACAACTAGGCCACGTTTTGTTGATAACTGCTCAATTAAAGCACCTGTTGTGCTCCCGCTATCAATCAAAATGCGATTGTGATCACGAATCAAACCCGCAGCGGCTTGAGCCAGCGCTACCTTTCGAGTCGAAACATTTTTCGTCAATTCTTCGGTCACCACTTCTTTCGGCAAAGCAATCGCGCCACCATAACGACGTAACAACTGACCGTTTTTTTCTAGTGAAGCAAGATCCTTACGAATCGTGACCTCTGACGTTTCAAACAGTGCGGATAACTCTTCAACGCTCACTTCGCCCTTCTCATTCACAAGGTTGGAAATCGCGTGTCTACGCATCTGTGTGTTTCGTTTCGACATCTTATCTCTAGCACTAAGTTTCAAATCGAAAGTGAGTATAGACCAAACGAAACTTAACCGTCTATTTATTTCGAAGTAAAAAATAAAAAAATCAGGCCAAAACCTTGTCCTAAGACAAGTTATGATCGTGAAATTTGTCGCTTTCAGTGTTAGAATTCGCGCACCAAAAGAAAATTTATTACAGAATTTGTCTCAATTTATGCCTTTTATCGACATTATTAAGGGATAAATAGAAAGAATCTTTCATTTATTCGAAATGAAACAGTCATAAAATGACTAAAGTAGATGAAAGACTTTCAATTAAAAATTGTAGGTATCAGAGATGATATTGAAGAGGAAATGAGCACATTTCCCCGTGTTATCACCTACACTTCAGGCTGACTGTTTAACTTTCAAATTGTAACAATACTTACCGGAGAGTATTTTCCATGAAAAAGACCAAAATCGTATGTACGATTGGCCCTAAAACTGAATCTGTAGAGAAGCTAACTGAACTAGTAAACGCAGGCATGAACGTTATGCGTCTTAACTTCTCTCACGGTAACTTCGAAGAGCACGCTGCACGTATCGCAAACTACCGTGAAGTTATGACTAACGTTGGTAAGCAACTAGCTATCCTTCTAGACACTAAAGGTCCAGAAATCCGTACTATCAAACTAGAAGACGGCAACGACGTTGATCTAGTAGCTGGTCAAGAATTTACTTTCACTACAGACGCATCTGTAGTTGGTAACAAAGACGTTGTAGCAGTTACTTACGCTGGTTTCGCTAAAGACCTATCAGCTGGTAACACTATCCTTGTTGATGACGGCCTAATCGAAATGGAAGTTATCGCGACCACTGAAACTGAAGTTAAGTGTAAAGTTCTTAACAACGGTGCTCTAGGCGAAAACAAAGGTGTTAACCTTCCTGGCGTATCTGTACAGCTTCCAGCACTTTCTGAGAAAGACAAAGCTGACCTTAAGTTCGGTTGTGAGCAAGGCGTTGACTTCGTTGCAGCATCTTTCATCCGTAAAGCAGCAGACGTTAAAGAAATCCGTGAGCTTCTAGACGCGAACGGCGGCGAAAGCATCCACATCATCTCTAAAATCGAAAACCAAGAAGGCGTTGACAACTTTGACGAGATTCTTGAGCTTTCTGACGGCATCATGGTTGCTCGTGGCGACCTAGGTGTTGAAATCCCAGCTGAAGAAGTAATCTTCGCTCAGAAGATGATGATCGAGAAGTGTAACCGTGCACGTAAGACGGTTATCACTGCAACTCAAATGCTTGATTCTATGATCAACAACCCACGTCCAACTCGTGCAGAAGCGGGTGACGTTGCGAACGCAATCATGGACGGTACTGATGCTGTAATGCTTTCTGGTGAAACTGCGAAAGGTAAATACCCAGTTGAGTCAGTAGCTATCATGGCTCAAATTGCTAACCGTACAGACGGCGCACTTAAAGCTGAACTAGGCTCTCGTCTAGACAGCCCACGCCTACGTATCACTGAAGCAGTATGTAAAGGTGCAGTAGACACAGCTGAGAAACTAGCTGCTCCACTAATCATCGTTGCTACAGAAGGCGGTAAGTCTGCACGCTCAGTACGTAAGTACTTCCCATCTGCAAGCATCGTTGCTCTAACAACTAACGCTAAGACTGCTGCACAGCTAGTTCTTACTAAAGGTGTTCGTCCAGTTCTAGTTGATTCTATCGACAGCACTGATGAGTTCTACAAAAACGGTAAAGAGTACGCTCTTGAGTCTGGTTTTGGTAAGAAAGGCGACATCGTTGTTATGGTATCTGGCGCACTAGTTGCTTCAGGCACAACTAACACGGCTTCTGTTCACGTACTATAATTCGTCGAACAACAAGCAAAGAAAAAGAGAGCCTCGGCTCTCTTTTTTTATGTCTATGAAATAGAGAATTAAATCGCTTACTAACCGCCGCCGCTATTAGAGGTAATCTTGAGCGCTCAAACAGCGTGAAACTCGATTTCTGCCGTTCTCTTTTGATTGATACAAAGCGATGTCGGCCCACTTGTATGAACGATCTTTGTCGCCTGTCATATCGGTATAACCCGCACTGATCGTCACATCAATGTCCTGACTATCTGCGACGGCCACTAAAATGCGCTCTAATACGTGTTGAGCTTCATCTAAGGTTGTATGAGGCATTAGCAGAGCGAACTCCTCTCCGCCAATCCGTGCAACGAAATCCGTTGTGCGAAGACTATCGGTGAGAATTTTTCCCACAACACGAATAGTTCTGTCACCTTCGTCATGACCTTTGTCATCATTCACTCGTTTGAAGTGATCAATGTCGATTAACGCCAAACATGAGGGTTGTTTATCTTTGTATCGCTCCGCGATTGAAGCCGCACGCCCCAGTTCCTGCTCAAACTTACGACGGTTCCATAGACCCGTTAAGTCATCAAGCTCGCTCAATGCTCTTAGACGCTCTTCAAGCTGTTTACGTTCACTGATATCTACAAAGGAGATAATATTGTACTTAAGATCTCCCAAAGGGGAGTAATCAGGCTGGATACGAGTAATCACAGATACTGAATCGCCATTATACTTATAGAGTAATAGCTCCCCTTCCCAAAACTTCTTAGTCTTTACTTCACTATTAATCGCTTCGATAATCGCATGGCTATCCTTGCCCAAGAGTCTAACGAGCATGTCTTTATCTGTAACAACACTGCTCTCATAACCTGTCAAGATACTAAACTCTTTGTTCACTAAAATCGCTTTATTATTCTTATCAGTAATGAGCACGGCAGACATACCATTCAAAGCAGCACGAGCGAGTTTGCCATCCATATCTCGCTTGTAGTAATACGCTAATGTAAAGGCGATCGGGAGCAGAATGATGAGCAGCAGCATTAATACAAATATGGCTTCTTGAACTAAGTCACCGAGCCCTTGCTCTGCACGCCCTTCCAATTCATCCGGCGGCATCTGAATCACAGCATACAGTGCGCGCTCAGGCAAAATTCCGATAAAGGTGAATACCGATAGCGTACCATCTTCGAAGTAATAGCCTCTCGGACTGTCTGTCATCTTTTGCCAAACCGTCGGGTTCATGGTAGCAAAGTTAAAGTGACTGCGACCGGGCAATACCTCTCCGAACAACATATGCTCTTTTTGTCCCGCAACATAATAACCGGTATATGAGATGAGATCGGCGGCAAGTGTAGGGTCGGGAGAGTATGTCACCATGTCAGACAAAAAACTCACATCAAAATCAATTACTAAGTAACCCACTCGTTTACCTAGAGTAGAGACTGGAGTCATGATTTTCATTACGGGTCTAACCGGAGAGTCCACCATTCCCAAAGGAGGGTCTTCAAATTCTATTTGCCACGTACCAAATTGATTATCGTGTAAAGACTGTACATAACCAAAAAAGTCTTTATCTGAGAGATTTCGATAACTTGTCGACGCGCTAGCCTGATCATTCTCTCGATCATAGGTCACTTTGATGACCTCCTGCCCTGCTAAATCGATCGCTCGAATCGAGCGATACCACTTTTGCCCTGCGGCAACCGATGCCCAGACTTGCTCGAGAACCTTCTTCATCTCTTCACTCGGCTGCAAGATGTAATCGTACATACTTTGATTTTCGGCAAGAAGACGCGATGAAGAGACCAAACGTTCATTTAGCAGATAGTACTCACGCTCAATGTAATCGAGCTGACCTTGGGCTTCTGTAATCGCTCGCTCGATATTTTCAGCTTGGCTGTCGTGATAGCGGTGGAAATAGTGGCCAAACAACACACCAATCAAAATCAGGAGAATAATGGTAGAAGAAGCGATAATACGGAGGGGCTTCACTCAATCTCTCTCTATAGTTAATAATGCAAGCTCGCCCCAATAGGGGCGAGCTTTAAAATTTATAGTCTCAACCACTTACTATAACATTAGACCAACAAACGCCTTAATAGTGAAAACATAATCTCTAATAAAATTAATCAAAAAATAGACTATTGACTGGAGAGCTTAAACACCACATCAACTTTATCCCTAATTACAATTGCCTTATCCATATAAGAATTTGATTCCCCAACACTATCCATGGCCACAGCACGCATCACTCTAGGCTGATCTTGCTGATAGCGAATCTCCCATACTTGCTCAACTCGCTGATCAAACCCTTTCGCCAACGATGTTGCCTTGCTTTGTGCATCTTTAATGGCGAGTTCGAGCGCCTGCTGCTTGTAACTATCGTATTGCGTCGTTTGTAGTTTGACACTATCGACTCGGTTGATGCCTGACTGCATCGCCAAATCAAGATAACTGTTGAGCTTCTCAAGCTCCAAAACCGTCAGTGTAATGGTGCGTGTCGCTCGGTAACCTTCTAGCTCAGGTTGCGCATCTTTAGGGTATCGATATTGTGGTGCAATATGTAAGTTTGAGCTGTTTATCTGCTGACGCTCAACCCCCTTCTCTTGAGCTTGTTGGACAAAGTGACTTACCGACTGGTCAACTTTACTTTTTGCCTGCTCCGCGGTTTTTGCGATCATTTCAACTCGTACAGAAACCAAAGCACTGTCTGGTGAGACCGATATTTCGCCATAGCCACTGGTACTAATATTTGGAAAGTCTAGCCCAGATGCAAAACTCGTTAGCGGCAAACTCAACCCAAACGTCAGCGCGGCGACTAATCGAAGGGTGGAAGTTGTTCTTTTCATCATTTCGATTCCTTACTCATTGCCATTTAAAACTGTGAGCCTAAAGCCAGCATAGCCAAATGACTCTACCTACAACAAGATAAGACCCACAAACTGACATAAAGTTTACCTATCTCATATCTCAAAGTAAGGTGGCTCAGAAACTAAAAAAGCGAGGCTCCTAAGCCTCGCTTTCAGTATCATCAGGTTAAAGACTAGGCTTCAACCTTGTTTAGATGCACATCCATTTGTGGGAATGGAATTTCGATACCTGCGGCATCAAGTGCTTCTTTGATGGCCTGCTGTGAATCAAAGAACACATCCCAGTAATCCGCGGTTTTACACCATGGGCGAACCACAAAGTTGACTGATGAATCGGCTAGTGCAAGCACACCGATGGTCATATCTGGTTCTTTGAGAATACGCTCATCTTTCTCTAACGTTTCGCGAATCACTTTCTTGGTGAGTTGCAGATCTGAGCTGTAGGAGACACCAATCACCATATCTACACGACGAGTATTGTGGCGAGAATAGTTCGTTATTGGGCCATTGATGACGGATGCATTTGGTACGACTACCATTTTGTTATCTGGTGTCTTAAGTACCGTTTGGAAAATCTGGATAGATTCAACCGAACCCGCTACACCACCAATTTCAACATAGTCGCCTGACTTAAATGGACGAAATGCAACGATTAAGACACCAGCCGCAAAGTTTGACAATGAACCTTGCAAAGCAAGACCAACAGCAAGACCGGCTGCACCAATAACAGCGACGACTGAGGCGGTTTGTACCCCTACTCGACCCAATGCCGCAATAAGAACAATCACGAAGAGTAGATAGCGAACTAAACCATGAACAAACTCGATAACAGCCTTGTCCATTTTCTTCTTCTCTAGCACTTTTGAGACGCTATTTGCGACTGCTTTAACGATGATATTACCGATAAAGAGGATCAGCAGTGCAGAGAGAATGTTCACTCCGTATTGAATCAATAGATCGCTATTGTTCGTTAACCATTTTTCAGCCTCTACGACTCCATCCACGAGCGGAGTTTCGATGCCTGTTGATTCTGTTGACATAGTTAATCCTTAAAATATCTAACCTAAATGTCCCTGTGTCTTAGATAGAAATATAAGAGCACAAAAAAGTACTCGCGGTTGGTTGTCATGACTTCTTATGAAACCATGCGAAATACTCACTCTTTTCGAGCGGCGGAATTTTATCAGTAACCGCCTAAAAAACAGCTCTTTATTGAATTAATTTCACTATTTTCTTACAGCCTAAGCAACTTCTTGACGAGTTTCCATACCTTTGTTGTGATTTCGTTAATAAATTAACTCAAGGTATAAAAAAACCCGCTCAAAGAGCGGGTTTCAAAAACGGTTTGAGTACTAAATTATAGTACGTCTACTGCGTTTAGGTCAGCGAATGCTTTCTCTAGGCGAGCAACCATTGAAGCTTGACCAGCACGTAGCCATACGCGTGGATCGTAGTACTTCTTGTTTGGCGCATCTTCACCAGTAGGGTTACCGATTTGACCTTGTAGGAAGTCACGGTTTTCAGCTTCGTATGCACGAACGCCGTCCCATGTAGCCCACTGTGTATCAGTATCGATGTTCATTTTGATAACACCGTAGCCGATAGACTCTTGGATTTCTGCTTCAGTAGAACCAGAACCACCGTGGAATACGAAGTTTAGAGCGTTAGGTGCAATACCGAACTTCTCTGCACAGTATGCTTGAGAATCACGTAGGATAGTTGGAGTTAGAACAACGTTACCTGGCTTGTAAACACCGTGTACGTTACCGAAAGAAGCTGCGATAGTGAAGCGGTGTGAAACAGCGCTTAGTTTCTCGTATGCGTAAGCAACGTCTTCTGGAGAAGTGTAAAGCTCAGATGCGTCCATATCAGAGTTATCAACGCCGTCTTCTTCACCACCAGTACAACCAAGTTCGATCTCGATTGTCATGTTCATTTTAGCCATGCGCTCTAGGTACTTAGCACATACTTCAATGTTCTCTTCTAGCGACTCTTCAGAAAGGTCTAGCATGTGAGAAGAGAATAGTGGCTTACCAGTTTGAGCGAAGAACTCTTCACCCGCGTCTAGTAGACCGTCGATCCATGGAAGAAGTTTCTTAGCAGCGTGGTCAGTGTGTAGGATAACTGGAACACCGTAAGCTTCAGCTACAGCGTGAACATATTTAGCACCCGCTACAGCACCAAGGATTTGAGCACCTTGACCTTCAAGTTTAACGCCTTTACCAGCGAAGAAAGCTGCACCGCCGTTTGAAAACTGAACAACAACTGGAGACTTAACTTTAGCTGCTGCTTCTAGTACTGCGTTTACAGAGTCAGTACCAACAACGTTTACTGCAGGAAGAGCAAATTTGTTTTCTTTAGCTACTTCAAATACTTTCTGTACGTCGTCGCCAGAGATAACACCTGGTTTTACGAAATCGAAGATCTTAGACATGGAATTAATCCTATATATTCTGTCGTTTAAAATTAACTGTTACGTTTAAATTTTTGCAAACGTTTGCTCACAACACGTCGAATTCTAGCAGAAATCATTTAGGCGTGCAGCAAACAGAAAAGCGGGAGAGCAACTCCCCCGCTTTTACAAAATTACTTAGCGCGCTCTTCTAGCATCGCTACTGCTGGAAGTACTTTACCTTCAACAAACTCAAGGAAAGCACCGCCGCCTGTTGAGATGTAAGATACGTCAGCTTTGATACCGAACTTGTCGATAGCCGCTAGCGTGTCACCACCACCTGCTACAGAGAAGCCTGCAGACTCTGCGATTGCTTTAGAGATGCCTGCTGTACCTGCTTCGAAGTTCTTAAATTCGAATACGCCTACAGGGCCGTTCCAAAGGATAGTTTTCGCGTTACCGATGATTTCTGCTAGAGCAGCAGTTGAATCTGGACCTAGGTCGAAAATCATATCGTCGTCAGCAACTTCAGAAACGTGCTTGATTTCAGCTTCAGCGTTCTCATCGAATGCTTTTGCACATGCAACGTCAGTTGCTACTGGGATAGAACACTCTTTCATTAGCTTCTGAGCTGTTTCAACTAGGTCTGCTTCGTATAGAGACTTACCTACGTTGTGGCCTTCAGCAGCGATGAACGTGTTAGCGATACCACCACCAACAACAAGTTGGTCCGCAACTTTAGATAGAGACTCAAGAACAGTCAGTTTCGTTGATACTTTAGAACCACCAACGATAGCCACTAGTGGGCGCTCTGGGTTGTCCATTGCTTTACCTAGTGCTTCAAGTTCCGCAGCAAGTAGAGGACCTGCACATGCTACTGGTGCGTTCATGCCAACACCGTGAGTAGACGCTTGAGCACGGTGAGCCGTACCGAATGCATCCATTACGAATACGTCACATAGTGCAGCGTATGCTTTAGATAGCTCTTCTTCGTTCTTCTTCTCACCTTTGTTGAAGCGAACGTTTTCAAGAACAACAAGCTCACCAGCGTTTAGCTCTAGACCGTTTAGGTAGTCTTTCGCTAGTTTAACGTCACAATCAAGAGCGTCATTTAGGTAGTTAACAACAGGTTGTAGAGAGAACTCTTCTGCGTACTCGCCTTCCGTTGGACGGCCTAGGTGAGAAGTCACCATTACTTTAGCGCCAGCTTCTAGACACATTTTGATCGTAGGAAGTGATGCAAGAATACGTGCATCTGAAGTTACTTTGCCATCTTTCACTGGAACGTTAAGGTCAGCACGGATGAATACGCGTTTACCTGCTAGATCCAGGTCAGTCATCTTGATTACAGACATGGTTTGTCCTCTCAACTTAATAATTAATGTTTGTTAAGCCCGGCATCCGGCCGAGCTCGTTAATCCTTCAAACTAGTAACAAATATGGAGACGTTATATTTATTTTCAAGTGAAAAATAAATATTTCTCTCGGTCCCCTTATTCGCTCTTGTCTGATGCTTGCATTGCCAGTGCTGTATCCAGCATTCGGTTGGCAAAGCCCCATTCGTTATCGCACCAGACGAGCATCTTGACGAGATGCCCATTGCTCACTCTTGTTTGTGTTCCATCGACGATCGCACTGTGGGGATCATGATTAAAATCGATGGAAACGAGCGGCGCTTCAGTATAGTCAACGATACCCCGTAATGTACACCGAGAGGCATTCACAATGGTTTGATTTACGTCATTAACTTTCACATTTGTATTAATTGTGACACTTAAGTCCATCGCAGTTACATTTACTGTCGGTACACGAACAGAAATTGCCTCAAACTTGTTAGAAAATTTCGGAAAAATTCTTTCAATTCCTTTGTGCAATTTTGTGTCGACAGGAATGATGGACTGACTCGCTGAACGAGTACGACGTAGATCGGTGTGGTATGCATCAATGACCTGTTGGTCGTTCATTGACGAATGGATAGTGGTAATGGTGCCAGAATCGATGCCAAACGCATCATCAAGCGCTTGAATGATGGGCACGATACAATTAGTGGTACACGAGCCGTTCGACACTACTTTATGTTCTGCACGCAGAGTATCTTGGTTGACACCATAGATAATGGTGTTGTCTAAATCTTGGCTGCCCGGGTGTGAAAATAAGACTTTCTCAGCACCCGCTTGGATGTGCTGTTGGCCATCCGCTTGTGAGCCGAATACACCCGTACAATCGAGTACGATATCGACACCCAAATCGCGCCATGGCAGCAGTTCAATCTCTGCTAGATGAAGAATGCGAATAGAGTCGTATTCACCAGACTCATGATGAACATAGATATGCTCTTGGTCGTTGGTGATTCGTTTATGGAAACGCCCATGACTGGTGTCGTATTGAAGGAGGTGCGCCATCGCATCCGGCTGTGCCAGTTCATTGACCGCCACCACCTGAATTTGCTGGTGTTTACTGCTTTCGTAGACCGCACGCAATACATTACGTCCAATACGGCCAAATCCATTAATGGCAACTCTCAGCATCGCCGATTCCAATCACGTCATTTTTAGTGGGGCAAATATTAACTCATTCAGCAGTTATACCCAAGTAATGAGACCCAGTTCACTATACGAATCCGCTTTGTGATCTGGCTCATTTTTCAATGATGTGACCTGTGAGGCATTTTGTTGATGCACAATGCAAACAAAAAGACCGAGCATTTGCTCGGCCTTCACCAGACAATCCGAATTACTCTTCGTCGTCTTCTTCTGGGTAGATAGCATCTTCACCCTCGTAGTACGTACCCCAACCGTCGTAGATGATGTCGTACTTCTCAGCAAGGTGAACCAGCTTTTCAACTTGAGCATCAATGGAATCAGCATCCAGTGCCGATTCCATTGTTGCATCACAGCAAAGCAGCTTGTTGCCATCTTCGTCTTCTGTCTCTTCTGCTTCTAGTACTTCAAAGCCCATTTTGAACGCTTCAACAACTGCTTTTTCTAGCTTGTCGAAGTCTTCTGCAAATAGGTGGTGCTCGATGTCGTACAGGGAGTCAGGATCGCTACCATCTTCAAGCAGTGCTTGAATGATATCGCGGGTCTCTTCTTTCTGAAATTCAATCAATTCTTCAACAGACATGTATTCATCTTCTTGAGACATATTAAGGGACTCCAGGGTCGATAAGTGATGGTTTGAGATTTCGTGGAAATATGGCACGGATCCTTATTAAATGCCAGATCTTCGCGTATAAATCGCCTGCAAACGGCCAATTAACAACATTTAGATAACATTTATTGCGCGTGTGATGATTCAGTGTTTTGTGATAAGCCCACACAATATGAGAAGTGACGAGAACTGCTTTAGTATGGCAAATGAACGCATAGGGCAGTAAATAGAGTGATTTCACTCGCATAAGCAGTCACATTATCTCGTTTGTAACAAATTAATCCAATCAACATTTTATATTGATATTGAAGATAAACTTAGATTGATAGACCGAAAACTAGTCATTTCACAGAGGTACCACGCTACTTTTGGACTTGCATCTTGATAACAAGCTTGTCATAAATACGGGTTAGGATTAATTGGTAAGGATACAAAATGAGTCAGCTGTACGTTGGGTCCGAGGTTGGACAGTTAAGAAGAGTACTACTCAATCGGCCAGAGCGCGCCCTCACCCACCTCACGCCATCGAACTGTCACGAGTTACTGTTCGATGATGTGTTAGCGGTGGAGGCGGCAGGTGAAGAGCACGATGTGTTTGCAAACACATTGCGTAATCAAGATGTGGAAGTATTGCTGCTGCATGACCTTCTCGAAGAGACACTGGCGGTTCCCGAAGCGAAGCAGTGGCTGCTAGACACACAAATCTCTGATTTCCGTTATGGGCCGACGTTCGCCAACGATCTTCGTAATTACTTAGCTTCAATGGATGAGCATCACTTAGCGACGGTTCTGCTGGGTGGCCTTGCCTACTCCGAACTCAAGCTAAAGTCAGACTCGATGCTACCAAAAATGCATCGCCCGCTGGATTTTGTGATTGAGCCACTACCCAACCACCTGTTCACACGAGACACCTCTTGCTGGATTTATGGCGGTGTGTCACTCAACCCAATGATGAAACCTGCGCGCCAGCGTGAAACCAACCATTTACGCGCCATCTATCGCTGGCACCCCGTGTTCGCCGGACAAGACTTTGTGAAGTACTTTGGTAATGAAGATCTTCATTATGACAATGCCAATATTGAGGGCGGCGATGTTCTGGTGATTGGTAAAGGCGCTGTGTTAATTGGCATGTCGGAGCGCACCACTCCTCAAGGTGTTGAAAACTTAGCAGCTAAGTTGTTTGCTAATGGACAAGCGACACAGGTGATCGCCATTGAGCTACCGAAGCATCGCTCGTGTATGCACCTTGATACCGTCATGACCCATATGGATATCGACACCTTCTCCATGTACCCAGAGATCATGCGCAATGATCTTCCTACATGGCGTATTTCACCGAAAAATGGCTCAGTCAAAGTCGAACAAGTACCTAACTTCATCCACGCTATCGAACTGGCTCTGGGTCTCGATTATCTAAAAATCATCACCACGGGCGGTGATAGCTATGAGGCAGAACGTGAACAGTGGAACGATGCGAATAACGTGTTAACCGTAAAGCCTGGCGTTGTGATTGGCTATGAGCGTAATGTCTATACCAATGAGAAATATGACAAAGCAGGGATTACCGTATTGCCTATCCCAGGTAATGAGCTTGGTCGCGGTCGCGGAGGCGCGCGTTGTATGAGCTGTCCTATTGAGCGCGATGGGCTTTGAAAGCAAAAGGATCATAGGTGACCCAAAGCGCTCAGAGCAGCTTTGGGTTACCCATGTTCCAAAAACTAGAAAAGCAGCTCAAGGCTGCTTTTCTTATATCCAAAATAGGTAAAGAGTCGTGGTTACTCGGTACCACCCACTGTGATGGCATCTAGCTTGAGCGTAGGCTGACCTACTCCCACAGGCACGCTTTGCCCAGCCTTACCACAGACACCTACACCGCGGTCGATATCAAGATCATTACCCACCATAGAAACCTGCTGCATTGCTTCAATGCCTGAGCCTATGAGTGTCGCCCCTTTCACCGGGCGAGTGATCTTGCCGTCTTCGATTAAGTAAGCTTCTGATGTCGAGAACACAAATTTGCCAGAGGTGATGTCCACCTGACCGCCACCAAAGTTTGGCGCGTAAAGCCCTTTCTTCACCGTTGAGATGATCTCTTCTGGCGTATGTTCACCAGGAAGCATGTAAGTATTCGTCATGCGTGGCATCGGCAGGTGTGCGTAAGATTCACGACGTGCGTTACCTGTTGGGTTAACCCCCATCAAACGCGCATTAAGCTTATCCTGCATATAGCCTTTCAACACACCGTTCTCAATCAAGGTGTTGTACTGACCATTCACACCCTCATCATCAACGTTGAGTGAACCACGGCGATCCATCATGGTGCCATCATCCACAATCGTACATAGGCTCGAAGTGACTTGATCGCCGACTTTACCACTGAACACAGATGACTCTTTACGGTTAAAATCACCCTCAAGGCCATGACCCACCGCTTCATGTAATAGTACGCCGGGCCAACCAGAGCCCAAAACAACAGGCATCGTGCCCGCTGGCGCTGCGTCCGCTTCAAGGTTGATCATCGCTTGACGAATCGCCTCATCGGCAAAGTGGTAAGCGCGCTGCTGTCCTTCCATATCATCTAGGAAGAAATCGTAGCCAACACGGCCACCACCACCAGCACTACCACGCTCACGACGATCACCACGCTGCGCTAACACACTGATAGACAAGCGAACCAATGGGCGAATATCGCCGGCAAACGTGCCGTCGGTTGCGGCGACGAGCATCTGCTCATGCACGCCACTTAGGCTAACCGAAACTTCTTGGATCAGCGGCTCTTTGGTGCGAATGTAAGCATCAAGCTCTTTCAGTAGCTTCGTTTTTTGCTCTTTCTGCCATGAATCGAGTGGATTCACCGCTTGATAGAAGGCTTGGTTATCGGTGCGATTGAAGGCCTTCACTTTGCCGTTTTGACCTTGCTGGGCAATTCCACGCGCAGCAACAGCACTCTGTTTGAGGCTGTCTAATTGAATTTGATCAGAGTAGGCAAAACCGGTCTTTTCACCCGTGATAGCGCGAACACCAACACCTCGGTCGATGTTAAATGAGCCATCTTTGATGATGCTGTCTTCAAGCACAAGAGACTCATGCCAACTCGACTGGAAGTAGATATCAGCATAGTCAATCAGACGAGTTGCGATACTTGAAAGGGTATCGGCAATATCTTGTTCAGTTAATCCTGCTGGGGCGAGAAGCGCCTCTTCAATGCGGTCTATGCTCATAAATTGCTCTTTTTATAAATACCTAATGTTCTCGCTCGGATTACACCAAACGATTTTGAAATCTTGAATGTTGCGTCACTGGCATATTTTGCCTCAGCTCATTCACCACGGAAAGATCGATATCAGCGACACCATTTTGCGCCCTCTGACCTAACTCAAGCAGAACGTCACCCCATGGACTAATGATCATCGAGTGCCCCCAGGTTTCTCTACCACACGGGTGAACGCCCGTTTGATTGACGGCAACCACAAACGCTTGGTTTTCTATTGCTCGAGCCATTAGCAGCGAGCGCCAGTGGGCCTGTCCAGTAACAGCGGTGAATGCTGCCGGCACTAATAGGATATTTGCTCCGAGACGAATGAGCTCGGAATACAATTGAGGGAAACGAAGGTCGTAGCAAATAGACAAACCGAGGTGACCAAAAGGTGTCTCGATCGTCTCTATTTTACTGCCAGGGGTGAAGGTTTCTGACTCTCGATAGCTGCGGTGCGCATCGTTAACATCGACATCAAACATATGCAGCTTATCATAATGCGTCACCAGCAAACCCTGCTCATTGAATACCAACGTTGTGGTTGAAACCCCTTGGCTACGCTTAATGGGCATGCTACCGATGATCAGCCACACACCCGCCTCTTTAGCCAGAAGCCCAAGTTCGAGTTGCAGCGGCCCCATACCTAGATGTTCCGCTGCTTGGTGGTAATCTTCTTTGCGACCAAAAACCAGAGCATTCTCTGGGGTGATGACCCATTTCACTCCTTGTTTGGCCAAGTGAAAAACCTGTTCTTTAATATAACCAAGGTTCTTCTCTGGGCTTGGCCCTGATGTCATCTGAATGATACCGACACGATCCATGTCTACCTATCCTTATTTGTCTGCTTCTGCTCTTAACTCTTCAGGAAGCGCAAACTCACCTTGGCTACGAGAAATTTCCTGTACGATTGGCGAATCGAATGGCCCCTTCACCTCATAATTAACCTGAGTAAAGACCTCAACAATTGGAGAGACCACCGTGGTAATAGCCAGCACATAAAGAGCAGTTTGAGGCGTTACTGCAAACGCAGTTAATACCGGAATACCCGACGTAATGTCCGGAGTAAAGTTCACTTCCGCATCCACTGTTTGATCATTCAAATTGGCGATGCCTTTGATTCGCATCTCACCCGCGATTGCATCCATCTTAATATCATTGGTCAGGAAGATGCCATTACGGAATTGACCATTACCGGTAATCGAGTTAAACGCCATGCCTCGGTCAAACACATCAGTAAAGTCGAGCTGCATCTTACGAATAATCGAATCCAGACTGAACATCCCGAGTAAGCGAGCGGCGCCGCTGACGTCTGAGATAATCCCTTTGCCGAGTTTGATTCTTGCGTCTCCTTGCAACGTGTCGACTTTCATTGACCAAGGAGCACCATCCCAACGCGTTTGTCCTTGGAGCTCAAACGGCGCTTGCTGAATACCCGAGCTAATACCAAAGCGCTCCATCACATCGCTGTTGTTGTCGCCTTTAATATCTACTTTCAGCTTTGTATAGCTTTGATCTTGCGTCAATGTCCATTGTGAGGAAATATCAATTTGGTTGCTGCCGCTCTCGATTTTTATCGACTTCCAATCGAGCGTATCCCCTTCTCTATGTAGGTCTACGTTCACTTTACCCAGCTTGTAACCCTGCATCCAAAAATCATCAATGGTGAGGTCAATGTTTGGCATCGCCTGGTGGAGCTGGCGATCAGCATCAGATATTAAAGGCTGATCCGCATCCATACTCTCAATCAAGGTCGGCTCATCAGCTAGCGCTTCATCCAGACCCGGTACATAAATATTAAGATGCTCAAGTGACACTGAAAGATCAGTTCCATTCTCAAATTTCGCTCGTCCTTTGGCTTGTTGGCTATCTAATGTGACCGTCCAATCACTGCCTTTCTTGCGTGCGCCAAAGTTAACGTCATGCCAATCCATTTTGGCAAACGTCAGTGTTTTTACATCAAGATCGATACGTTGGGGTACCGGCACTGCTGGGGTATTGAGTTCATCTATCACTACCTTAACCTGTGGCGTCGCTTCTTGCTCTGAGATACTCATCCACTCATCTAAGTTAAAGCGCGGAGAGCGAACTTGTGCAGTATGGCCTGCGATCGGGCTGATCTTGAAACTGCCGTTGCCAACCACGAGATGAGTCGCATTGAGCACCGGACGATCCGGGCGTATATCAATCTCGGCTTGATACTTAGCACGCGGCAACTCAAGGCGAGCAGACACCATCTGCTGATTACCCGAGGCTTGCAGTTTTACTGAGCCAGCCTGATTCTTGGGTTTATCCAATGGGTATGGGTAAGTGCTTGCTAACTGCTTGAGATTTGCTTCACCATCAATTTGATAAGTAAAGCCGACATCATTGAGCTGAATGTCGATCCCCATATGCCAAGGCACATTCCCGGATAATGGGTCAAGCCAGCGTGCGCCGATGTAAGGCAGCAGAGGATCCACTTCCCAATCACCTATCACATCAATATCAACCGCATATCCACGCCCGGCATTTTCACCAACAAAATCAATTGAGACTGGCTGTTTGAGTAACTGAGCCTCTAAGCCCGCCGACGTCACCACATCGTTATCAAACTCAATAGAGCCACTCACCGACTCCAGGATCATCGGTGGCGCATCAATAGTGACATGGTTGTCTTTTAGCTCTGCCTTACCCCAAGCGCGCGCTTCTCCATCATCACTAAATGGAATATTCAGCTGAAAACTCGCTTCGACATCACCTTGGACATCGATAGCGGTTAAAGCCGCACCAACAGAGTCCACCAGCGGAGAAGCCGTCATATAATCACGAACGGCTGGACCAGGGCCGGAAGCCTGAGCTTCAATTTCAATATGTCCATCACCACTCAATGACGGAATACGGCCAGTTACGCGTGATGCCTTAAGATCCATCAGCGTTGCTGAGCGCGAGTCCAGGTACATCGACTCGTTTTCAAACAGCAAGTCGAGTTGCAGGTCAGTCAGCAAAGGCCATGATGTTTCAAAGCTGTACTTGGCATCTTCAAGTCCAACCCAGGCTTGGAAAATGCCATTATTCTGCTGATATGGGAAATCACCTAACTCGCCGTACCACAGTAGCTTGGCCGTTTCGACTCGACCGCCTTGAATAGAAGTGGAGAGGTAATCAGTCAGCCCTTGCCCTAAAGCTAGTGTTGGCAGATAGCGCCATGTTTGGCCAGCATTAAACAAGTCAGCTTCAGCGTAGAAGGACAAGAATGGACTTTGGTCTTGAGGAAAGTCTAATCGGAATGCCCCCAAAACTTGAATGTCTGGCGTCGCCGCCGTCACTTTATCTGACCAAAGTGACCAGCCACTATCGTCTCGCTGCCAAACAATATCAGTATGAGCTTGACGCACATTGAGCGGCGCCTGGAACACATCACCGTACGGCAATACATCATCAAACAACGAGAGCGTCGCCTTGGCTTGGTATGCATCACCCGATACCGCGATATTGGCCTTATTAACCCCCGGCAACAATCCCCACTGCGTAATTCCGACGTTAAACAGGTCCGCCGAGTAAGCCAGAGTATCAATGCCTTCACTCATCGAAATACGGAGGTCTTCTACTTGCCCCTTAGGTGCAAGCTGAGATAAGAACTCAGAGGTGCTTTCAGAATCAGGTAGCAGTTTAGTCAGTGGAGCCACTGCGGAAATATCCAGCTCCGAGATATTCAAACGCCAGCCTTGATTAGTAATATCAAACGCTAAGTCTAGCTCAGGCCACTCTGTATCATCAGTGCGAATATTCAATGAGTGACCACTTACTTTTAAACCGTTCTCCAGCGGAAAGAGTTTAAATATGCCCGACTCAACTAACAGCTCATGTTGCTCACCTTCAATCCAGGTTAAGTCTGAAGGCATCAGTTCTAAGTAAGCATCGACAGGCTTGCTATTTGATAGAGTAAGCCAAGTTGCGAAGCTCAGCTGACCACTTTGAATCCCCGTCTCCGCTTGCAGATACTCCGTTAGCCATGGGCCAATCGACATCGAATCCGCTTGGACATAAAACTCGCCTGAGACATCTCGAAGAGAGCCATGATCATAAAAATCCGCACTGACTTTAAGCTCACTGAGATAAGCATCGGCGATACTGACGACACCCTCACCACGGTGACGCTTGCCTTCGTTGTTCCAACGCAGCTTGTTTATCTCTAACTCACGAAACTCTCCGTCAATCGCGACATAAGCGACTTTGGAATCATAAAGTGAGAAGTCATCAAGCTGGCGTAAAAATAGCTGCTCGACTTGGCTTAACGCTCCACTGTTGCTCTTGCTCGCACTCTGGTCTTCCCCTTTATCTGCACGACCAAACAGATCGATTGACTGCAGATCTAAGTGAAGGCCATGTACATTAAGCTCAGCAATTATTGGTTTTAGCGCTAAAACTGACTGAATAAGGTCAAACTCAATATCTAAACGCTCAGCCGACATATGAATATTTGAAGCAGCGGGTAAATCAACGCTGATGCTTTGCAAAGAGATAGAGGGGTGGGTGTTAAGCCAATAGCCACGGACGTCTTCAATTTCGAGGTCGAGACCCGTGTATTGATTTACAAACTGATGGATTTCAGTTTGGAAATGATTGAGTTTAGGTAAAGTGACACGCAGCGCAGTAACAGCAATGGCTAATATTACCATTGCTGAAACCAACAACCACAAAATGCAGTGCCAAAGGCGTGTCATGGATTTACTCACTCGAGATCCTACATCATGACAACATCAAATTGCTCTTGGATGTAGAGCGGTTCAGCTTGGATACGAACTTGCTTGCCAATAAATACTTCAAGCTCGGCCAGGGCATGTGACTCTTCACCTTCGAGCGCTTCTGCCACTGCAGGCGCTGCATAAACAACAAAGTTATCGGCATCGTAAGCACGGTTTACTCGCGTGATCTCACGTAAGATCTCATAGCACACCGTCTCAACGGTTTTCACGCTGCCGCGACCTTCACACGTTGGGCACTCGCTACACAGAACGTGCTCAATACTTTCACGTGTGCGCTTACGTGTCATCTCCACTAGACCTAACTGAGTGAAGCCATTGATATTGGTTTTCACTCGGTCGCCACTCAGAGCAGCCTCTAATGAAGTGAGTACTCGCTTACGGTGCTCTTCTGATGCCATGTCGATAAAGTCGATAATGATAATACCACCAAGGTTGCGCAGCCTCAGTTGGCGAGCAATCGCTTGTGTCGCTTCAACGTTGGTGTTGAAAATCGTCTCTTCAAGGTTACGACGTCCAACAAAGGCACCTGTGTTGATATCAACCGTCGTCATTGCCTCAGTTTGGTCAATGATCAGGTAGCCACCCGATTTCAGCTCTACCTTACGTTCCAAAGAACGCTGAATCTCATTCTCTGTGTCGTACATATCGAAGATAGGCTTCTGACCTTCGTACAGCTCGAGCTTTTCAGCCAGCTCAGGCACATATTCAGAACAGAATTCTTTTAGGTTTTCATACTCTAGGCGCGAATCGACAAGAATTTTTGTCAATTCAGTACCAACAAAGTCACGAAGCACTCGATGTGAAAGACCAAGTTCACCATATAGGGTCGAGCGAGTAATGTATTTACTGCGACGTTCTTTTACTTTGCCCCACAGACGCTTGAGGAATTTGGCATCTTGAGTCAGCTCTTTGCAGTCAGCACCTTCCGCGGCAGTACGAATAATGAAACCTCCGTCTTCATCGCAATACTGAGAGACGACTTTTTTCAGGCGATGACGCTCGTCTTCACTGTCAATACGCTGAGAAACACCCACATGACTCGCTCCAGGCATAAATACTAGATAGCGAGAGGGTAGAGTAATGTCGGTTGTTAGGCGTGCACCCTTAGTGCCAAGGGGATCTTTCACCACCTGTACCACAATATCTTGGCCTTGGCGTACCAACTCCGAGATGTCACGAACCTGAAACTGCTTCTTCTCGTTCTCTGCGACACATTCAGTGTGAGGAACGATGTCTGATGCATGTAAGAACGCGGCTTTCTCAAGGCCAATATCAACAAACGCAGCTTGCATACCCGGCAAGACGCGGCTGACTTTGCCTTTATAGATGTTTCCGACAATACCACGCTTTGCTTCACGCTCAACATGGACTTCTTGAAGGGCTCCCCCTTCAATCATCGCAACACGAGTTTCACTCGGTGTTACGTTAATCAACAACTCTACGCTCATGTGCGCACCCCAATCTGAATCATAAAAATTTGCGCAACAGCTGGTCGGTTTCATACAAAGGTAAGCCAACTACGGCGTAGTAGCTCCCTTCTATGCGAGTCACAAAGCGTCCACCTAATCCTTGTATCCCATAGCTTCCAGCTTTATCGCATGGTTCGCCTGACTGCCAATATTGTTCTATTTCTTGGTCACTGAGTGGCTTGAACCATACGTCGGTGGCTACCACCGATGTTTCAATCTCTGTATTTGACATGACAGTCACAGCAGTCATCACTTGATGCTTACTATTGGAAAGTAGAGTCAGCATCTGTTTTGAATGTGTGAGGTTATCTGGCTTTTCCAATACTTTATCGCCTGAAACGACGATCGTATCCGAACCAATAACGACTGCGTTGTCATTGCCTGCTAGCGAAAAGCCCGCTTTAGCTTTGTCTCTCGATAAACGCGCGACATATTCTTGTGCCGACTCTCCGGCACTCTGCGCTTCTTCAACGTCTGGTTTTACTACGCTAAATTGGTAGCCCAACTGTGTCAGTAACTCAGAACGTCTTGGCGAACCTGACGCTAAAACTAAAGGCCTATCGTACATCCCTTTCTACCTATTTTACGATTACTTGATATGCCAATGACGGCGTACACGACGTAGCAATAAGAACATCCACGGCCACAATATGCAGGTAACCAATCCACTCCATAATGATGACGGATTAAACACGATGTCTTGTAACAGGTATTCACCCAAGAATACCATCACTTCAAACAGCATTGACAGCAAAGCAATAATTAAAGCTTGCTGCCACAGCGCCATATTACGCAGTACTAAGAAATTCAGAGCAACCAAGTAAACGATGATTGAGAACATCATACCCCGGATACCTAAAGTAGAACCGAGTAGTATATCCCACAACAGACCAAGGATAAGCGCCGTGCCCACGTTGACTCGATGTGGCAGCGCCATTACCCAGTAGCAAACCACGAGTAATAGCCATGCAGGACGAAAAACATCGAGGCTTCCAGGCCAAGGCAACGTCTGTAGAACTAATGCAATTAAGAAAGTGGCGAAAATGATCAGACGACCGCCAAATGAACTACTCCTCATCGGCAATCTCCTCTACTTCATTCTCATCAATATCATTCATCACCTTCTCAACGCGATCATCATTCGGCCAAACCAAAAGCAAGTAGCGCAGGCGCTCAAAATCTACCGTTGGATCCGCTTGAATTGAGGCAAACTCGCGGCGAGTGTCTTTATTCACCGTACTGACTACCGCAACTGGATAGCCCTCAGGGTAAACACCACCCAAGCCAGAACTCACCAGAAGGTCACCTTCTTGAATGTCGGTGCTGGTTGGTATGTGCTCAAGGTCAATAGAGTCAATCTTGCCCGAGCCTGTGGCGATAACACGAATGTCATTACGCAACACTTGTACTGGGATAGCACTGTTACTGTCACCGAGCAGCAATACACGACTGTTGTTGGCACCGACAAACGTCACTTGCCCAACTACACCGCTTTCGTTGATCACAGGTTGACCTTCGAAAACACCATCCAATGAACCCTTATCAATCACTACCTGACGACTGTATGGTGTGGTATCCACCGCCATCACTTCGGTCACTACTTTACGCTCATCGCGGATAAACGGAGAGCCTAATAGTTCGCGCAGACGCTGATTCTCTTCTTTATATTGTTGTAACAATAACAGCTCACTCTTGAGCACCTGCATCTCTTGGCGCATCGCCATATTCGAGTTACGTAGCTGACCACGAGTATGAAAACGGTCATAGAAACCATCAAACATACGACGTGGGGTGTCCGCCACATAGTGCAGTGGTGAAACGAGTGTGTTGAGAAAATAACGGACACTTGAAAACGCATCTAAACGACTATCAGCCAGCATAAGGCTGGCTGATAGAGTCACCGCTATTAAAAGGCGTAATTGAAGTGAAGGTCCTCTGCCAAAAATCGGCTTCATAGGATGAGAGTTCCTTGATCATCAAGCGATGTATCCAAGTACATCGCTTGCTGCTGTGTTGCTATTAATAACTATGAAAGCGTAGTGCTTATTCGTCGCTGAACAGATCGCCACCGTGCATGTCGATCATCTCTAGCGCTTTGCCGCCACCAAGAGCCACACACGTTAGAGGTTCTTCAGCGATCACAACAGGGATACCCGTCTCTTCTGCGATTAGGCGGTCAAGGTCACGCAATAGCGCACCACCACCCGTCAGTACCATGCCATTTTCAGAGATGTCTGATGCCAGCTCTGGTGGACACTGTTCTAGTGCAACCATGACCGCTGATACGATACCCGTTAGTGGCTCTTGCAGTGCTTCTAGGATCTCATTTGAGTTTAGGCTAAAGCTGCGTGGCACACCTTCTGCAAGGTTACGACCGCGCACTTCAATCTCAAGCACTTCATCACCTGGGTAAGCTGAACCGATGTCGTGTTTGATCTTCTCAGCCGTTGCTTCACCAATCAAGCTGCCGTAGTTACGGCGCACGTAGTTGATGATCGCTTCATCAAAGCGGTCACCACCGATACGTACCGATGAAGAGTAAACCACACCATTCAGTGAGATAACGGCAACTTCAGTGGTACCACCACCGATATCGACCACCATCGAACCCGTTGGCTCTGATACGCGTAGGCCAGCACCGATTGCTGCTGCCATTGGCTCATCAATCAGGTAAACCTCACGAGCACCTGCACCGAGTGCTGATTCACGGATTGCACGGCGCTCAACTTGTGTAGAGCCACAAGGAACACAAACCAATACGCGAGGGCTTGGCTTAAGGAAGCTGTTTTCATGCACTTGCTTGATGAAGTGCTGAAGCATTTTTTCAGTAACGTAGAAGTCGGCAATAACACCATCTTTCATCGGACGAATCGCAGAAATGTTGCCAGGTGTACGACCTAGCATCTGTTTCGCGGCATGGCCAACTGCAGCTACGGTTTTACCGCCACGACCTTTGTCCTGACGGATAGCAACGACTGAAGGCTCATCAAGGACAATGCCCTGGCCTTTTACATAAATCAGAGTGTTGGCAGTACCTAAATCGATCGATAGGTCGTTCGAAAACATGCCACGGAGTTTTTTGAACATATTCTTTGCTCGTCCTGCAAGAATTAGAAGATAGAAAATTGCTCTAAATGTACCAATGCCTTGCTAGGACAGCAAGGCATTGGTGAGCAAACATGGAGGAAAACCCGCAATTTCTGACAGATTCTTTACCTAGGGTAAAAATTCTCGGGTTTATTGTCCGGTAAGACCCGGCTCTCCACGGAAGATTATGCGATCATTACCTCGGTAGACGCCGAAGGTAACGAGGGTGGATGGATCTTCATCACCTTTATCTCGCCAGTTGTATTGGAGCCAAGGTTGGGTGAAGTTTTGCCCCTGACAATTAATGTCAGAAGGATTGTCTCCAAACCCACCCTGTCGAAGAAACAGACGTACTGTTTCTCTATCCGTATTGGTTCCTGAACGTAAAGCTAACAAGTTGTTATTGGTACCACTACTCACTGAGCTCTCGGCGCCATCAAACGAAAAGCTTGCATTAGTGCTCACTCCATCCAGAGTACAGTGCTTGTTGTGGTCAAATCCCGATGCGTCATCATCGTCGTTCACAACGAAACTACTTCCATCAAAATACTCCACTCGCAACGGCACGCGAATACTACCACTTGTTGAGCCTGACACATCAGCTAGGACCATACGACCGTAGCGAGCTGGTGGCTGCCACTCCGGCTTAAGCAACTGTGTATCCTCTGATGAAGCCGTTGAGCTTGTATTTCCAAATCGAACAGGATCATCACCTTGAATAACTAACTCTAATGAAGTTGCTGTCGAGTTTGTATCACTAGTATTGAATGGACCATCAACGTTCGTTGTGGCTCCACCGAATCCTAACCGCTCAAAAGTTGGAGTGAAAGTAGGTTGCCATACTGCTGCACTTAGCTGGCTATCATCCCCCCAACCTTTTTTGTTCTCAGCTTTTGATGACTCCCAGCCAGTAATGCGAGAAGCATACTGATTGTCCTCTAAGCGTGGGAAGTAAGCTTGATGATCAGTAGAGAATAAAGAGTAGTTTCTTACCCGCTGACTCGGATTAAGCGTGTTGTACGGGTAAACTTTTAAATCCAGTCGTTTGTATTCTTGCCCCAAATAATTCACATCACCTTGATTATCCTGAGCAACCCAAGCCCCTTCTTCAACAACAAAGTGGTCAGGATAAAAACGACCTACAATTCGAAACCCTTGGTTTATCTTCATTCCAAGATATTCGTTGTCAATATTTGATGTTTGAGTGGAGGTGTATAAACGCAAACTTCCAACCTCACTCCAGGTCAAATCATTTACATAGTAAATACCATCGGTATTTGTAGAGTCATGGGCTACATCTTTATCCGTAAATACTCCTGGACTACCTCCTGCAGGGGAGTCAAGTATCTGGCTCAAACTGGTCGTCGTGTTTGGCGAACCAGTCAATCGGAAGTTCTCTGTAACCACAGCACTATCACAAAGTGATTGAGTCGTTTCAATCTGAACATCTGAGTACTCTTGTCCCGTAGAGCCCAACCAATTAATCGGTATGATCTCGACACCAAACGGAGCTCCTGCGGCAACAAATGCGTTTCCAGTAGAGGCTGTTCCGCTTTCCAAATGAGTACCGCAAATCGCTAAAGTCCACGGACGAGCATTTACCTTAAACTGACCTGTAAGCTTATCTTCACCCTCAATCGGACAGTCACTAAAACCATCGCAATTAAAGTTATCATCGGTTAGCGTCACGCTAACAACACCCGAATCATCAAACTTTAATTTGTTTGTCGCTGAAGTGATGGTTCCAGAGCTGAAGGTAGGCAAGAAGCTCAGAACGCCCCGACCTCCTGTAGCCGGTATATCAAGCCCATAAGATACTGTCGGTGTCCCTGAATAGCCGACATCAACAACTCCATTATTGTTGTCACATGCGAGAACTTTTCCTGAAACACTATATTCACGCCCAGCAATAACAAACTGTTCTGTGATATCAAAGCGATAGGGTACGAACTGATAGTTGTCAGAAGTATTACTTCGATAAGTACTACCCTCTACTTGAGCCTCTGCATATAACTCTGACTTAGTATGCGCAGCTCCTCCAGAGCTCAGACTAAAGTTTGCTACACCTGCATTAGCTTGGCTTGTTTGTGGAGTAAAGGTATCGCCGTCAAGCGTGATATTGCCGTTGAACGCAGTATAAACATTATCCCCATTATAGACAGTCGCAGTGAGTTCAATATCTTCACAGGTCAGGGCAATATCGGAGATTGGAGTAAGTTCTATGCGATAGTCACTGGGTGTCTGCCCACAGCCTAAATCCATATATTCAAGTCTTGCACTACCATTGATGAGAAGCTCATCTGCTGTTGCCGCCCCAAAGACTTTCATTGAGCCTTCAAGTTTGATCGTATCTCGGCTAAATAAATAAGCTTCAATATCTGGACCAGTATCCTGAAAGTCAATCAGTGCTTTCGTCTCTCCCAAGTTTTCTGCCCATATGATCAACGGGTCACTATCAACTTGCAATATAGCATTGTTGCTAAGGGTAATTTTGTTAACTTTCAATAAGGTAGCATTTGGAAAGGTGACTTTTGCACTGCCTTGAATCACCAGTTCACCGATCTCATAAACAGAAGCTGACATAGTGTACTCTCCTGCATTACCAATAGTTAACTTAGTAAAATTGGTACCAGGAACTTCCTGAGGTCCACTGTTATTGCCCAGCTCCAGCTCACCCCCAATAATATTCAAATCCAAGACAGGTGGCTCATTGGGCAATATCAAATCACCATTAGAACGACACTCTTTTCCATCACATGCTTTCTGGCTATCCCACCCTTTGCTTACTCTATTAAAGCCAACCTCTCCAAGTAAATTAACTGTCCCGATAAGCTTTCCGTCAGAGCCCGAAGGAAAATCAAAGTGAGACTCAAGTGAGCCAGCCCAACTCTGTGCTACTGCAGGAAAGTAAGGGCAGATATCTGGAATTTCTGGCTCAACGAGTTCAAACGCAAAATGCCCCACTTCCTCTGGTATATGTCCTCGATTAAAATAATCCTCATCCACAACAAAGCTCACCCGAGCATCTTCAGTAATCTCACAGCGACGTAACCAGCCACCATGCCCACCTGCTCGCTCTTGCTTGTTAGCTATTATCCCATCTAATTGAGTAAGTTGAGTTTGAACCCAAGAGTTTTCGCAACCATTAGCCATTGAACCCGGGTAACCTTGAGAAATCGTGTCTGTTCCACGGGCAAACTCAACGACATAATCCCCAACATTTAAATTACGCACACTTTCTGTCGCAAGAAAGCCCAAACGTTCAGTGTGGTAGGGCGTGTTCTTTGATGCAGAGGCTTCTAGAAATAGAGACGCTGATGCCTGATCTTGGTTTGTTCTTGCTTTTCCTGATGTCAGCCATTTATCACCATTGTTGTTTGATTGAATCTGATGAAGTACAACGGGGTTGGTGGAAAAAGGGGAATCTAAGCCAAAATCACTGAAATCAACACGTTCGGAAGATTGTGAGCCATTTTTCGATTTATAACGAGCGGTATCAAGGTAACCCGCAAGCACTGTATGGCCACCGAAATTGGCTATGCCAGGCTCAATAACAAGATAGCTTACACTGCTCATCTCGGTGTCTCGGTTAGCACCTAAAACATTTACCGACTTGTAAGACACATGGGCTTCTGTCCGTGACACAGAAGAAATGTTCAGCGTTGCGGGCCTTTGCCTGTCTGGTTCTACCGTTGAAATCGTGGGCATAACAAACACGAGTGGTACAAAATCATAGGTTTGATTGAATCGAATCGTACAACTGCCTGAACTACAGTCCACTACGCCGAACTCATATTGAGCATCATCAGAAAACTCTGGTGGCGGAGGGGTGACAATACCATCCGCACACTCTAAGTCATCGACACTTTCACCCTCAATATCAATATGAACAGAGTTCAAAGATGAGAAGTCTGCGATCACTTCATCAATTTCGAGCCACTGCCCCCCCTGCAAAAGGTAATACTGCAGTAATCCTTGCTTATTCCCAGAAACACTTGAATCATAGGTGAGCAGTATCTGATAGTCCTGATTCCTCTGAATCTCGTTACCTGCTCTCATTGTCACGACAGTACCGTCAGGGCCGATGGCTGGGTTGTCCGTCCAAAGCGCTAATGCATCTTGGTTACCACCACCTACACCTTTATCCGCCCACACTGTTTCTTGGTACTGCGCATTGGTGATTGAGAAGCTTACGGAAAAATCGTTATCAGAACGTAAGGCGTCACATGTACTAGGATCAAAATCATTTGCACTTGCGAACGAAGATGAGATAACTAAAGCTAATCCAACCCAAAAATGCTTAATCATTCTTTACCCCATACCTCATGTTGACGCTCAACTTGGTGCAACTTAGACCCACACACTGCTCGACTACTAATTTGAAAATAACTGTCTTCACCCAATGCCCAATCTCTAGAACGTTCTGAGTCGATAACACAATTATGATTGTCTTGATAAAAAACCTTCAAATCACTCAACGAGCACGTTGGTTGAGCGCCGCTAACACTGAGAGGGTACTCATTAACAAGCATGCACTCAGAAGCAGACTGCGCAGCTAGCCACGCATGCGTGCCGTTGACTTCACGCACATGACTATCTTGGTTAGACCATTGCATGCGGTTAAGCATCGCCGCCATCATACCCATCACCACAATGACAAAGACAGCCACAATAAGCACACTACCTTGCTGTTTTCTTGCACTACGGAACATTTAACACCTGCACTTCTTGTTGGTAGGTTGACTGCTCGTCTTGGTAGTACATTTTCATTTCAATGTGTACCAACGCATTTTGATTTAGGCTAGGTGGCTCATAAGCAAGGTAAGAAAAAGTGACTGAGTCAGCTAATGGAATATCATTGCGATACAACATTTCATTCGCACTATCAAAACAGTAGGTAATTTGTTGACTGGGCTCATACATATAAAAGCGATTGGCAACTGACTCTTCATTCAAAGCGCTGATCTGGCAGCCAACCCCGTCACTTAGCGCTCCGATATCATTATCAGCATCGAATAAGCAAGACGAGCTCGAAGAGTTGACTAATGTATTCACAGCAAAACTGTTGTCATCCAACGATTGACTACTCGTTGGGTTAATCACCATTTTGATTTCAGGTGTATTTCCCGGCCCTACCGCGATCCAGTCAGACCAAGAGTCCTGCCCTACAATAAAGTCCATCGATGTATCGTTTTCTCCGCTAAGCGCATAAAAGCCAGAAAACTTTATTGGATAAAATGACAAACATTGACGAGCAGTTATAGAGATAGGCTGACTAAAACTATTAGGCACCGCATGACGAATTTCTCTCGTCATTTTTTGCAAAACAAATTGAGCTTGAGTATGAAGCTTTTGTCTCTCGACTGTCTGTGCAAAACCTAGCGTTCCATACTGCACAAAACCAGCGATACCCAGTGCAATAACAGCAACAATAATCAGAGTGATAATCATCTCAATCAGAGTAAAACCACGACTTTTCATCAGTAATTTCCTCTAAACGCGCTAAAAATGTATGGGCCATGATCTGATGCGTTTATTTCAAGCTGTATTTTTTTTAGTACATCTGCTTGTTCGTACGTCACCGTTATCGCGACACTGAAGTTTTGATAAGTCCCGTCAGGGTCTGAGACCAAATAATTAAGCTCTCTACAATTACCACCAGTACAGTTAGGTCGGTATACCATCGGATTACCATCCGCGGCGCCATAGTCATCAACATCATTATATGCATAGTAGAGCAAACCAGTTGCGGGATCGGTGTCAGGCGTTACCTCTGAACCATCTGGACCAAAATTACCGATCACTGTGCAATTCAGCATACCCGTCTCCCCACAGCGCTCCAACCCACCATCATGCGCACTGTTTTCATCAAAAGATCGAGAGAGAATTTGGTTGAACAGAGTTTCTGCCAAGGCTGCTGCCTGTACTTGATATTGTGGTTCAGCAGAGCGCTGGACATTCGGCACGAGCATGGTGGTAATAGTGAGCATCGCTATCGCCAAAATCACTATAGCGATGACGCTTTCAATCAGAGTGAAGCCTCGGTATTTAATCAACACAAGCACTCTCCCTTCGATACATACCCTTGAGAGTTAATGCAAAGAAATGCCACGACTTCACCATCATCTATCGTTATTTGCACCTTAGGATCAGGCTGGTTTTTATCAAGTGCGGGATTACCCAACAAATCAAAACTCACAGAATCTACAGCTGAATTTGTCGGACACATTTCTCTGGCTGAAAACGAGCCTGAATCGATAGCGATGAGATCACTACGTTGAGTTATATTTGGATCATTTTGCACACAGGAGTACAGCGAACCAAGGCATTGATCTTTTACAGATAAAATAAACGGAGTTAAGTCACCAGACTCATCATGCAAATTTGATTGCATACGATTAACTTGAACCTGACGAATAACAGAAACAGCGGCTTCTTGGTAGGTATACGCAGAAAAGCTACTTTTTCCGAGGTATCGGCTGGCAGCATAGGAAGACATGATTCCCAAGATAAGGATCACAACGATCAATTCGACTAAAGTAAATCCGTTTTTCTTGGTCATGAAGAGACACTTAAATGTGAATTAGATAGAACAAAGTATAGGGCAATCAGTAAATTAACAATGAGAGCACAATTTGAGAATCAACATTATTTTTGATACTAGGTCGAGCCCAAAAAAAGACTCAACCTAGGAGAAACTAACTAGCAGTTGTCATCAAAAACAGTAGCAGAAGCAACTTGATTGATTTCTGTTCCTTGTGCTTGATCGTACCTTACGTAACAACCAGTATCAGTAATCGCACTCGTATCGCCTTCTTTATCAGCATCGTAAAATGTCACAACAGTGTAGGCCGTATCGTCATTGGATTGCCCTTCATGAGACAAAACCCAATCATTACTATCTAAACCTGTAACGGCTGCCTCGATACCTGCTGAGCTTGCCGTTGGAAAGCCCCATCGAGTTTCTATACCTGCTACGTCTACCGCAGCAGAAGACCGTTCTTGGTTTTCGACTGCAGCCTTGCCGTAAGTGATTCCAGCCGCACCTTCCATGGCCCCTTTTAAGCCTTGTAGAGAGGACTTTCTCGCATTTTCCTGCAAATTAAGAAATCTAGGTGCCGCTGTTACAGCTAAAATGCCGAGAATAACAATGACAACAACCAGCTCTATTAATGTAAAACCTTTATTATTCATAGCTTTTCCTTAAAAAAGGCCAGCAATGGCTGGCCTTTTTTAAAACTAACACTTAAGCAATTAGCAGCCAGAATCAACTACAAATGCATTCGCTTCTGTGCCAACAGCAGTGCTTGTGGCTTGTTGGTAGTAAACGAAACAATTTCCGCTTTCAACAGTTCCAGCATCAAGCGAATCATCCTTAAAAGTAACCACATATGTATTAACTGCACCAGAGGTACTCTCGAAGCCACTCCAGTCTTCAGATAGACCAGTAACTGCTAACGCAATGCCTGCTGAAGTTGCTGACGGGTAGCCATATACTGTAGCAATGCCCTCTACACTATCATCACTTTCTCTTTCTACGCCATTAATTGCTGCTTTGCCATACACGATGCCTGCCGCTCCTGTCATAGCGCCTTTCAGGCCTTGTAGTGAAGATTTACGTGCATCTTCTTGAAGGTTAAGGAACTTAGGCGCAGCAGTAACTGCCAGAATGCCCAGAATAACGATGACTACCACCAATTCGATTAGTGTGAAACCGCCTTGTCTTTTCATGATTTTATCTCTCATATTAAATTTAAAAATCTCGAACTAATTATTCTAACGTGACAGTTACACGTCCCGTTGTGAGTTCATAAACGAACTCGTGCTCGCTTGAGCCCTCTCGCTGAACGTAGGTACAAGTGTCTGCAGCGCCATCAGCTTCAGCTGAGTATTTATAACTGGAGTCTGAGGAAGCTTGTGCAACCGTACCGACCTTTGGTGGGCTTTGAAGAAGGTTCTCCATTAACTCGATACAGCGAGCATTCGTCGTGCCTTGGCCCGGAGCTGAGTCACTGGTTTTGAGGGCATAAGGGTACCCATTGCGAAAACCCGTATCATTCCCACCATTATTGGTTGCACGTGTCAGCCAAAACTCAGTACCGTCATAATTGACATAATTATCTGAACTGATGTTAGGACGAGCTTCAGCCTCCCACTGAGCTCTAGCTGAAAGGACTGCAGTAGCAAAGCCACCTGCAACCCCTTCAATACTCGACTTTTTAGCCTCTTCTGTTACGTCAACAAATCTCGGTAGTGCAGCAACCGCTAACAAACCAAGAACGACTATAACTACAATAAGTTCCACTAGTGTAAAGCCACGTTGTTGGTTCTTTTTCATATGTTTAACCCATCCCTTGAAACAAGATCACATTATACTAGAGTATTTCTCCTACAAGAACACTCGTTACAACATTATTTCATCATTTAGCAACCAAAGTCACATCAACCGAAAACCTATTATTCACAAGACTAATGGATAAGCTCTGATTGTTACCATAATACGAACAATGGTAGTCATTTCCGTTAACTTCAGATTCGACTGACTCAAAATCACTTTTCAGTATCTGATTTGCCGGATAAAGCGCTGACCACCAATAGTAACAATCCATCTCCCCTAGAGAGTTAATCGGGACAACCCACCCTTTATTGTTGATGTATAAATCTCGACCATCTAAAAACAAGCTAGTAGGCTGCTTCAGTAATAGCCACTCTTGGTGATAAATATTTGCTTGCTCTAAAATCACTTTGCCTGCAATGATAAATGCTGTATCAACTATCGGTCTTTCCATTTTGCGCCAATGCTGTAAAAACACGGCAATCAATAAAAGCACGACACAACCCCATATTGCAGTTTGTAAGCGCCGATAGTTATCCGCCATAACTAACCTCTGATAGCATCTAGCATTCCCCACATAGGTAAGAAGATACCAAGGGCTAACAACAACACCATCCCAGCGACAATCAGCAATAAGATCGGTTCAATACGTGCGGTAAGAGTTTTCAAATCGTAGTCCACCTCACGCTCATAGAAATCCGCTACTTCCAACAACAACTCATCGATACGACCGGTTTCTTCACCCACCGAGATCATCTGAATAACGAGTGGGGTAAAAATACCACTCGTCACCGCGGTTGATGACACCGTGCTGCCCGACTCGATTTGTGATTTCATCTCAAGCAAACGAGCTTCGAGGTATTTGTTGTCTAATGCCTCTGCCGCCAATGCGAGAGACTGGTTTAACGGGATGCCTGATTTCAGCATCAAGGCAAACGTTCGAGAAAAGCGCGCCATTAAGGCACGATTGACGATGCCACCGACAATCGGGATTCTGAGGCGGATTTTGCCCCACTTTTCTTGCCCTTCTGCCGTGCGCACCCATGCCTGAAACGCAAACAGGCCACCAAAAATTGCCGCTAACATCCATGCCCAGTAATCAACAAAAAATTCTGACATGCCGATAATGATGCGTGTGGGGAGTGGTAAATCGACACCAAAACGACTGAACATGCTGGTGAATTGCGGTATCACCTTAATATTCAGAATAAAAAGGGCGATCACGATAAAGCTGATAACAAAGCTTGGATAACGCATCGCGGTTTTAATTCGCTTGCGAGTTTCCACTTCCTGCTCGTAATAACCAGCCAGTTGCAACAGCGCCTCATCCAAACGACCCGTATTTTCACCAACGTTTACCATGGAGACAAACAGGGGGCTAAACACACGAGAATGTAACTGCATCGAAGCCGCAAGACCGCGACCATTGGTTAGTTCGGCACACACTTCTTCCAGTGCTTCTTTCAACTGTTTATTGGAACAGTTTTGGGTCAAACCTCGCATTGCACGCAACAGTGGTACGCCTGCCTTAGTCAAGCTGTATAGCTGACGACAGAAAATCACCAACACCTCCAACGGTACCGCTGGAGTGAACAAGCTTTGCAGATCAAGGTTGAGGCCACCAGAGCCGCCTTCTGATATCTGCGTAGGAATAATCCCCTTGTTCATCAACGCTTCAGCTGCCAGTTCTTCAGTTGCAGCTTCGATTTTTCCGTTGGCTTTGTTACCATCAAGATGGCGCCCTTGATATTGATAAGTAGGCATACAAACCTCTACATCATGATCGCTTCGGCATTACCCGAAGTATCACCTTCACCAAGTGTCATTACCTCATCGAGGCTAACAACCCCTTGCAAAGCAAGCTCCATAGCGGAGGCTAACAGTGGTTTATAGTCTTCTGCTTTTCGTGCTTGTTGAGCAAAGCCCACCGCATCATTCCCGCGCAAGCAGTCCATCATCGCTTGGTCAAACTCAAGCAGCTCGAATACACCGATACGTCCACGGTAACCGGTTAGGTTACAGTTCTGGCAGCCACTACCACGCATAAACGTCGCGCCGACTTGGTTAGGGAAGCGTTGTGACAGCCACTGTTCACGATGGGTTTCCACCGTATCTTCGGTTTTACAATCTGGGCATACTTTTCTTACCAGACGCTGAGCGAGTACCGCACGTACAGAGCTGGCCACCAGATAGCCTGGCGCGCCCATATCCATCATACGCAGAGCACTGTCGACTGCGTCATTGGTGTGAAGGGTACTCAATACTAAGTGACCCGTTAGAGCGGCACGCAAACCAATCTCGACGGTCTCTTGGTCACGCATCTCACCAATCAGAATAATGTCCGGGTCTTGACGTAAGAAAGTACGCAGTACGGTAGAGAAGTCCAAGTTGATCTTTGGATTCACTTGCACCTGGTTGACTCGCGGTAAACGATATTCGACCGGATCTTCCGCCGTGATGATCTTCTTACCCGGCTTGTTCAACTCAGAGAGGGCACCATACAGCGTGGTGGTTTTACCCGAACCGGTAGGGCCTGTTACGAGGATCATACCGTGTGGTCGTTTTAGCTGGCGGCGGAAGCGAGCAAGCAGCTCTGGCGGCAAACCTGACTCTTCCATCGCACGAACACCGCTTGACTGGTTAAGCAAACGCATCACCACCGACTCACCGTATTGCACTGGCATGGTCGACATACGGATATCAACCGATTGGCCTTTAGTGCGGATGTTAAAGCGGCCATCTTGTGGCAGGCGTTTTTCTGAGATGTCGAGGTTCGCCATCAACTTCAAGCGCAGAACCAGAGCTGACGCGATGTTGACCTCATTCAACAAGGTTTCATGCAAGACACCATCAATACGCTGACGGATACGCAATACATTAGCGTCTGGCTCGATATGGATATCAGAGGCATTAACCTGAATCGCATCTTCAAACAGCGAATTTATCAGCTTAACAACCGTTACATCATCACTCTCGCTGTCTTCATCAACGAGGCTGAAATCAAACACGTCAGTGCTTTGGTGCTCCGCTTGTAACTGTTCTGCAAATGAGGCGATCTCTTTGGTGCGGCGATAGTAGCGATCAAACCCTTCTACGATCTGTTTCTCTGGCGCGATAACAAAATCGATGGAGTGGTTTGGGAGTTGGCTGAGCAGCGACTCTTGAGCAAAGAGATCGGCAGGATCACTCATTGCGACGCGAAGTGACGTCTCTGTTTGTCCAATAACCAGCGCTCGTAAGCGACGAGCATGCACCTCAGGCAGAATCTGCACCGCATCGACATCAACTTGGGCGCGGCTAAGATCAATCAACGGCAGATTAAGCTGTTGAGACAGGAAGTTCAGCATCTGCGCCTCAGTCAAAAAACCAAGCTCAATAAGTGCCGTACCTAGCTTTCGACCTGTCGACTTCTGAGCAGTAAGTGCCTGCTGGACCTGCTCCTCGGTGATGACCCCCTCCTCAACGAGTAGGTCACCAAGGCGTTTTCTTAGCTTAATTTTCACTGCCGCTCTCCTGTAAGGTGCGAATTAACTTCAATCGCTCACGAGCGAAGGCTTGTGATTGTGTTGAGATGCCGATCGTAGTTAACGACTTTTGATAAGCCGCTTTTGCGCTCTCAAGATCGAGCTGTCTCTCTTGTTGGATCGCTAAACCAAGCCACCAGCGAGCGTTTTCTGCGTCAAGGCTGACCAAACGCTGATAACTATCGAGAGCAAGATCATCTTGATCGGCTTTTTGTGCCAATGCGGCACGCAAAGAGAGATACTCAAGTGAAGGCGTATCAGATAACGGAACCAATGGGGTTAATGCTGCCTCATGCTGCTTCTCTTTGATCAACATCTTCGACAGCGCTATGCGTAGCGTTTCACCATCTAGATTGAGCTGGATACCTGATTGAAGGATCTCGAATGCCTTGCGTGCATCCCCTTTACCGTAGAAAAGCGCCGCATATTGTTGACGAACTTTTTCATCATAAGGGGTGTGTCGCAGCGCCTCGTTAAACGATGAGAGGGCATCTTGAATGTTATTCGCATCAATGGCTTTTTTAGCACGCTGTACTGCGTTTCTTGCAAGCTGCTCTTTGGTCAGCTCAACCTGCTCAATCATCATGCTTTGCTTCGGAGCAGGTGCATCGACTTTCGCGATAAGCATTGGTTGCTCCACGGGTTTAGTATGAACAGCAGGCTTGGATTGTGTGTGTGTTTTCTGTGTACTCACAGCGGCCGGCTGCTCAATAGCAACTTCAGTCACTGTCTTTGACTGCGCTGAATAGATTGCCGATGAGCTATTTGCCACTCTTTGTGTGGGAGAGTTTATTGGTGTTTGAGGGCTAACATCACTCGGTTGCTCTGGTATTTGCGCAGCCAAATGACTCTCTACACTTTCAAACTCAGCATAGCGTATTTGTTTGGACTGTTGAGACACCGCCCAACCTCCAACAGCGATGGTCAGTGCAAAGGTTCCAACTACCCAGGGCAGCACAGTTCGGCGCTTCACAGGCACAATATCCGCCTTTTCGATCGAGTGTTTGGACTCACTCTGCTTGTTCGCTAGCTCTGACAAGGCGTTATTAATAACACTCATGAGTTACTCCACCCCCACAGCATAGGGGTTTTAAATTTAGGTTTGCAGCTATCCACCGTATCGTGAATCGCAGCAAACAGATGTTCATTATTGATATGACTGGTTTGCCGACTAAAGGCCAATATCAAGGCTTTATGGGCTATCTGGTTGATCAAGCGAGGGTTGCCCTTTCCCGCGCGCCAAATCGCTTTTTTAACGGCTAATGAAAAGATGTCTTGTTGCTCTGTTGTGGCTTTGAGCCTCGCATCAATATAAGCCACACCCTCGTCAAGCGTTAACGGACGAAGCTGAGCACTAAATGTAATACGTTGACGAAACTGTCGCAGGTGGTGCTGCGACAAACGTTCATCAAGCTCAGGTTGACCTAAAAGCACAATCTGCAGCAGTTTATTCCGTTCGGTCTCTAGATTGCCGAACAAGCGTAAGACCTCAAGAGCCTCATCAGAAAGGGCTTGGGCCTCATCCACCAGCACGACCGTTCTCAGCCCCTGCTTAGACAGTTCAATGAGGTGAGATTGAATCTCTTCCACAATCGACAAACGCGAAGTCGACTCAAGTCCAAGCTCGGTTGCGACGGCGACTCTGACTTCATCCCCACTTAACGCAGGGTTCGGTAAGTAAACTAGCTGAGCGACATCCGATAGATGGTTGATCAACATACGACAAACCATGGTCTTACCGGACCCCACTTCTCCTGTCACCTTGATCAAACCCTCGCCCATTTGCAATGCCGACAGCACTGTCTGGATCGCCTCATAGTGCGACTCTAACCCCAGAAACAGCTCGGTATCTGGAGTTAGATGGAACGGGTATTGAGAAAGACCAAAGTGTTCTAGATACATTTTTAGATCAACAGCTTACTGCTCTGGGAACCACTCTTGCAGCAAGTCTCTTGAACGCTCAAGCTCTTTCTGCCAGGTGTTAACACCAACGATGGTGGGCTTTAACAGGATAACCAACTCCGTTTTTTCCGTGTATTCAGTGGTATTTCGGAACAAGTGCCCCAGCGCGGGTACATCCCCTAAGAACGGCACTTTCGATACCGCTTCTGACGTGCTTGATTTCATCAAGCCACCAATAACAACCACATCACCATCACGAGCACGGATCACAGAATCTGATTCACGGATCGAGCTTCTTGCGAGCGGCAAGACTACCGACTGGTCACCAAAACCAATCTCTTTCACCTGCTCTTCCACTTCAATAACTGAAGGGTGAACGTGCAGCAATACGTTGCCACCATCATCAATTTGTGGCGTCACATCTAATGCAATACCCGAGAAGAACGGCGTCAATTCAAAGTCTGGAGAAGCTTCTGAGTTGTCACCTGAACCGACAACACTTGAAAAGTCTGTCACGTAGTATTCATCGGTACCGACTTTGATCACGGCTTTTTGGTTGTTGGTTGCGGTCACTCGCGGGCTGGAGAGTACATTGAGATCGCCTTGGGTGCCCATGAAGCTCAACACCGCCTCAAAGCTCCCATCGGAGATCGTGACGTTGGTTTGTCCACCAAGCAAGCTGCCGATCGTATCCATCCCCGGAAGAACGCTGTTACCTAAGCGATCAATCACCACTGCACCGTCATCAAAGGATAAGTTCGACCAGTTGATGCCCTGTTGGTAGCCATCACTCAGCGTCACTTCTAGGATCTTCGCTTCAAGAATAACCTGACGCTGCATGCGCTCTTGAGAAATACCCAAGAACTCACGCACTTCTCGCAGTTCGTCAGGGTAAGCTCGCACGGTGATCACACCCGCTTGCGGTGTAACAACTACGCTGCGACCGTCACCAGAGCCAATTAGCTGCGATACTGCTGTCGATAGTTGAGGCCAGAAATCACTCTCACTGATGGTTTCAATCTCAGTACCACCTCGAGAGGACGTGCTGTTTGAAGAGCTAGAATTTGAGCTTGATGAGCTGCTTGAAGATGAAAAGTTTGAAGAACTGTTGTTATTCGAGCTGTCATCAGTATTGGTGATCGTCCCCGTGGTTATGGAAGTCAAAGAGCGCCCGTTACGACTAAGCTGCAAGTAATCAACCGGAATCGTCACTGTACGTAGGTCGGCTGGAAATACCTGAATCACTTTTCCTTTACGGCTCACTTCATAACCGTAGAGATCGCGTACAACCGCTAGCACTTCATCCAATGTCACATCGGTCAAGTTAACGGTAATGGCACCGCGCACGGCGGGGTGAATAGCGGCACTGTACTCAGTGCCTTGAACTAAGCTGGTGAAGAAAGCTCTTGCCTCGACTTCATCCGCTTTGATTCGATAACGCTTTACCGTCTCATAGCTGCTCACGCCAGATCCATCTAAATCTGGCATCAAATCCGATTCTACTGAGCTTGGCAGCTCAGTTAAGGCGCGACTATTGGCTTCGTTAATCGCTTCATTCAAAGCACCTTTTGCTTCCACTGGGTCTCGATGTCCCATTGAGCAACCGGCTAGCGATGCCACTGCAATGGCTATAATGAGTTTACGCATGACTTTACCAATACCTTATTCTTTTATGTCTAATGTGAACATTTGCAACTTCCATTGCTTGCCCGCGCGGGTGAGGGTCACATATTGATCTGTAATTTTGTTGACTTGATATCCGTTAACACTGTCGCCAGTAGCAACAATTCGACTATTTAAAATGGCGCTACAATCGGCTTGCTCAGGTTTACAAATGATGCTGTTCAATTTGGGCACTCGATAGCTACGTTTCACAGGTGTCGTGCTTTTTTTCGGCGCACTCCAACCAAGCGGGGCGGTAGGGTCTTGCGCCGCATAACTGCCGACACTCATCGTTGCCAGCGTAATGAAAAGAAGTTGTTTAACCACCGATAAACTCCTTACGTGCACCCAATGTGTAAACCTCCATGATCAAGCGAGCTTGAGGGTACTCTTCCACTTGATAATGAAACTTACGCCAATAGTATTTAACGGGCAGTGATTCCAAGGCTTCTAAGTAAGCCAATACGTCAAAGTACTTACCGGTTAACTCAATACGAACCGGGTGAATGAAATAGGTGTTGCTTGCATCTCCTTGAGTAGAGCGAAGTTGCTCTGCTCCCATTGAATTAAGAGAGACAAGATTGAGTTTTTGCGACTGCTGCAATACGTTTTCTAACAGCAGTGACATCTGGCTTGGGGTGACAAGTTGATCAACCACACCTGAAAGCTGCTCAGAGAGTTTTTGCGAGTCTTTAAGCAAGCGCTTGTACTCGATATCAATCTCTTTGTTGGGATCCTGCTTCAATCGAGCCGTCAGCTGCAGAAGCTCACCTTGCAGGATCTGATTCGATGACTGTATGCTTGCCAACTGTCTCTGTGCGACTGAAACCTTGTTCAATATAGGGTCGATGGCCAACGTCACCATCAACATAATCACGGCAACAAAACCGCATACCGTAATCAACCATTTCTCACGGCTGCTCATCGCATCAAATTTGTCACTCAAGGACTGCCAATACTGATTCATTACTGCTGTCCTTTTTTGGTTTTAAGCTCGAAGGTGACAATGCCATCGTCATTGCGCCCAATATTCAACTGCTCAAAGCTGCGGCCCACCAAGCTGACCTCTTGTTTAAACTGGTTTACCCAGTTAGGGACAGAAGAAGCGGTTCGCGCTAAACCTCTAAGGTCAAGATTGGCTTGATCAACATAGATGCTCGACAGTGAAATATCATTGCGCCCTAATTCCGACAGCGAACGCATAACACCGGAATAGCCAATTTGTTGTGATTCATCGTAATTGTTGATCACCTCCAGCGCGCCTTTCATCGCTGATACCTCTTTCTTTAGCCGCTCAACCGCAGCGACTTTTTCAGAGGATGGGCGGTGCTTTTCAAGCTGCTTATTCAGTTCCGTTTTTTGTGATGTCAGTGTGGCTCGCTCTTGATTAACAATCGTCAGCTCGCTGTTTAACTGACTCAACTGCCAACTGTAAGCACCATAAACCGCTCCCAGTAATACAGCAGCGATCCCCCAACTCACCACCACGTTGGTCAAGGTGAAAAACGCTTTCTTTGGCTTAAGGTGAGCTGGGAATAGGTTTATTTGTATGCGCTTTAGACCCGAAGCGGTTTTTGCCAGGATCGGCCCCGACTCCGTCGGTTCCTCGGTCAAGGCCAAGCTCTTAACGCTCAAACGCTCATTCAGTGCTTCGATTAACTCTTGTTGCTGCTCTTCGTCACAGCACACATGAAGCTGATGAAATGACACGCCTTTCACTTGTGAGCTCAGATAGTCAATGGAGCGCTGCAGCTCTAACGCGAGACTATCAACTTGCAGTGCAGCGCTAGCAACACCCGTGACGGGGGCGACCACACCTCGCAGAGTTCGTTGGAAAACGACTTGATGTTGTTGATAAGCACTCAAGCGGAACTGTCCGCCCTTACTGCGCTGCAGCAAAAGGAAGTCACCAAGCTCACCAGCAGACTCACCCCAGACCTCTTCTTCTGTCGTCAAACGGCCCAGCGAGCAGCCTATCAAAGATAAGCCCTCAACTAACTGCATCACCAAAAATTTGCGCACGACATAGGCTTGAGCTTTATTGCCTGTTGGTAAAGCAAAAGCATCTGCGACCACTTCCGTCACGCGTTCCGTCAACAGCTCTTTTAAAAGAAAAGGCAGTGCAACCGGCCACTCTTCTTTAGGCAGCTTAGGCGTTTCTATTTGATACGACTGATACAAGCCAGAATGCAAGATGACGTCCACTCGTCCTTGCGCCGATTTCGCCTTTAACGCTGAAAATAATGTCGATTCCCAGCCGGAGGGTTCAAAAGGTAATATGTCAACGACAGGCGATACTGAGATTTGCTTGTCTTCTTTTTTTACTGAATGCAAAAGATAAATAGCAGCGGGCTGAATAATGGCGATTGAGCTCGCTTCATTGACCTCTTTTTTATTCAATCTTTGAATTAGCGAATTTATCATTTCCTGACTTACTTTTTCTTCCAACGATTACGTCGTCCCGGTTTAATTACCTGGCTCATATCGTCGCTCTGTTTAATTTTATTTGAATTCTTCTTTGCAATAAGCAGCGGCGCTTCACTTTGGTATAGCCGTCCCTGCACACCGGAAACCCCTAGATCACGCAATGTTTTTACTTCTGCTTTTGTTTCAACACCAACACCAACCACGATGGCATCTTTACTTTCACATGCTCCGAGCATACTGCGAATAAACAACTGGTTCTCATGACGCTGATCGATTCTTTTAATCAAACTTCTATGTAATTTTAAGTATGAGATATTTAAATCCTTTAGATAGTAGGTACTTACTATCGTTCTTCCAGCTTGGCCAACAACAACTTTACAACCAAGACCAGTCAACATCCGAATCACTGGGCGCATATAATCTAGGTGCTCAACCAACTGCCCTTCGACAAACTCAAAAGACAGCCTTTGGCGCATACTGGTGGTCAGTTGCAATAGCTCATCTCTAAACCAACGCAAATAGACCTTGTCCGAAAAAGGCTTCACATACATATTGACCGAAATATTGCCTTGCAATCGACCTGCTTCTAACTCTTTCAGCACGCGGATGAGCGTTGCCTTATCAACACGCGCTTCATAACCAACCGACTCAACAGCCAAACCAAACCGAGAGGCTTTCAGCTCGCCTTTTTCAGGGTCATTAAGGCGAATAAACACCTCATTGTGAATCAGAGATTTCTGATTATCGGCTTTGAGCTGGTAGCAAGGTTGCGTATATAAAATCAGTTTTTCAGGCTGAAGCGCCTCATCTAACAGTGTGCGCCAGCGTACGCTACCTCTATCAGAGCTCTCTACCGCCTGTTTTTCAAAATTGCTCCATCCACTCGCCCTTTGTAGTTGAGCGCTCTTTACTGCCGTTTCCGTCTCACCAATAATTCTGCTTGGATGCTCACCCTCTTGATACATGGTGACACCAATATGACACCAATCATCAGGGTCTAGCGGAGACAAGGGTGTTAATTTTTCTAGCTGCTTAATGCAACTGTTGGCAATCGTTGCCAGCTCTTTGCTTCCTTGATGCGGAATAAGCAGCGCGAAATCACTTGAGTAATAACGAGATAGCATGGCATCGGGGTAACGCTGAATAATCGCGGAAAGGCTCTCAGCTATTTGAACAACGAAGTGATCGACAGATGATTTATCATTTGACTCTTTTAGTGCATCCCAATCATCAATGCGTAGCATCAACACGCCACCACGAGAACCACTCTCGTTTAGTGTTGAGTCCAACTTACTGTCAAATAAGATGCGGTTAGCGTTGCCAGTCACCTTATCCAAGAAGGTCTGACTACGAATAAATGTGTCAAATCGGCTTCGCTCTTGCCGAGCATCTTGCAACTCAGCAATTAACTTATCTAAAGCCTCACTTGCCGTATACGGCCACTCTTGTTCATGACCGCGTGCATACTGCTCAACACGACCCGCTAATATCATTCGGCCGCGCTCTTCCAGCAGTTCTGAACCGTAGAGCTGGAGTTTAAGCCAACCAACACCACGCACTAAACAAAAGGTAATCAAACCAAACGCCAAGGTGATAGACCACATTGCGCCAATGGAATAGCTATAGCCTAGATAAGGAGGCATTACTGTAAAAACAATGACATAACCGGGATTGCGTTCAAGGTCGAACTCTTTCTCCATCAACAGATGCTTATCTGCACGTGAAGAGGTGTTTTTGTAGCGGTAAATGACGCCCGCTTCTGAGGACAAACGCATTTCGACAATATTACTTGCCTGGAGCATTTTAGGAATCCAACGCTGCATTGAATAGGCAGCGTCTGGGTCTTCCATCTCTTTATCCACCACCTCAGCAATACCCGCGAGTGATTGGTGAATATACTCTTGACCTATACGCTTAAAAGACAGGGCACCACCAATAAATAGGATAAAGGTCGCACTGATTACTATCATAGTAACAAACGCCACCAGCCGAGTGCTTAATTTAAGGGTAGGTGTATACCTTGCCATCCGTTGCAATGCTTCCTTTACATTCTCAAGTACGCAGTATAAAAGAGTGCCCAATCGAGAGTCGAGATATTGATGTAAAATATGTAAAAAAACTAGAACTATCCTTGATTACTCTCGCAACCTGACGTTCATTAATCACTAATATCTATCGACTCAACAAAACTTAGAACTCTAATGGATATTTAAGGAAAATTTTGTCTTTTTACGACAAAAAAATAACCCCAGCGAATAAAGCTGGGGTTATTTACTAAATCAACAATAATCATCGAACCGCTGAGATATCCTTAAAACGGAATATCGTCATCAAAATCCATTGGTGGTTCATTATATTGCGGTTGCTGCTGAGGTGCATTTTGTTGCGGCGCAGCTTGCTGTGGTTGGCGTGGAGCTTGAGCAGCCGGTTGCTGAGGCTGACCCCAAGACTGTTGGCCACCTTGATTGCCAGCTGGCATACCGCCACCTTGCTGAGCACGACCACCCAGCATTTGCATTACACCATTGAAGCCCTGAACAACCACTTCAGTTGTGTAACGGTCTTGACCGTTTTGATCTTGCCATTTACGCGTTTGAAGTTGACCTTCAATGTAAACTTGCGAACCTTTGCGCAGATACTCACCCGCAACTTCCGCTAACTTACCGAACAGCGCCACACGGTGCCACTCTGTTTTTTCGCGCTGTTCGCCAGTCGCTTTATCACGCCAACTTTCAGAAGTAGCAATAGTGATGTTTGCTACTGCACCGCCGTTTGGCATGTAGCGAATTTCAGGATCGTTACCCAGGTTACCGACCAGGATAACTTTGTTTACTCCACGGCTAGCCATGTTTCGCTCCGTATTCTTGTTTCGTTTCAAAAGACAATCGATAGGATAACATGCTTATCCAGATATCGCCTAGTTTGCAAACTCTATTATCCACCTGAAAGCAGGTTTTGTAGCCCCTTGCAAACTGTAAAATTGCGAGTGATATCAATAACTCTAAGACCTAATTTCATTGCCAAAGCGTTATTTTTTATACCGTCACGCACTTTTCACAGGATATGCCATTAGCTAGGTATTGTTGTGCTTTTATGAAAGACACAATAATGATTAAGGAGATCGTCTTTTATGAGAGGAATCTATACTCGCACTCTCTATTTTTTGTGTCAGAACCCAGAAGATAACTTTATGCATATCAATCGACTAGAGGCATGCCTAAAAACAAAAATTTACAAAACAAACCCACAAGGCCTTTGCGAAGAGAAACCTAGACACCTGAATAAAATAGTCATTCTTGACTACTCATCAAGCAGCACACTTTTGAAAAAGCTTGCACTGCTCGAAATTGATATTGCTGAGTTTGATACCATTCTCATCAATGTCACCAAAAGATTGACCACGGATGAACTGCTCAAATACGGCAATCTCAAAGGACTGTTTTTCAAAACAGAAACTACAGATAAAATAGCAACTGGGGTGCGAGAGGTGATCAATGGTCAAAACTGGCTTCCCAGAAAGGTCACCAGCCAATTACTCCACTACTATCGGAAAACTCTCAAACCACCAAAGCCTGCCGTCGTGGTTAATCTGACAGCTAGCGAGCTACAAATACTAAGGAGCCTACCGAACTCTTCGAACAAGGAAATTGCAGAAACTCTGTGCATTACTGAGCACACGGTTAAATCACATCTGTATCAAATATTTCGCAAACTCTCTGTTAAAAAGCGGTCACAAGCGATAGCATGGGCGGATCACTATCTGTTGCAAGATTAGCGTTTAAGACTTGAGTCAGTCTTCCCCGAGACAAAATCCATCAGGGTTCATGCTTAAGTCATCTATGCAGTGATAATCTAGCAGCATGACATAACTAAAACACATAGGACTATTTGACATGATTAAGAAGTGTCTATTTCCAGCGGCAGGCTACGGTACGCGCTTTCTACCAGCAACAAAATCCATGCCTAAAGAGATGATGCCAGTCGTTAACAAGCCACTGATCGAATACGGCGTTGAAGAAGCAATTCAAGCCGGTATGAATGGCATGTGCATTGTGACCGGGCGTGGCAAACACTCCATCATGGACCACTTCGACAAGAACTACGAGCTTGAGCATCAAATCAGCGGTACCAACAAAGAAGAGCTGCTGGTTGATATTCGTGAGATCATTGACAGTGCAAACTTCACCTACATTCGCCAGCGCGAAATGAAAGGTTTAGGTCATGCGATTCTAACAGGCCGTGAACTTGTTGGTGATGAACCTTTCGCTGTGGTTCTGGCTGATGACCTGTGTGTGAATGAACAAGAAGGCGTTCTCGCTCAAATGGTTGCTCTGTTTAAACAGTTCCGCTGCTCAATTGTTGCTGTTCAAGAGGTGCCAGAAGATGAAACTCACAAGTATGGCGTGATCTCAGGTGAGATGATCAAAGATGATATCTACCGTGTTGATGACATGGTTGAGAAGCCAGAGAAAGGCACTGCGCCAAGCAATCTTGCCATCATCGGTCGTTACATTCTGACACCAGATATCTTTGAACTGATTGAAAACACAGAACCGGGTAAAGGTGGTGAGATTCAGATTACTGATGCGCTACTTAAGCAAGCAAAAGCGGGCTGTGTTCTAGCGTATAAGTTCAAAGGTAAGCGTTTTGACTGTGGTAGCGTAGAAGGCTACATCGAGGCAACCAACTACTGCTTTGAAAATCTTTACCTTAAAGATGAGAAAGCAGCAGAGCTTGGTAAACACGCGACGCAAAAATCTAGCTAAGCGCCAAATCCGCTCTAAACTTTAATCTAAGGCCGCTCACATGAGTGGCCTTACTGTTTTTATAAACAGTATTTTCTTTGAACACAGCGCACACTATGTAATACTTATTCCACTCGGAGTTTACAGCGAAGCCATTATGGACAACATAGAAGTTCGTGGGGCGAGAACCCACAACCTGAAAGATATTCATCTCACCATCCCTCGAGACAAACTGATTGTGATCACGGGTCTATCTGGCTCGGGTAAGTCTTCACTTGCGTTTGATACTCTATACGCCGAAGGTCAAAGACGCTACGTAGAGTCTCTCTCTGCCTATGCTCGCCAGTTCTTGTCTCTAATGGAAAAACCAGATGTTGACCATATTGAAGGCCTCTCTCCGGCGATTTCTATTGAACAAAAGTCAACGTCACATAACCCTCGCTCAACCGTCGGCACGATTACTGAGGTGTATGACTACCTACGCCTCCTATATGCCCGCGTTGGTGAGCCTCGCTGTCCTACTCACAAGGTGCCATTGGCTGCGCAAACCATCAGCCAGATGGTAGATAAAGTCATCGAAATGCCAGAGGGCAGCAAAATGATGCTGCTGGCTCCGATTATCAAAGAGCGTAAAGGCGAACATGTTAAGACACTTGAAAACCTAGCTGCACAAGGCTTTATCCGCGCTCGAATTGATGGTGACATCTGCGATCTTTCTGATCCACCACCTTTAGAACTGCATAAGAAGCACACAATTGAGGTGGTTGTCGATCGCTTTAAGGTTCGTGATGATCTTCAACAAAGGCTTGCCGAGTCGTTTGAGACGACTATTGAACTCTCTGGTGGTATTGCGGTTGTCGCCCCTATGGATGATGAAGGTGAAGAGGTCGTTTTCTCGGCCAATTTTGCTTGTCCTCACTGTGGCTACAGTATGCAAGAGCTTGAGCCACGTCTGTTCTCATTCAACAACCCTGCAGGTGCATGTGGCACATGTGATGGCCTTGGGGTACAGCAGTATTTTGACCCAGACCGAGTCATTGTCGATGATTCACTAAGCCTGGCTGAAGGAGCCATTCGCGGATGGGATCAAAAGAACTACTATTACTTCCAAATGCTGACCTCATTGGCGAGTCATTATGATTTCGATCTGAATGTCCCTTTCAAATCACTTTCGAAGCCGATGAAAGAGGTGATCCTCAAAGGCTCTGGTCGTACCGAAATCGAATTCCACTACGTTAATGATCGTGGCGACATTCGTGTAAAACGCCATCCTTTTGAAGGGATCCTCAACACGCTAGAGCGTCGCTACCGAGATACCGAATCAAACTCTGTACGAGAAGATCTGGCGAAGTATATCTCCACCAAATCTTGTTCGAGCTGTAATGGGACGCGTTTAAGAATCGAAGCTCGCAATGTGTTCATCAACGAAACCACACTGCCTGAAATCGTTGAATTGAGTATCGCTGATGCCCTTAATTTCTTTCAAACGCTGGAGCTTGAAGGCCAGCGAGCACAAATTGCCGACAAGGTGATGAAGGAGATCAATGACCGCTTGCACTTTCTTGTAAATGTCGGTTTAAACTACCTCAACCTATCACGCAGTGCAGAAACCTTATCGGGTGGTGAGGCGCAGCGTATTCGCCTAGCAAGCCAAATCGGTGCAGGACTTGTTGGTGTCATGTATGTGCTCGATGAGCCATCGATTGGTCTCCACCAGCGCGACAACGAACGCCTCTTGCAAACACTGACCCACTTGCGCGATCTTGGAAATACGGTACTGGTTGTTGAGCATGATGAAGATGCGATCCGCATGGCTGACCACGTGATTGATATTGGCCCTGGAGCGGGTGTGCATGGTGGCCAAGTCGTCGCGGAAGGTAAAGTGGATGACATACTTGCTAATCCGAACTCGTTAACCGGTCAGTACCTATCGGGTGAGAAAGCGATCATTGTCCCGAAAGAGCGTACGCCTATTGATCGCAAGAAAGTGGTTAAGCTTTCCGGCGCCTCAGGCAACAACCTAAAGGATGTGACCCTTACGCTTCCTGTTGGCCTATTTAGCTGTATTACTGGCGTTTCTGGCTCAGGTAAATCAACGCTCATCAATGATACTTTCTTTAAGATTGCGCATACCCAGCTTAACGGCGCGACAACTCAGGTGCCTTCCCCTTACAAGAACATTGAAGGGTTAGAGCACTTTGACAAGGTCATTGATATCGACCAAAGCCCTATCGGCCGTACCCCAAGATCAAACCCTGCAACTTACACTGGCATTTTCACGCCAATTCGAGAGCTCTTTGCTGGCACTCAAGAGGCCCGCTCTCGCGGCTATAAGCCGGGTCGCTTTAGCTTTAACGTGCGTGGCGGTCGCTGTGAAGCCTGTCAGGGTGATGGGGTAATTAAGGTTGAGATGCACTTCTTACCCGATGTTTATGTTCCTTGTGACGCGTGTAAGGGCAAGCGTTATAACCGCGAAACACTAGAGGTTCGCTACAAGGGTAAAACCATTGATGAAGTGTTAGAGATGACGGTAGAAGATGCTCATGACTTCTTTGAGCCTGTACCTGTCATTGCACGCAAGCTAAAAACACTGGTAGACGTAGGTCTGTCTTATATCCGTTTGGGGCAAGCCGCTACGACTCTCTCGGGTGGTGAGGCGCAACGTGTGAAGCTTGCTCGCGAGCTCTCAAAACGAGACACAGGTAAAACACTGTATATTTTGGATGAACCAACAACGGGTCTGCATTTCCACGATATTCAGCAACTGCTTACCGTCCTTCACCGATTACGTGACCACGGCAATACGGTTGTTGTCATCGAACACAACTTAGACGTGGTTAAAACCGCTGACTGGATCATCGATTTAGGACCTGAAGGCGGGCAAGGTGGTGGTCAAATCATTGCCGAAGGAACTCCAGAAGATGTGAGTGAAGTCGAAGGTTCTCATACTGCTCGGTTCTTGAAACCTATGTTAAAGTAGGCATATCAGATAGAATAACGAAACCAGCTGAATGCTGGTTTCTTCTTTTAAGGACAAAGAGTTAGATAAGCTATGGCCACAATTCATGTGAGTGGAACACAACTGGAACAGAGCAAACCCGTTATTCCTTTAAATCAGCCCTTTATCACCTGTCTAGCACTGGTTTTCTTACTGCTGATGCATGTTTTTATGCCTAATCCTGGCGGCTCAGGGTTAGCCCTCTCCTTCAACAATACCGTTTGGGCTGGTATGAGTTTGGCTATAGGGGTGGGATTATATCAAATCAGTACCAACCACTATCTGCGGTACAATAAGTTCACTGTTGGTCTGCTCATCGCATGTGGTCTTCTTACTATACCCATTTTATATCCAGCCGCTTATGCTGAAGGGGCAGCAACGCGCTTACTTGGCTTGTGGGCAGGATTTGTGTTTTTTGTTGTCCTTCAGCAATTTCGATTTAGCAACAAAGACAAACAGCGCATCTTAGAATACATCATTCTCGCCTGCCTGATTGAATCAGCCATCGGCTTTATGCAGTACTTCTTTTTAGAACCAGGTAACGGCTTAGGCTACAACACCGTTGCTAATCGCCCTTACGGCATCTTTCAGCAACCGAATGTAATGGCGAGCTTTCTTGCTACGGGCTTGGTCTTGTCTGGGTACTTGCTCGCTAGAAAAAACAACAAATACAGCTCGTTAGGTGATACCGCTATCCTTTACCTAACCCCGCTAATGACAACTCCGCTGTTAGTGGTTCTCTCATCGAGAACGGGTTGGTTGGCTGCTCTCATTGGGGTTGCCCTAATCATCCCTTACTTACTGCGCTTTTCCACTAAACGCCGTGCATTCACATGGATTGGCCTAGTGATCCTTGGTGTTGCGCTTGGGTTTAGCGCCGCTCAATCACAGCAAAAATCAGACTTTATTGGTCAAAAAGCCGATCTTGAAAGCCCGAGACGTTACACCTTTCCACAAGCGCTCGATATGCTGATTGAGAAGCCTTTCACTGGCTGGGGCTATGGTAACTTTGAATCAACCTACACTCTGTATACCGCCCGCCAGCATCAAATCAATAACAACTATCCTCCCGGTTTGCCCGCGATGGATCACCCCCACAACGAGACCCTCTTCTGGGGTGTAGAAGGCGGTATTGTCCCCTTGTTGGGCCTGATAGTAGCGGCTGTGCTCACACTCACTCGTATGGTTCAAGCCAAAAAAGGCACGCGACTAGCACTGTTAGCGCTATTTGTTCCGATACTGCTGCACTCCCAGCTCGAGTATCCATTTTATCACTCTGCGATACACTGGATTACCCTAATCGTTCTACTCTATTGGCTTGATCAGCGTGTGATCCGTACCAGCACTCTGCACTTCTCTGCCATTACCAAGAGCCTACTGCGTATAGCGAGTATCCTTATCCCAACACTGACGATCATGTACATGGCAAGTGCACTGCACTCTAACCATGTTCTAACACAATACGAACGCTCCAACCCCAAAGAGCCAGAGATCCTAGAGCGAGTATCGAACCCATTCGCATGGAAAGAGCGTTATGATTGGGATGTCTACGTTACCTATCTCGATATAGGCTTGCAGACCGGTGAAAAGGCTTATATTCAATCTTATATTGATTGGTCTCTTAATGTTATCCAGAACAAACCGCGACCAGCATTTTATAAAAACTTGGTGTTGGCACACCTGGGAATGGGTGATGAGTTGAAAGCGGCGCAGATACGCTCAGAGGGCGAATTTTTGTTCCCAAACACTGACTTTTCCACCATCACTTATGCTGGTCCCAGCAAGGCAGGTAGCACAGTCTCAAATGCGAATTCGGTGAGCTCTGAAAGGACAACGAGCGCAGCGAGTGAGTAATTAACAGTTGAATGGCGTAGACAATCACCTACGCCATTTTTTTATTCGATATTTTAAGCGCTTACTTGATTTTCTCTTCAAGTGCTTTCAAACACAGCGCCACATTTTGCTCAGAGGCACCATAGCCCATCAAACCAATGCGCCACGCCTTACCCGCAAGCGAGCCTAACCCTGCACCGATTTCAAGATTAAACACATTGAGAAGCTCGCTACGAACTTTCGCTTCGTCGATGCCCTGTGGAACATAAACGGCATTGAGCTGTGGGAGACGATAGGCCTCATCCACAACAAACTCAAACCCCAAAGACTCTAAACCTTGTTTTAATTTGTTATGCATCGCTTTATGACGCTGCCAAGCATTTTCTAACCCTTCGTTTTGCAGCAAAACGAGTGACTCATGCAATGCATATAAACTGTTTACTGGTGCAGTGTGGTGGTAACTGCGCTTGCCATCCCCACTCCAATAGCCCAGCACCAAGCTTTGATCTAGAAACCAGCTTTGGATAGGTGTCGACCGAGATTGAATCTTCTCAATCGCTGCTGGAGAAAAGGTCACAGGTGATAATCCAGGTACACACGATAAACATTTTTGGCTACCTGAATAGACTGCATCAAGCTGCCACTCATCGACTTTTAGTGGTACGCCACCTAATGAAGTCACCGTGTCAACAATCGTCAAAGCGCTATGACGCTTAGCCAGAGCTCCCAGGGCTTGTGCATCACTCAATGCCCCCGTTGACGTCTCTGCATGAACAAAGGCAAGCAGTTTGCAGTCTGGATGATCTGCAAAGGCTTGTTCTACTTTATCAACTGAAACAGGTTTACCCCACTCATCATCCACCAGAACGGCCTCACCGCCGACTCGAAGCACATTTTCACGCATGCGTTCACCAAAGACACCATTGCGACAAACAATGACTTTATCGCCAGGCTCGATCAAATTGACGAAGCACGCTTCCATGCCGGCACTGCCAGGAGCAGAAACTGCAATCGTGAACTCGTTTTGTGTTTGGAAAGCATATTTTAGAAGCGACTTAACCTCATCCATCATATTAATAAACAATGGATCTAGGTGACCAATGGTTGGTCTACTCATCGCTTGAAGAACTTGTGGGGAGATATCCGATGGACCAGGGCCCATCAATACACGTCTTGGGGGAAAAAAGCTTTGGATAGACATTCATCACTCCGTTATATCGTTGTTGTTATTCCATCTCTGCTACCCAAACTAAATTTATCAGTTGAGTAACTTTCGCTATTGGGCTCTTAATTATAGAGGTAGTACCACTCCTTAAGAGACTAAATGGTAAAACTGTTGCCAAGCTCAAATATTCATTGACATTTTTATACTAAAGCCGTTCAATGATTACACAATAACAGAAGAGGAGCGCTGCCCAGGCAGGTGTAATAGTGGAATCGCAGTTCCAATACTATTCACTCAGGGGGAGTAGCGCCGAGATGGGAGCACAATGCGATACACTCCTGTCGGTTGAATGGGCTGAATCCCTTCAACTGTCATCAGCACGGCCTGATGATGAGCTTCTGAGGTAATTTCACTTTCATATCACCTCTGAATGCTCACTCCTCTTCAAACACACTGGATGTATTAATTTTTGAAGTATCAGGAGTACTACCGTGAGCACATTCAATGTCGCTAAGTTTGGCGGAACAAGTGTCGCTAATTTTGAAGCAATGAGCCGTTGTGCCTCTATTATCGAGAGCCACCCATCAACCCGCCTAGTGGTCAGCAGTGCTTGCTCTGGTGTCACAAACTTGTTAGTTGAACTAGCAAACGGCGTACAAGACCAAGAGCAACGCACGTCAGTACTACAGCAACTGGCTGATATTCACGAAGCGATTCTATCTAAACTAGAAAATGGTGCAGAAGCGGCTAGTGAGGTGTACGCCATTCTTGATACCGTCACCAGCTTGGCAGAGGCGGCGTCTATTCAATCGAGTACAAAACTCACCGACCATCTTGTTGCCTGTGGTGAGCTGATGTCGACACATATCCTCGCTCAACTGATGCGCGAACGTGGTATCAACGCCACTCGTTTCGATATACGTGATGTGCTCAAGACGGACAGTCAATTTGGTCGCGCTGAACCGGATCTCGAAGAGACAGCACAACAAGCACAAGCGCTACTGGTTCCGCTTTGCAAAGAACAAGTGGTTGTTACACAGGGCTTCATTGGCTCAAATCAAGACGGCGATACCACAACACTAGGCCGTGGTGGTAGTGATTATAGTGCCGCGCTTATCGCAGAGGCTGTACAGGCTTCCGGCCTAGAAATTTGGACCGATGTCCCGGGTATCTATACGACTGACCCGCGAATCGCGCCAAAAGCGGCACCAATCTCTGAGATAAGCTTTAGTGAAGCCTCAGAAATGGCAAATTTTGGCGCAAAGATCCTTCACCCTTCTACGCTCGTGCCTGCCCTCAGACACGACATTCCTGTTTTTGTTGGATCTTCACGCGAGCCTGAAAAAGGGGGAACTTGGATTCGCCATCATGCGGAAACATCGCCTCTGTACCGTGCGCTAGCACTTCGCAATAATCAAACCATGGTAACTCTGCGCAGTGCCAAAATGTTCCACGCTTATGGCTTTTTAGCAAAGGTGTTTGAGATCCTGGCTAAACATAAGATCTCTGTCGATCTTATTACGACATCAGAGATCAGTGTATCACTCACCCTTGATCAAACAGATACCAGTGGTGGCGCACCTCAGCTTCCACAGGCGGTGCGTGAAGAGCTGGAAGAGCTTTGTCATGTTGAAGTTGAACACAACCTAAGTGTTGTCGCTCTTATTGGCAATAATATGAGCTCGTCAAAAGGCTCAGCGAAGCAAGTCTTTGGGACGCTAGAAGATTTCAACTTACGCATGATTTGTTACGGTGCTAGCCAACATAACTTATGCTTCCTTCTGCATGAATCTGTAGCCAAACAGGCAATACAGCGTTTACACCAAGAGCTGTTTGAACAGTAATTTTTCTCGGTAGCAAAACAAAGCCCCTCATCGAGAGGGGCTTTCTAGTTAGGCTTAATCAATTAACCATTAATGTTAGGACCTAGCCACTTTTCGGCTTCTAGCTGATCCCAACCTTTACGATCTGCATAGCTTGCTACCTGATCGGGTTGTATTTGAGCGATAGCAAAGTAGCGCGAGTCAGGGTGTGAAAAATACCATCCTGAAACCGATGCTCCTGGCCACATCGCGTAACTGCTCGTAAGTGACATCCCAATCGTCTCTTCTACATTAAGTAGGTCCCACAAACTGCCCTTTTCAGTATGCTCTGGACACGCTGGATAGCCTGGTGCTGGACGAATACCTTGATAGTTCTCACGAATCAGGTCCTCGTTACTGAGCTGCTCTTGCGGCGAATAACCCCAAATGTCTTTTCGTACGCGCTCATGAAGGTATTCTGCAAAAGCCTCAGCAAGACGGTCTGCTACCGCTTGAATCATGATCGCGTTGTAATCATCACCCTGCGCTTTGAACTCGTCCGCTAACTCACGCTCTCCAATGCCACCTGTAACCGCAAAGCCACCAATCCAGTCTTTCTTACCACTGCCTTTTGGCGCAATATAGTCTGACAGACAGTAGTTAAAGCCTTTCGGCTTCTCGGTTTGTTGACGTAGGTTATGCAGAACCTTAGCGACTTGCGTGCGAGACTCATCGGTATAAACTTCAATATCATCATCGACACTGGCTGCAGGGAATAAACCACACATACCGCGAACTTTAAGCAGCTGTTCCGCTTCAATTCTGTCTAGCCACTCGTTAGCATCGGCGAACAATCGCTTCGCCTCTTCGCCCACTTCTTCATGATCTAAGATCTTCGGGTATTTACCAACCAGTGACCAAGTCATGAAGAACGGCGTCCAGTCGATATATTGACGAAGTGTTGCCACACTCACATCATCAAACACATGAATCCCCGGCTTTGCAGGTTGAGGTGGCGTGTAGCTAGCCCAATCAATAGCAACCTTATTCGCACGAGCTTGCTCGAGCGTTACCGGTTTTGTTCTTGGCTTCTTGCGGCTATGTTGCTCACGAACACGCTCGTAGTCCGCATCAAGTTTCTCGATAAATTTAGGTCTTAGCTCATCAGAAAGTAGTGAGGTACATACCCCCACCGCTCTAGACGCATTGTTTACATAAACCACTGGATTCTTGTAGTTTTGCTCGATTTTAACAGCCGTATGCGCTTTTGAGGTGGTTGCACCGCCAATCAATAGCGGTAAGTCAAAGTCTAGTCGCTCCATCTCTTTAGCAACATGAACCATCTCGTCTAGAGAAGGCGTAATTAGGCCAGAGAGACCGATAATGTCAACGTTCTCTTCCTTAGCGACTTTTAGGATCTTCTCACATGGAACCATGACTCCGAGATCGATAATCTCATAGTTATTGCACTGCAGAACCACACCAACAATGTTCTTACCAATGTCGTGAACGTCACCTTTCACCGTCGCAAGAAGGATTTTACCGTTTGAGCTTCCCGCTTGTTTTTCGGCATTAATATAAGGCTCAAGATGGGCAACTGCCTGCTTCATTACACGGGCTGACTTAACAACCTGAGGCAAGAACATCTTACCCTCGCCGAAGAGATCACCGACCACGTTCATGCCGTCCATAAGCGGGCCTTCAATCACCTCAAGTGGCTTAGTCGCATTGACTCGAGCTTCCTCTGTATCTTCAACGATAAACTCTGTGATGCCCTTCACCAAGGCATGCTCTAGACGTTTCTCAACCGGCCAAGTACGCCACTCTAGAGCAGAAGCGTCATCTTCTTTACCAACAGCATTGGTGCGATACTCTTCAGCAATTTCTAGCAGTCTTTCTGTGCCATCATCACGTCGGTTAAGAACCACATCCTCTACCGCTTCTCGAAGTTTCTCTGGGACGTTGTCATAGATCTCCAACTGACCTGCGTTAACGATCCCCATATCCATACCGTTTTTAAAACAGTGGTAGAGGAAGACTGCGTGAATAGCTTCACGAACATAGTTGTTACCACGGAATGAGAAGGAGACGTTTGATACCCCCCCAGAGATCATCGCATAAGGCAGATCTCGTTTGATATCAGCGACGGCCTCAATAAAGTCGACCGCATAGTTGTTATGCTCTTCGATACCTGTCGCAACAGCAAAGATATTCGGGTCAAAAATAATATCTTCAGCAGGAAAACCCACTTCATCCACCAAGATACGGTAAGCATTGGTACAAATTTCCAATTTGCGCTCACGCGTTTCCGCCTGACCAACTTCATCAAAGGCCATCACAATAACAGCTGCGCCATAGCGTCGAATCAGTTTCGCTTGCTCTACAAACTTCTCTTTACCCTCTTTAAGAGAGATAGAGTTTACGATGCCTTTACCTTGAATACACTTAAGACCCGCCTCTATGACTTCCCACTTAGAGGAGTCGACCATAATGGGTACTTTAGAAATCTCAGGCTCAGATGCACAAAGGTTGAGGAATCTGACCATACAAGCCTCAGCATCCAACATCCCCTCATCCATGTTGATGTCGATGATTTGGGCACCATTCTCGACCTGCTGTCTTGCGACCTCAAGTGCTTCATCGTAAAGCTCTTCTTTGATCAATCGTTTAAATCGTGCCGAGCCGGTAACATTGGTTCGCTCACCGACATTAATAAACAGAGTTTCTTTTTCGATCGTTAGAGGCTCAAGACCAGATAGACGACAAGCTTTTGGAATATCCGGTAAAGGTCGAGGAGCAACGCCTTCCACGGCAAGTGCCATGTGACGAATATGCTCAGGGGTTGTACCACAACAACCACCTATCATATTTAAGAAGCCGCTCTCAGCCCACTCTTTGACATGAAGCGCCATATCTTCTGGCGACAGATCGTACTCACCAAACGCATTTGGTAAGCCCGCATTTGGGTGTGTTGAGACAAACGTATCCGAAATACGTGATAGCTCTTCTACATATGGTCGCAACTCATCTGGGCCAAGGGCACAGTTGAGACCAAAAGTAATTGGATTGACGTGACGAAGCGCGTTATAAAATGCCTCCGTTGTTTGTCCAGAAAGCGTTCGGCCAGAGGCATCCGTGATCGTCCCCGAGATCATGACTGGTAGTGATTGACCTAGCTCTTCGAAAACACTATCTACAGCAAAAGCACACGCTTTCGCGTTCAGCGTATCGAAGATGGTTTCGATAAGGATAAGATCACTACCACCTCGGATCAGAGCGCGAGTTGATTCAGAGTAAGCTTCAACGAGCTCATCAAAAGTGACATTGCGATAGCCAGGGTCATTAACGTCCGGTGAAATTGAACATGTACGGTTAGTTGGCCCTAAAACACCGGCGACGTATCTTGGTTTATCGGGCGTTCTCGCAGTCCATTCATCTGCTGCTTCTCTCGCCAATGTCGCGGCAGCGAAGTTGATTTCTTCACTTAGACTCTCCATGTCATAGTCGGCCATAGCGATGGTCGTAGCATTGAAAGTGTTCGTTTCAAGAATGTCTGCCCCTGCTTCTAAGTACTCATTATGGATACCTTTAATGAGCTCTGGCTGAGTAAGAACCAACAGGTCGTTATTCCCTTTAAGATCACAATGCCAATCAGAAAAGCGCTCGCCACGATAGTCACTCTCTTCAAGCTTATGATCTTGAATCATAGTGCCCATGCCGCCGTCGATTAACAAGATCTTCTGCTTCAGTTGTGCTTCGATCTGCTGTCTTACATTTGTTCCCACTTTACAGCCTCATTCCTTGTTCATTTCCTACATCCTACCACACAAAATTCAGATATCTAGACGTCTAAACAACAAAGAAAACAGGTCTAGCCATTTTACTTTTAGCCAACATGGTCGTTTTTAATGACTAGAGCTATGCCGAAAATAATATGAGTCAGAATGAAGTCAGATAACGAAGCAAAAAGAAAATATATTCGCTGGTACTTTTGGATGCCTGAAGAGCCATTTAAGTCGCAAGCTAATGGACTTGCTGTTCAATTGAAACAGCCTGGTTGGTTCAAAAACAAGCTATTGGGACGTGCTGTGATAAAAGATATCAGTATGGGAGGAGCTGGCGTATTAGTATCAAACCGTATTCAAATACCTGAAAAGGTCATTGTAGCGATCCCAGACGGTGATGAGTTTACAGCCGATGTTGTCTATCAACGCGATGAGGGTGACCTATTTACATTCCTTGGCCTAACTTGGTCAGATAGCAATGACGCCCGTCGTATGGACCTGATTAATCAAGTACAAGAGCTGACGAATCTAGAAAGTCGCTTGCAGGTTACAACCGAAGAGCCAGACAAGTCTTCTTAACTTGAAGTGAATGTGGAAGATAAAAGCGATTTTTATCTTCAATCAAAAAGCACAAACGTAAAAAAGCCCTAGTCTTTCGACTAGGGCTTAGTATAAGTGGCGGAGTGGACGGGACTCGAACCCGCGACCCCCGGCGTGACAGGCCGGTATTCTAACCAACTGAACTACCACTCCGCAGTGGTCTATTTAAAGTCTTATCTAAATCGTGCTTCAAATAGATAATGTTCAAAGCCTGGCGATGTCCTACTCTCACATGGGGAAGCCCCACACTACCATCGGCGCTATTGCGTTTCACTTCTGAGTTCGGCATGGAAATCAGGTGGGTCCACAATGCTATGGTCGCCAAGCAAATTCTTAATTCGGAAAGCTATTTAAAAGTTAATGTGCACACATTCAATATTCTTGCTTTGAGTCCATCAAAACCCCTTGGGTGTTGTATGGTTAAGCCTCACGGGCAATTAGTACAGGTTAGCTCAACGCCTCACAACGCTTACACACCCTGCCTATCAACGTTCTAGTCTTGAACAACCCTTTAGGACACTTAAAGTGCCAGGGAAGACTCATCTCAGGGCTCGCTTCCCGCTTAGATGCTTTCAGCGGTTATCGATTCCGAACTTAGCTACCGGGCAATGCGTCTGGCGACACAACCCGAACACCAGAGGTTCGTCCACTCCGGTCCTCTCGTACTAGGAGCAGCCCCCTTCAATCTTCCAACGCCCACGGCAGATAGGGACCGAACTGTCTCACGACGTTCTAAACCCAGCTCGCGTACCACTTTAAATGGCGAACAGCCATACCCTTGGGACCGACTTCAGCCCCAGGATGTGATGAGCCGACATCGAGGTGCCAAACACCGCCGTCGATATGAACTCTTGGGCGGTATCAGCCTGTTATCCCCGGAGTACCTTTTATCCGTTGAGCGATGGCCCTTCCATACAGAACCACCGGATCACTATGACCTGCTTTCGCACCTGCTCGAATTGTCATTCTCGCAGTCAAGCGGGCTTATGCCATTGCACTAACCTCACGATGTCCAACCGTGATTAGCCCACCTTCGTGCTCCTCCGTTACTCTTTGGGAGGAGACCGCCCCAGTCAAACTACCCACCAGGCACTGTCCTCACCCCAGATAATGGGGCTAAGTTAGAACATCAAACATACAAGGGTGGTATTTCAAGGATGGCTCCACGAATACTGGCGTACTCGCTTCAAAGCCTCCCACCTATCCTACACATGTAGGCTCAATGTTCAGTGCCAAGCTGTAGTAAAGGTTCACGGGGTCTTTCCGTCTAGCCGCGGGTACACTGCATCTTCACAGCGATTTCAATTTCACTGAGTCTCGGGTGGAGACAGCGTGGCCATCATTACGCCATTCGTGCAGGTCGGAACTTACCCGACAAGGAATTTCGCTACCTTAGGACCGTTATAGTTACGGCCGCCGTTTACCGGGGCTTCGATCAAGAGCTTCGACCTAAGTCTAACCCCATCAATTAACCTTCCGGCACCGGGCAGGCGTCACACCGTATACGTCATCTTACGATTTTGCACAGTGCTGTGTTTTTAATAAACAGTTGCAGCCACCTGGTATCTGCGACTCCCCATAGCTCCATCCGCAAGGGACTTCACCGCGAGGAGCGTACCTTCTCCCGAAGTTACGGTACCATTTTGCCTAGTTCCTTCACCCGAGTTCTCTCAAGCGCCTTGGTATTCTCTACCCGACCACCTGTGTCGGTTTGGGGTACGATTCCTTACAATCTGAAGCTTAGAGGCTTTTCCTGGAAGCATGGCATCAATGACTTCACTACCGTAGTAGCTCGACATCGTGTCTCAGCCTTAAAGAGAGCCGGATTTACCTAACTCTCAAGCCTACGCACTTGAACCTGGACAACCGTCGCCAGGCCCACCTAGCCTTCTCCGTCCCCCCATCGCAATTGTAAGAAGTACGGGAATATTAACCCGTTTCCCATCGACTACGCCTTTCGGCCTCGCCTTAGGGGTCGACTTACCCTGCCCCGATTAACGTTGGACAGGAACCCTTGGTCTTCCGGCGAGGAGGTTTTTCACCCCCTTTATCGTTACTCATGTCAGCATTCGCACTTCTGATACCTCCAGCAGACCTTACAGTCCACCTTCAACGGCTTACAGAACGCTCCCCTACCCAATGACCTAAGTCATTGCCGCAGCTTCGGTGTATAGCTTAGCCCCGTTACATCTTCCGCGCAGGCCGACTCGACTAGTGAGCTATTACGCTTTCTTTAAATGATGGCTGCTTCTAAGCCAACATCCTAGCTGTCTAAGCCTTCCCACATCGTTTCCCACTTAGCTATACTTTGGGACCTTAGCTGGCGGTCTGGGTTGTTTCCCTCTCCACGACGGACGTTAGCACCCGCCGTGTGTCTCCCGGATAGTACTCACTGGTATTCGGAGTTTGCAAAGGGTTGGTAAGTCGGGATGACCCCCTAGCCTTAACAGTGCTCTACCCCCAGTGGTATTCGTCCGAGGCTCTACCTAAATAGATTTCGGGGAGAACCAGCTATCTCCAGGTTTGATTGGCCTTTCACCCCTAGCCACAAGTCATCCGCTAATTTTTCAACATTAGTCGGTTCGGTCCTCCAGTTGATGTTACTCAACCTTCAACCTGCCCATGGCTAGATCACCTGGTTTCGGGTCTATATCCAGCAACTCGACGCCCAGTTAAGACTCGATTTCTCTACGGCTCCCCTAGATGGTTAACCTTGCTACTGAATATAAGTCGCTGACCCATTATACAAAAGGTACGCAGTCACACCACGAAGGTGCTCCTACTGCTTGTACGTACACGGTTTCAGGTTCTATTTCACTCCCCTCACAGGGGTTCTTTTCGCCTTTCCCTCACGGTACTGGTTCACTATCGGTCAGTCAGTAGTATTTAGCCTTGGAGGATGGTCCCCCCATATTCAGACAGGATATCACGTGTCCCGCCCTACTCGATTTCACTGATGATGAGATGTCGGTTACGGGGCTATCACCCTGTATCGCGCCACTTTCCAGAGGCTTCACCTGTCTCACTAAAAGCTTAAGGGCTAATCCAATTTCGCTCGCCGCTACTTTCGGAATCTCGGTTGATTTCTTTTCCTCGGGGTACTTAGATGTTTCAGTTCCCCCGGTTCGCCTCACTAACCTATGTATTCAGTTAGTGATAGCACCTTATGGTGCTGGGTTTCCCCATTCAGGAATCCTAGACTCAAAGATTTTTACTATCTAATCTAGGCTTATCGCAAGTTAATACGCCTTTCATCGCCTCTGACTGCCAAGGCATCCACCGTGTACGCTTAGTCACTTAACCATACAACCCGAAGGAGTTTCGAGTTGTTGTTTAAACAACCAAAGTTGTCTGCAATTTTTATACATGATGCAGACTCGATTTTGCCGGACTCAAATATAAGTATCTTTCGATACTTCCAAGAACACTTGAATGTGTGTTGGTACCTAAAACCGTAGTTTTAGGATTTGAGAACTTTTAATTGAATAACAACGCATCTCAAAGAGATGGGGATTGTTGTTATTCGTCAGCTTTCCAAATTGTTAAAGAGCTAATCACTTCAAAAGAAGTAACCATTTTTAAAGATTCTTAAGGAAGAACACTTAAAGATGGTGGAGCTATGCGGGTTCGAACCGCAGACCTCCTCGCTGCCAGCGAGGCGCTCTCCCAGCTGAGCTATAGCCCCATCTGGAAAAGGTTTCCTTACTCTTAACTTACAAACCTAATCAATCTGTGTGAACACTCATCGCAATAATCATCGTATAAGGAGGTGATCCAGCCCCAGGTTCCCCTAGGGCTACCTTGTTACGACTTCACCCCAGTCATGAACCACAAAGTGGTGAGCGTCCTCCCGAAGGTTAAACTACCCACTTCTTTTGCAGCCCACTCCCATGGTGTGACGGGCGGTGTGTACAAGGCCCGGGAACGTATTCACCGTGGCATTCTGATCCACGATTACTAGCGATTCCGACTTCATGGAGTCGAGTTGCAGACTCCAATCCGGACTACGACGCACTTTTTGGGATTCGCTCACTCTCGCAAGTTGGCTGCCCTCTGTATGCGCCATTGTAGCACGTGTGTAGCCCTACTCGTAAGGGCCATGATGACTTGACGTCGTCCCCACCTTCCTCCGGTTTATCACCGGCAGTCTCCCTGGAGTTCCCACCCGAAGTGCTGGCAAACAAGGATAAGGGTTGCGCTCGTTGCGGGACTTAACCCAACATTTCACAACACGAGCTGACGACAGCCATGCAGCACCTGTCTCAGAGTTCCCGAAGGCACCAATCCATCTCTGGAAAGTTCTCTGGATGTCAAGAGTAGGTAAGGTTCTTCGCGTTGCATCGAATTAAACCACATGCTCCACCGCTTGTGCGGGCCCCCGTCAATTCATTTGAGTTTTAATCTTGCGACCGTACTCCCCAGGCGGTCTACTTAACGCGTTAGCTCCGAAAGCCACGGCTCAAGGCCACAACCTCCAAGTAGACATCGTTTACGGCGTGGACTACCAGGGTATCTAATCCTGTTTGCTCCCCACGCTTTCGCATCTGAGTGTCAGTATCTGTCCAGGGGGCCGCCTTCGCCACCGGTATTCCTTCAGATCTCTACGCATTTCACCGCTACACCTGAAATTCTACCCCCCTCTACAGTACTCTAGTCTGCCAGTTTCAAATGCTGTTCCGAGGTTGAGCCCCGGGCTTTCACATCTGACTTAACAAACCACCTGCATGCGCTTTACGCCCAGTAATTCCGATTAACGCTCGCACCCTCCGTATTACCGCGGCTGCTGGCACGGAGTTAGCCGGTGCTTCTTCTGCAGCTAACGTCAAACGAGCACGCTATTAACGTACCCGCCTTCCTCACTGCTGAAAGTGCTTTACAACCCGAAGGCCTTCTTCACACACGCGGCATGGCTGCATCAGGCTTGCGCCCATTGTGCAATATTCCCCACTGCTGCCTCCCGTAGGAGTCTGGACCGTGTCTCAGTTCCAGTGTGGCTGATCATCCTCTCAGACCAGCTAGGGATCGTCGCCTTGGTGAGCCTTTACCTCACCAACTAGCTAATCCCACCTGGGCTAATCTTGACGCGAGAGGCCCGAAGGTCCCCCTCTTTGGCCCGAAGGCATTATGCGGTATTAGCTATCGTTTCCAATAGTTATCCCCCACATCAAGGCATATTCCCAGGCATTACTCACCCGTCCGCCGCTCGCCGCCCATGATTTCCACCGAAGCTTCTATCATGTCGCTGCCGCTCGACTTGCATGTGTTAGGCCTGCCGCCAGCGTTCAATCTGAGCCATGATCAAACTCTTCAATTTAAGATTTTGATGTTCCGAAGAACTGACTCAATGAATACTGACTTCAAAACTACTAATGTAATTTTAAAGCTATTATCGTTCCAACAGAACGATAATGAATTGACTGTGCCGATACTAAGTATCGATTGGTCACTCAGTTCATTGAAATCTAAGTTGAAGCCTAAGCTTCATTTTGGATTATCATCAACGAGTGCCCACACAGATTGATAGGTTTATATTGTTAAAGAGCTTTGCTATCAAGACCTTAACCTCGAAGCGGATGCGTATAATACGCGATTGACTCTGTAAGTCAACATAAAACTTTAAGATATTTCTTAAAACTTTATGGTGACTCGTCTCATCGAGACAAGTCGAAATTAAAGCCTGGCGATGTCCTACTCTCACATGGGGAAGCCCCACACTACCATCGGCGCTATTGCGTTTCACTTCTGAGTTCGGCATGGAAATCAGGTGGGTCCACAATGCTATGGTCGCCAAGCAAATTCTTAATTCGGAAAGCTTTTAAAAGTTAATGTGCACACATTCAATATTCTTGCTTTGAGTCCATCAAAACCCCTTGGGTGTTGTATGGTTAAGCCTCACGGGCAATTAGTACAGGTTAGCTCAACGCCTCACAACGCTTACACACCCTGCCTATCAACGTTCTAGTCTTGAACAACCCTTTAGGACACTTAAAGTGCCAGGGAAGACTCATCTCAGGGCTCGCTTCCCGCTTAGATGCTTTCAGCGGTTATCGATTCCGCAACTTAGCTACTCGGCAATGCGTCTGGCGACACAACCCGAAACACCAGCGGTTCGTCCACTCCGGTCCTCTCGTACTAGGAGCAGCCCCAACTCAATTCTCCAACGCCCACGGCAGATAGGGACCGAACTGTCTCACGACGTTCTAAACCCAGCTCGCGTACCACTTTAAATGGCGAACAGCCATACCCTTGGGACCTACTTCAGCCCCAGGATGTGATGAGCCGACATCGAGGTGCCAAACACCGCCGTCGATATGAACTCTTGGGCGGTATCAGCCTGTTATCCCCGGAGTACCTTTTATCCGTTGAGCGATGGCCCTTCCATTCAGAACCACCGGATCACTATGACCTGCTTTCGCACCTGCTCGACTTGTCTGTCTCGCAGTTAAGCTGGCTTCTACCATTGCACTAACCTGACGATGTCCGACCGTCATTAGCCAACCTTCGTGCTCCTCCGTTACTCTTTGGGAGGAGACCGCCCCAGTCAAACTACCCACCAGACACTGTCCGAGTACTCGTTCCGAGTACTTCGTTAGAACATCAAACGTTAAAGGGTGGTATTTCAAGGACGCCTCCAACAACACTAGCGTGTCATCTTCAAAGGCTCCCACCTATCCTACACATCAAAATTCAATGTTCAGTGTCAAGCTATAGTAAAGGTTCACGGGGTCTTTCCGTCTAGCCGCGGGTACACCGCATCTTCACGGCGATTTCAATTTCACTGAGTCTCGGGTGGAGACAGCCTGGCCATCATTATGCCATTCGTGCAGGTCGGAACTTACCCGACAAGGAATTTCGCTACCTTAGGACCGTTATAGTTACGGCCGCCGTTTACTGGGGCTTCGATCAGGAGCTTCTCTTTCGATAACACCATCAATTAACCTTCCAGCACCGGGCAGGCATCACACCCTATACGTCCACTTTCGTGTTTGCAGAGTGCTGTGTTTTTAATAAACAGTTGCAGCCAGCTGGTATCTTCGACCGGTTCAACCTTCATCCGCGAGGGATTACAATCTACGCCGGCGCACCTTCTCCCGAAGTTACGGTGCTATTTTGCCTAGTTCCTTCACCCGAGTTCTCTCAAGCGCCTGAGTATTCTCTACCTGACCACCTGTGTCGGTTTATAGTACGGTTTAGTGTAATCTGACGCTTAGTGGCTTTTCCTGGAAGCGTGGTATCGGTTACTTCAACTCCGTAGAGTCTCGTCATCACTTCTCGTTGTTAATAGAAGACCGGATTTGCCTAATCTTCCCAACTACCAGCTTAAACAGGGTAATCCAACACCCTGATAACCTAACCTTCTCCGTCCCCACATCGCAATTACACCAAGTACGGGAATATTAACCCGTTTCCCATCGACTACGCTTTTCAGCCTCGCCTTAGGGGCCGACTCACCCTGCCCCGATTAACGTTGGACAGGAACCCTTGGTCTTCCGGCGAACGAGTTTTTCACTCGTTTTATCGTTACTTATGTCAGCATTCGCACTTCTGATACGTCCAGCAAGCCTCTCGACTCACCTTCTTCCGCTTACAGAACGCTCCCCTACCCAACAATGTTTCCATTGATGCCGCAGCTTCGGTGACTAGTTTTAGCCCCGTTACATCTTCCGCGCAGGCCGACTCGACTAGTGAGCTATTACGCTTTCTTTAAATGATGGCTGCTTCTAAGCCAACATCCTAGCTGTCTAAGCCTTCCCACTTCGTTTCCCACTTAACTAGTACTTGGGGACCTTAGCTGGCGGTCTGGGTTGTTTCCCTCTCCACGATGAACGTTAGCACCCACCGTGTGTCTCCTATGCATTACTCTTCGGTATTCGCAGTTTGCATCGGGTTGGTAATCCGGGATGGACCCCTAGCCGAAACAGTGCTCTACCCCCGAAGGTATTCACATAAGGCTCTACCTAAATAGATTTCGGGGAGAACCAGCTATCTCCCGGTTTGATTGGCCTTTCACCCCCAGCCACAAGTCATCCGCTAATTTTTCAACATTAGTCGGTTCGGTCCTCCAGTTAGTGTTACCCAACCTTCAACCTGCCCATGGCTAGATCACCGGGTTTCGGGTCTATACCTTGCAACTATACGCCCAGTTAAGACTCGGTTTCCCTACGGCTCCCTTATTCAGTTAACCTTGCTACAAAATATAAGTCGCTGACCCATTATACAAAAGGTACGCAGTCACAGAATAAATCTGCTCCCACTGCTTGTACGCACAAGGTTTCAGGTTCTATTTCACTCCCCTCGCCGGGGTTCTTTTCGCCTTTCCTTCACAGTACTGGTTCACTATCGGTCAATCAGGAGTATTTAGCCTTGGAGGATGGTCCCCCCATCTTCAAACAGGATATCACGTGTCCCGCCCTACTTGTTGTGAGCTTAGTACCACGGAAATATTTTCGAGTACGGGATTATCACCCTCTATGATTGAGCTTCCCAGCTCATTCCTCTAATAAATCCGCTATTACTCACTGGCTCTTTCGCGTTCGCTCGCCGCTACTAACGAAATCTCGGTTGATTTCTTTTCCTCGGGGTACTTAGATGTTTTCAGTTCTCCCGGTTTGCTTCACTTGCCTATGTATTCAGCAAGTGATAGTAGATTCTTCATCTACTGGGTTTCCCCATTCGGACATCTTGGATTAAACGCCTCTTATCGACTCATCC